>JBFFIU010000009.1:0-28206 GCA_041556275.1 Anaerolineales bacterium | reverse complement strand
TGGTGAAATAACAGTTCCTTTCACTCAAGCATTGCGTAGGGGCTACTCTGATTCCTGGCAGCCTGTTTACCGCCTCTACTATGGTTCGATATATTGGATCACTCACCTGATAGAAGGCCCTGAGGGAGAACCCTGGTATGGTCTGACCGATGACCGTCTTGGCGTGCAGTATTACATCCCTGCCAGTCATGTTCGCCCCATTCCAGCAGGAGAGATAAGAGCAATTTCTCCTCAATTGCCTCCAGAAGACAAGCGCATCGTGTTATCCATCGCCGATCAAACCGTGCATGCCTACGAACGTGACGAAAAGGTCTTTCAAGCTACTGTCTCCACAGGTATCCACAGCCATGGTCCATCCCCGAATGGGATCCCCTCCGACACACCCAAAGGGAATTTTCATATCTCCAGAAAGACTCCTTCTCGGCACATGGGTGACGGAAATCTGACCAGTGATCTAGAAGCCTATGAACTACCCGGTGTCCCTTGGGTGAGCTTTTTTCACTCTTACGGGATTGGTTTCCATGGCACTTACTGGCATAACAACTTCGGTTGGCCCATGAGTCATGGGTGCGTTAATATGCGCAATGATGATGCCAGGTGGATCTACCGCTGGACAACACCCAAAATACAACGCTCAGAATGGTACAAGCTCGGGCGGGGGACATTGGTCCAGGTGATCTAAGCCACAACTCCAGAACCGGAGTCAATTGATTTCCATTTGACATCACTTAATTCTATTAATTCCAAGAAGAAAATATATCTTGTATAATTTGTTCTTGTTGTGGGGTGTATCTGTATTTGGTAGAGTCAGGAGATCAGGCAATGTCCAGCCTTTCCGGTTTGACCTCTAGTGAAGTCGCATCGCATCGTAAAAAAGGCCAAGGCGCTAATCTGGCGCAGGCGTTGGCTGGAGCGTTTCCTAGGTGTAGGTACCTAGATTTAGGAGGATTCCTTTGAAAACCTTCTCTCTTTCTTTTCTATTTTTCTGCTTGCTTATCTCGGTTAGCGCTTGTGCAGGAAACAATAACATTAACGTCAAGGATGCATGGGCTCGACCAGGTTTTGTAGGAGATAACAGCGCGGTATATTTCATCCTCACAAATCCCAATGACTCACCAGACAACCTTATTGACGCAAACACTGATACTGCCGACATGGTTGAAATTCATCTGAGCAAGATGGATTCTGCGGGTGTTATGACAATGGAACGCCAGGATTTGATCGTCATTCCAGCTAACGAAGAATTAGAATTTTCACCAGGGGGATTACACGTTATGCTTATCAGCTTGTTAAGAGACCTTGCTCCTGGAGATAGCTTCCCGCTTACCCTCAATTTTCAAAATGCAGGAGATATCACAGTTGAGGTAGAAGTCAGGCAGCCATAAAAAAATACCGGAGAGTTTAGCTCTCCGGTATTCCACCGATAAGAACCTACCAATAATCACAAAAGCGCGTCAACCATCAACGCCACGAATAAGAACGCCAAGTACATGCTGGAATGACGGTACATCTTCCAGGCCACTTTGTTCCCCTCTTCGCGATAGACTCTCCAGGCTGAATAGAGCAGCAATCCTCCTAATAGCACAGCACTAACGAGGTATATACCACCCCCAAGTCCAAAAAGCGGCATGATCAAAGTTAGAGCGACTAGCTCTATCGTGTAAATGAAGATCTGCCAGCGAGTCTCCCTCTCACCACGTACTACTGGCAGCATTGGCACACCAGCTCGAGCATAATCTTTCTGTCTTACAAGGGCTAATGCCCAAAAATGTGGTGGCGTCCACATAAATACCACTGCGAACAGGAATAGTGAGGGTATATTTAGGCTTCCAGTTGCTGCTGCCCACCCAATCAATGGCGGGATAGCTCCTGCACCTCCACCGATGACGATATTCTGGACAGTTGTCTTTTTCAGCAATATGCTATAAAGAAGAACATAGTAAATGATTCCTGCCAACGTTAATATTGCGGCCAGGAAGTTGACCTTGGCCACCATTAAATAAAAGGAGATCAGGGTGGCTGCGACCCCGAATGCCAGTCCTTCCCCAGGAGTAAGTCGACCGGAAGGTATGGGTCGTTTCGCGGTGCGCTGCATCTTATTGTCATCCTGGCGATCGATATACTGGTTGATCGCACCAGAACCACCCGCAGCGAGAAAACCAGCCAGCAATGTCCAAAAAGTCAGGTTCAATGAGGGCCAAGATCGAGCTCCAACAACCATCCCCGCAAAGGTTGTCACCAGCAATAAGGCCACTACGATCGGCTTGGTGAGCATCAAGTAATCCAAAAGAAGCTGCTTGATCCCGCGTTCACTCCAGCTCAATGGCTTCTCCGAATCATCAATTGTCAGGTGAGCCTCCAATCCGACTAGAGTCACCAGAATTAGCATCGAAATCCATACTGCTACTGCCGTGATTGCATGTAACCCGATGAGATAGCTGGGATAGTTTTGGGCAGATTCCACGTTTCCCATCAAGGCTTGCATGAAAAATAGCACACCTGTGGCTGTTGAGGCGACCAGGATCGCAGTCCGGCTCCTCTGAGTTCGCCAGGCCTGGAAGACTAAGAAAATCATCAGAATAGCCGAAATGAAAGTTACCGCGCGGTGAGCTAAATTCAGCCAACCGAAAAAATCTCCCGGCGGCAGCAATTGTGCGCACAATGGCCAACCCTGACAGTAAGCAGGTGTTCCACTCGCAGAAAGCCAGCTACCACTCAAAAATAATGCAAGCAATGCTACTAAATTCAACAGAACTAACCATGAAAACCGGGTTGAATAATTCAGGCTTGGGAATTTCGAAGAGGAAGGGTGATAAAGAAACACCAACGGTACGATTATCAATCCTAAAATCCCCAAAGACAATGCAAAGTGAATTATTGAAACTGGCAGCAAACTGTTTGGGGTAACAACCAATCTACCCATAATTACCTGGATCACCATCAGCCCAAATGCCACACTCAGTGAACCAAGGATCCAGAGTTGTTCACGGTAGCGCCACCAGGCATAAGCTAAAGATGTGATCAAGCCTAATCCAGTTAATGCAGCCAGGACACGATGCAAATACGGGATGAACGCTGAATATTGAGGGGAAACAATCCAGTTGCCAGAACACGTTGGCCAACCAACGCAGAAGTCGCCCGAATCGGTTACCCGGATAGAAATCCCAACCACAATCAATGTGAAAGCAAGGATTGCTGTTGACAGCAGCAGATATCGAAATGCCGGGGCAACCTTTTGAACTGATTCTTGTCCAGAGTTCATACTTTTTTGTATCCTTCGGCACCTGCATCATGCCTGGGCTTGTTTTGACTTATATATGGTTTGCCCTTACTTGTAGGTGTCGATAGGCGTTTTTCTTCTCGACTGACATAGATTGGGTATCCAATTGCCAGGATTAACGCGAAGGTAAACCACTGGAAGGCATATCCAAGATGAGATCCCTCATTGAGATCTAACTCAAGTTGTGTTCTGTAAGGCATCTGGTTACGAGATGGCTCAGGTGAACCTTGTAAATAAACAGGCAACAATTCATATGGTAACTGACCAGCGATGCCCCCAACGTTGATCCAGTTCCAGGCTTGCAATGGTGGTTCACCCTCAGCTGGGATCTGATCTGCACGCCCACCAATCCTGGGTTTTGTTTGCGATCTGCGGATGACACCATTAACCTCAACCAAACCACTTTCGTCAAATTTGGATAATTTTCCGGCCTCAAAATCCTCATAGGGTATCCAACCACGATTTACCATTATCGCCCGATCGCTCCCTTGGACGATCAGAGGAGTCAACAGATGGACGCCTAACCTACCTTGCCAATCTTGGTTGCGTAACACGACCTGGCGGTCATGGTCATACTCGCCTAGAACAATCGCCTCCCTGTACTCCATGTTGTACAAATCCGCTCTTAAATTCTCTTCGCTTATTTCTAAAGCACTCTGAGCAAGCTGTTCTTCCACCCGGGCATTGAACGCTCGTCTCTGATCCAATCGATCCAGCTGCCAGAGGCCCAGACGAATCATTACAATGACTGCGGCGATAACTAACAAACTCGTCTTCCACCATCTGTGGCTAATTAGTCGATTGAGTTTCATGATTGTGAGGGCTTTTCACCAGTTTCCAGCCCAAGAGATTTGTTCATCTCCGGTTGATGGCCTATCGGCCAAAGCACCAAACTGTAAATAAAAATAAACGCCGTTGTGGCTGGAACTGCAAAACCCAAAGCCACAAGTCGAGTTTCCCATGTCGTGGGTTGCTTTACGTTTACACCAAGATATTGACTGGGCTGAAAAGAACAAGAGTAAGCATACCTGTCTGCAGTATCCAGTACCAAACTGGCTTTTGATTGTGGTGGGATCCATAATGGTCCTAACTGGTGATCAACACTATCATCATTTTTGACAACCAATGTATCCCCGAGCACAAATACCATTTCCTCCGGAATTGAAGGATTAGGCTGATCGCCTGCGATCAGCTCGGCTGTGCCAGCCGGAATCACCAATTCGATCGTCTCTGGCGCACGGTCGGAACTCTCTTTGAGGAAATAAAACGAAACTTCGCTGCCAACCCATACCAAAATCAGGGATATCAAGAAGACGATGATCAGCCGCTTTAAACCTTGACGAATCGGAGATGGATTACTCATCATTAAGAACCCTCGTTTTCGAACCCAACACCGACACTTTGGTTAGAGATTAGATAGCGGACATCGTCAGCGATCAGATTGTTCTCGGTTCCAAATAAATAAGTCAGCAGCAGATTCCCAGCCTTATCGATCACATAAATCCTGGAGCTGTGATCGACTAAATAATTCTCTTCGCTGCTGCCCTCAGATTTTGCCTGGTACACCCCATAAGAGGACCACACAGTTTGAAGCTCACTGCGCGATCCGGTTAAACCAATTATCTCCGGATCAAAATTGGTCAGGTATTTTTTCATACGTTCTGGACTGTCCCTTTCCGGATCAACAGTGATGAATACGAAACTGGCTTCTTCCGCTTCTTTTCCAAGTTGAGTGCGAACACGGAGAAAGTCTGAAAGTGTTACTGGGCACACATCCGGACAACTTGTGTAGCCAAAGAACATGATCACAACCTGCCCATTTAAATCGCTCAATTCGAATGACCCGCCATCAACATCAGTCAAATTAATTTGGGGAGCCATAACTGGTGGATCGATCAAGGAGCCATGAAATGTGTATTCTCGCGTTTGACCGAGGAAAAGATACGCGCCTACCAATCCAACCAGGATAGCAAATCCAAAAAGCAAAAGATGACGTGGTTTCATTTCAGGTCAGGCTTTGTGATAGAGTTTATGTTTTGATAATCCAATAAGATCCAAAAGATTTCCAATTTGTTTTGAGGTTAAACTGGACGACCCATCAAATACAAGGCAGGGTAGAAAAATACCCAAACCACATCGACGAAGTGCCAGTATATTGCAGCTGCCTCAACTGGCAGGTGTCGTTCTTTAGAATACAATCCTTTCTTCCCATTCCGATAGACGATGATCAAGAACACAACCCCCGAGAGAACATGCAAGGCATGCATGCCCGTCATGGTGAAGAATATCGAAGCCATCGCATTCTCTCCAGGTGAGAATGGGGCGGTCGGCCATTCTAATCCCACAACCCCAACCAGGAATAAGATTCCAAGGATGAACGTCACCATTATGTTGCGAGTAAAACCTTTTACATTCCCGTGTTTGATCGCAATATCTGCTCGATACATAAAGAAACTGCTGGTCAAAAGGACAAAGGTGACGATCGCGCCAAGAATTTGGTTGAGTTCAGGGCGTACACCACCAAAAAGATAGAAGCGGCTGACAAGTAAACCTACGAAGACGAACGCATCTGAAATAATAAACAACCACAGACCTAAACGGTTTGAATCAGATTTATATTGGTAATCGGTTTGTACTTCGACCTGAGTGGTCATGACTGCTCCTCCTTAGGCATTCCAAACATTCTGGTGACATGCATGAAGAAATATACGATCAAGACTGCTTTCAATATCGCAATTCCCCATAATGGCCACGTCCAATCAACCGCAATCGCACCAATAAAGACTTCACCGATCGTCAAGGATATTAGGAGAATAAAAACAGCCACGCCTATGTTCCTATCTTCTTTATATCCTCCGTTATTTTGTTCTTGCTTCTTTTCATTTTCTTCCATCTGATACGCTCCTTGAAATGCTATCCTGTATCAAAATTAATAATCTAGTCCGCGGCTGCAGATGCTGGTAACGGGGAAGGTGATGATCCCCCTAAAGTTGTGTACTCCGAGTCTTCAAGACCGTAGTCGTAAGGATCACCGATCACTTCAAACGGTTCATCGTAGTTGTGCCCAGACACCGGTGTGGGAATCTGCCACTCCGGCGATCGCGAACGCCATGGATTAGGTACTGCAGCCTCACCATGCCGCACGCTCCGCACCAAGTTCACAACGAATACCAGCACGCCCAAACCTACGACAAATCCCGCGATGGAGATAAGCAGCTGCTGGAGATCGACTCCCAATGCAGGATCGTAATCGGCGATTCTGCGACGCATGCCTAATAAACCAGTCTGCATCTGAATGAGAGATTGCGCGTAGAAACCCAACAAAATCAGCCAGAAAGAGAGTTTTCCCAACCTCTCGCTATACATTCGACCGGTCATCAGTGGGAACCAATAGTAAATTGCTGCGATGAAGGGAAAGAGATAACCGCCGAACATGGTGGCATGGAAATGTCCCACGATGAAATAGGTATCATGAATATGCAGGTCTGTGGCAACAGTTGCATTAGGCGGTCCGCTCAATCCACCCAAAAGGAAAATTGAAATCGCACCCAATACATATAACATAGGTGTCTTAAACGTGAGTTTTCCACCCCAAATGGTCGCCACCCAACTAAAGAACTTGATACCCGTCGGTATTGCGACCAGAAGTGTTGTATATGTGAAGGGCACGCGCAGGAAGCTTGCCATACCCGAGGTGAACATGTGATGTGCCCAAACAAAGAATCCAACAATGGCAATAGCCATAGACGATAATGCCACCCACCTGTACCCGAAGAGCGGCTTGCGGGCGAACACCGGCAATAATTCGCTGATCACACCCAATCCTGGAAGTACAAATACATAAACCGCGGGGTGAGAATAAAACCAGAATAAATGTTGGAAGAGGAGTACATTTCCACCCTGCTCAGGATTGAAGAAATCCATCCCAAAGATGCGCTCAAATAGAACAAGTTGGAAGGAGAGACCAATTAATTGTGTCGCGGTGAGCGCAATCAACGACGTTGCCAATACAGACCAGACAAAAATCGGCATACGAAACAGAGACATTCCTGGCGCTCTCATTCTGACGATCGTGGTGATTAAATTCAACGCACCAAATATCGATGAAAGACCGATCAAGTAAACACCCAAGAAAAACATCGAGAAGCCGATCTTGGTCAGATTAGCGCTCAAAGGTGGATACCCGGTCCATCCTGCATCAATGCCACCTAAAATGATAGTACTCAACAACATCAAAATACCTGGAATATTGATCCAGTACGCAAAAGCGTTCAAGCGGGGAAACGCCATATCATTGGCACCGATCATTAACGGTACGAGATAATTGGACATAGCACCGACACCCAGCAGTATTGCCCCAATATTTACAATCCCATGCAAGCTAATCAATGTGTTGTAGCCATCTGGAGTGAGGAATTGAAGCCCAGTTTGTGCTAACTCAGTGCGGAAGATCAAGGCAAATAGGCCGGCCACCATCATGATAAACAATGAAGTAACACCATATTGGATCCCAATGACCTTATGATCAAACGAGACATGCAAGTAGCGTTTGTAGCCTTCGATCTCTGATTCAACCGAAGGCTCCGGAGTATCTTCACCCCTTGCCCATTTGAGCCAGTCATCAAGTACACCGGTACCGAACATGAAAAATACTGCTCCCAAAAGAGCTCCGGCAACCAGGACGGGTTCTGCTCTCCAGGCACTCATTCCCAATAGCAGCCTCAACATGATAGTGATCACCACACCTAATAGAGTTCCGATCACCATGAATAAAAGGCCTCGAACGATCGATAATTTATAAAATCTCATACCTTCCTCCTGGATTCCTATCTCAAACTCTCAATGAATGCGATCACGTCTTCAATCTGTTCATCAGTCATGCCTTCAGCAATGTTCGCGGGCATCAAATCCTGATACCCTGCCACAATCTGGAGCCCTGGTTCCCGAATCGATTTGAATAGATAATCTCGCTCGACGAGAACCGAGGTGCCATCATCCAATTGTTCCTGGGAGCCAAAGACCCCTTTCCAGGTTGGACCAACCAGTTGTGTACCATCAAGACTGTGACAGGCGATACAGCCGAATTGTTGGGCAAACATTTCACCCCTCTCTACTGGATCATCCGATAGCGGTTCTGTTTGAGAGATAACCCAGGCGTCAAAATCATCTTGAGAGACTACATTCACTGCCGCCAACATGTCGTAATGCAATCTACCGCACAACTCAGCACATCTCACTTTGTAATTTCCAATAAGGTCTGGAGTTACCCTTAATTCACGTTCGAAACCATCACCTGGCAGTGCATCCTGTTTTACCCGAAACTCAGGAACCCAGAAAGAATGGATCACATCTGTGGATGACAGAGACAACAAAGCTTGTTTGTCAACCGGCAGTATCAGCTCGGTCGAAATTATTCCATAATCCGGGTATTCAAATCTCCAAGACCACTGAGAGCCGACCACATCCACTCTAAGTGGCTTTGGATCTGCGGCTTGAGTCTCCCCTAAAGCGGCGCTACCATAATATGCCAAAAACAGGACAAAACCTAAAGGAATCAATGTCCAGACAACCTCTAATCTAATGTTACCTTCGACGTGAGGTCCATCACTCATGTCGTTCTTACGGCGCCGAAACACGACAATGCTGTAAACCATTAATCCAACAATCAATGAAAACAAAACAGCAATTGCAATGAAATCTAATCGGAAAAGCTTATCAATGGGTATTGCCTGGAGACTGGCTGCTTCTGGCAGCAATCTGATATTGGTTAGTAATAATATGGTCACTACCGTTAGGATAATAACTAACAACCCGGCAACAATAATATGTCTCATAGTGTTTCTCCTCTGCGGTTGTTCTTGCTCTTCGTCCATTTGCACTGGGTATTCTCGGTTTGGAGAGGCTTTCTCATTGAATTCGGACCAATCGTCGAGCCAATCTTCGATTTGTGAAGCGGCCATCGAACGACGATCGTATACAATAGCTTCATCTCCCCCTTCTTTCAGTGATAAGAGTACAACCCGTAAACGACCTTCACCCTCAACAAAGCGCGCCAGGAATTCCTCCCGGTTTACTTTATCATCATCGTAATCAACAATAACAAGATCGGGATGGAGTTCATGCAACGCTTCCACTGCCTCCTTGATCGTGGAAACCATACCGACAACAACAGTTTCCATTTCTGTACGCCTTTGCAACAAGCTATTCAAACCTTGAGCAAAAAGTGGGTGGCTTGAGGCGATCAGGATGCGTAAAGGGCCAGGTTGTTTTTTAGAAGTCATCAATTTAATAAATCATTTCAAGACAACTTTGGAATAAATCCTAATTTACCAAATAGGAATTAAAAAGTCATTCCCCTCAATATTGAAAAAGGAAGGATTTTATATACACAAAAGGGTGATTTGATGAATCACCCTTCTGTCAAATTAATGGTTTAAAAAATGAGAAAAATTATTGTCGAATGATGCCCATTTGAATAGCCCGACTGACTGCTTCAGCCCTGTTCGAAGCCTCGAGCTTCTCCAAAATATGGCGGACGTGCGTTTTTACGGTATTCTCTGAGATAAATAATTCACTAGCAATTTGGGCACTTGTCATGCCTCTCGCCAGACAATTAAGCACATCCATCTCCCTCTTGCTCAAAGCTACCTCGAGAGGGAATCCTTGAGAACTGCTGATCGCCTTAAACACTCGCTGGGTTACTTCTGGAGATAACACCGATTTACCCTCTGCAACCAGATTGATAGATCGGCGCAATTCATCTGGTTCTGCATCCTTGAGCAAATACCCATCCGCTCCAGCAGCGATGGCGCCAAACAAATCTTCGTCATGCTTCGACACAGTTAACATCAAGACACGTGGATTGTGTTTCATTTGTAAGGCTTCGATCATCTCCACCCCACTCATTATTGGCATGTTCACATCGAGTAAAACTATATCAGGTTCCGTTCTCTCAATCACCGTTAAACCCTCTAAGCCATCACCCGCTTCGCCAACAATCTCGAATTCAGGGATTGTTGAAAGAAGACTCACCAATCCTGCGCGAAATAATGCATGATCGTCAATAACGACGAGGCGTACTTTATCCACTATTCATCCTCACCATATACTTTGGCAAATTAACCCTGATGATTGTACCTTCACCTTTCCCACTAATCACTTCAATTTCTCCGCCAATCAGGTCAGAGCGCTCACGCATACCTTGTAATCCATATCGGGACACACCTGGTACCTCTTCTAGAGAAAATCCACATCCATCGTCACCGATCTCAATCATAAACCCATTTTCCGATTGATTGCAATTTATCCAGGCACGCGTGGCACCCGAATGTTTACGAACATTGCTTAATGCCTCTTGCACAATGCGAATTAGCTGTGCTTGAACCTCTAAAGGCAACTTCGCCTCAACAGAACTCTCCTTTAAACTCACCGGCAAGCCTGTGTTCTCCTCAAACTCAAGGCAGGTCTCTCTCAACCATGTAGTCAATCCATCCCCATTTGGAGAGATGCGTAAACCATCAATAGCTTGACGTACATCATTATAAGCATCAGAGAGCACTTTATATGTGGTTGTCAAGCGTTCCTGGAGGCGGTCTGTATCATGAGTTACAAGCAAGTTTTCCATTTGGGCTGCCTGCAGTTTTAGAAACCCAAGTGTCTGTGCTAAGCCATCGTGTATCTCGCGTGCCAACCTTGTCCGTTCTGAAATTATGGCATTAAATTCAAGTTCTGCTATTAAACCCGCGTTCTGTGAGATCTTGTTCACCTGCCCAGCCAATGTCTGGAGAAGCATAAGGTGCCGGGTGTTGAATTTATGATAACTCACATTTCCGGCCAATATAACGCCGTGAGAAGCTGTGCCTGGTGTTGTGACTGGAACCGCCAACAATGAATGAATCGACTGGTGTCCACCAGGGTATCCCTCAACATCTCCCAATAATACAGGCTTACCAGATTTTATGACGCCTTGGATCAGCCCATCGACTAATGTAGATCCTGATTCTGGTATATCTCCAACTAATATCTGATCTGGATTACTCTCATGCGACTCTTGAGGTTGAAGCAAAACAAAATCAGCCTCGAGAGTATTTTTGATATTTTCGAGGAAATTTAATTCCATCCCTTCAATGTCCGTAGATCGCCTCACAGCCTGCATCTGTTGCAACATAAAAATTTCGCGATTTTGCAAGCGGATACTCTCGAGAGCTAATGCTGTTTCGTCGAGTAATGCAAGCAAGAAATCCTGTGCATCAGCATCCAAACTATGGCTGTCAGACAAATACAGGTTCATGACGCCGAACTCGTGGTCACCGCGCCTTAATGGTAGGCAATAAACGCTGGATGGATCACTATCGAGCTGGTTTTTTAGTGCGGGTATTTCAACCAATTGACAACTTTGGACGAAACTCCCGGTCTTTTGACATGTGCCACAACTGTGTCTTATAGATGGCGAGGCTAGGTATTCAACCCAAGCATCCATCACTTGATCTGGTAATTCACCGTAGCTAATGGCGGTCATTGGCTGACCGCGCTCATCAATGGGAACCAAAGATGCTCCGACTGCTCCAACTAAATCTACGGAGGTAGCTAGCATTGATGAAATGACTTCGTTTTCATCTTTAGATTCTACAAATTTTCGACCAAGCTTAAAGACTGCTTCAAGCCTGCGATTTGCATTATCTGCCTCTTCTTCAATTACAGCTATGCGATTCTGCATATTGATCAATTCAGCCTGCAATTGAATGAACCTTCCAGCGATGAAATATACAACCCCAGCTATCGCCACACCAAGAAAGATACTTACTAACAAATTGTTTTGTCGCCAAACCCAAATTCCTCCTATCAGGATCAATATCACCAAGAAGGAAATTCCAGCTGCCACCCATTTCACAGAGGCTGCTTGATTAAAGATTTGAGTCTTATCGATTTTGACTTTCACAGAGCAAATTTTACCTGAATTCTATTCTGTGATTCACTTTATTCACAATGTGATATCTAAATTCAACAGGAAAAAAGCATTATGCTATTAAAAAGTGCGTAGATAGGTGATCACCTGCCAGATTTGATCCTCAGATAATAATCCTCTCCAGCCTGGCATTAAAGAATTGAACGGTTCAATCAAACCCCCATCTGAGATTCGCCAGAACAAATACGCATCGCTCAATTCTGATTGTCGCTCAGCCAAGTTTTGGGGCTTCGGATCCAATCCAGCTGATGCAGTGCCATCACCTTCACCGGTAAAGCCGTGACAGGATGAACAATTCGCCTGATACAAAATTTCACCTTCTAATGCAGCTCCCTGATCTCCGGCAAAAGGATTTATTAGATCCGCAAAGGTCTCTGGAGGATCAGGAATTCCAGATGCTTCTTCAGTCTCTAAGAAAATTGATCTCGAAGGTTGATCGCCACACGCTGATATAAACAAACAGCATGAGGCCATTATAATCAACCACCAATAAGGATTTCTCTTCAATGCTTATTCCATTTGGTCAAATACTGCGAGAATTTCAGCACTATGATTAGCTGGTCTTACTTTCTCAAAAACTTTCAAGATTTTGCCATCTACTCCAATCAGGAAAGTAGTTCTGAGAATACCATTGATCTCTCGTCCAAAGATTTTTCTTGTTCCCCACACACCATATTTCTCTGACACTTTGTGATCCTGATCTGCCAGGAGAGTAAAAGGAAGATCATACTTGGACTTAAATTTTAAGTGTGACTGTGAAGTGTCCGGACTGACGCCCAATATCGTCACCCCAGCTTTTTCATAATCGGAATAATCATCCCGAAATCCACAGGCTTCTTTTGTACAGCCTGGAGTATCATCTCGAGGATAAAAATATAGAACGACAAATTTTCCCCGATAATCTGACAAGTGATGAATTTTCTCCTGCTCATCAAGTAAGTTGAAATCTGGGGCTATATCCCCAGCTGGGATAGGCATTATCATCCTCCATAATTATTTATTTATTTCTTACGGTAATTCTGCAATTAACTTTCCCATAGGTGCAATATCATACCCAGGAAGACTGGCAACTAACTTTCGGAAATTAGTATCTTCGATCACTTCGAATAAAGGGGCCAACAAGGAGTTGCTGGAAAATTCTTTAGGAATAATCAGATCATATCTTTCTTCGAAAAGGGGAATGAATTCAAGATCCAGAGCATGAGTTACCGCCGCGATACCTAATCCACAATCCCCCCTACCAGAAGCGATTGCCGCACCAACCGCAAGGTGGGTGAATTCCTCATGATTGTATCCCTGGATTGCTTCCTTTGCGATATTCAGGGCATCCAGATGATAATCAAGCAGCACACGAGTTCCAGACCCTCTTTGGCGATTGACAAAGGTCACGTCCGACCTAGCAAGATCTGAAAGTGATTTGATCTGTTTCGGATTTCCCTTTGGTACAAGCAAGCCTTGTTGGCGTCCTACCAGGGCAATGATATTCACAGCAAAGTCAGGCAAATATTGCTTAACATATGAGATATTAAATTCTCCTGAGTGGGGGTCTAATAGATGGGCACCAGCCAGATGAGCCTCATTGCGCTGTAAAGCGATCAATCCACCAATGCTACCCACATTCGTAGAAACTAAACGACGTTCAGCATGGAATAGAAATTGAGAGAGTATATCCAGAGTGATATCATGAGAACCGGTTGCAAATATTGTATTGTCGATTTCCATCATGTCGCGGTATAGGCGAATATGAACCACTTCCCCAGCTTGCAATCCTTGCGATCCTCGAGGTAATAATGCCAAACCATCCGCTCTAACCAATGAAGTGATCACACCAGCTCCACGAGCTAAAGGTGCAGCTAATAAGCGATCCGCAACCTGTCCCAACACGACTCGCACATAATCATCATCCCCAGCTGGAGAAGTAATTTTTCGCGTAATTATTGCTTCAGTGGTTTTATGCTTTGCAGGTCGTCTTCCAAGCCATCTGGATAGCAATGGTTCGACAAATAGCTCTCCGGTTAATGCTGATGAGACCGGATATCCAGGTACCCCGATAATCGGAGTAGGCTTTGGCTTGGACTCAGTTCCATCATTCGATATGCTTTCAGGTTTTACTGGTTCTCCAAATTGGTTAATCATCCCGAGAATCACTGGATGGCCAGGTCGTACTGCTACTCCATGTACCAATAATTCCCCCAACTGCTCAACAACCTTAGCAGAATAATCCTCTGCACCAGCTGAGGAACCAGCATTAAGCAAGATTAAATCGTAATCTTTTGCTGCATTACTAACTTGGGCGCAAAGTTGATCAAAATCATCAGGTGTAATCGGAAATCGGGTTGCTTCTCCCCCCCAGTCTGTCACCTGGGAGGCCAAAACGATTGAATTAAACTCAATGATCTCTCCTGGTGAAACATCACTTCCTATAGGAACCAGCTCACTACCGGTCGGAATTATAGCAACTTTAGGTCGCCGAGATACGCTAACTCGTTCGTGCCCACTGGCTGCAATTGCACCTAGATCAACAGGTCGTAAAGTATGACCAGCAGGTAAGATCAATTGGGTTGTCACAATATCTTCCCCCATGGGACGAATGTGCCTCCAGGGGGTGACAGCTGCACGAATACGGATCGCTTGCGGGCTCTGGTCGACTGGCGTTGGGTTGCCTTCCAAATCGAGAGTTTCTACGACTTCGATCGGGATAACAGCATCCGCCCAAGCTGGTAAGGCATCTCCAGTATCAACATAAACAGCCTGGTCACTAACAAGCAATGAGAGAGGATGGGTTTGAGAGGCGCCCTCAGTCTCTCTTGAGCGGACTGAATAGCCATCCATAGCTGCCGCATGATAGTGTGGTGCAGATAACTTTGCCCATACCGACTCGGCTAAAACCCTCCCTAATGCCATTTCATCCAAGGGGATCTGCTCAACACCAATCATTCCCCATAGGTTCGTTTCTTTAAGCGCTTCTTCGAAACGACTTTGGGCTTCTGGAAAGGGGATGTCATGCAGGTACATTAACTAATTGCTCTAAATGTGGCGGAGTTTATTTTCATTTTGGCTACAGTACAGTTTAGTCAGACCAGGGTAAAAAATGGCTTCCCAATTTGTTATACACATCCTTTCGACGGATTAATTATGTCTATTCTCTGCCGATCTTATAAAAGCATTACTTCGACATCATCACCTGGGTTTAAACCCGTTACAGCTGATGGAATATAAGCCAATCCATCCGCGCGTGCAAGGGTGAAAATTAGATTACTTTTTCCAAAAATTGGATCAGCAACATATGATCGTCCCTCTTGAATTAATTTAACGGGAACCCAATCTTCCCGCCCCGATTGGGAAGCCAGGTTTATTGCCAAGCTTGCCATGACTCGCGGGCGAATTCGAGGTGTCCGCATTCCGTGTAGAAAGTCTATTACCGGCTCTACGAACAATAATGCAATGACCAAAGCGCTCACTGGATTTCCAGGTAAACCGATCACAGGTTTTGCGTAATCGTAGCCTTCCGACACGCAAGCGCCAAGGATTGTAGGCTTACCTGGGCGCACATTAACTCCATGAGAAATCACCCCAGGTTTACCTAACCTATTTATCACTTTGGCAGTCAAATCCCGTGTGCTGGCGGAAGACCCTGCTGTGATCACCACCAAATCACATTCCCTAAGCGCTCTTAACGCAACTGAATATAATTCTTCTTCATCATCTGAAACAATGCCAAAAGCGATCGGAATCGAACCTAGTTTATCGACCAATGCGCTAAGGGTATAGGAATTGATATCCCTTACCTGCCCTGGAAGTATACTTTGATGTGGGGGAATCACTTCATCTCCACTTGAAATAATGGCTACAGAAGGTCGTCTGGTGACCAAAATTCTAGTTATGCCTAAACCCAATAGACCACCAATTTCAGCCGGTCGTAGTAGTTGCCCTCCTGGTATTACAATCTCCCCATCCTTCACATCTTCGCCTATCTCAAGAACGTTTTCACCAACGGCTACAGGACGCATAACCTCAATTTGATCGGATTTTACAACTTGAGTGTTTTCCAACATTACAACTGAATCCGCACCTTCTGGCAGCATACCGCCGGTATGAATGAGGCTGCATTGAGAAGTCGAAATACTCAGGTCTGGTTCACTTCCCATCTCCACTTCTCCCAAAAGATTTAAGTAAATGGGAAGTGAATCACTTGCTCCAAATGTATCAGCAGCACGAACTGCAAATCCATCAACAGTCGATCGGGAAAACGAGGGAAGTGAATGCGGAGCAATGATATCTTTGAATGTCACTCTGTTAATGGAGTTTTTGGTCTCGATCTCTTCTGACTCAGACCTCACACCAATCAGATCCATGAAGCCTTTAAGTGCTTCTCTTGGAGGTAGAAGATCAATGAATTCAGGCATGTTGTTTATTAACCAAGCACATTCATCTGGTCCAGAAAGTGAACGCAAGCAGATATGCGACACTGCTAAATAAAACCACTGCAGTGAGGCTAACTGTGTTCCAATTCGGTTTCGCTCCAGCTGAGATACGTCTCAATTGCCAAATTTGCAAGAGGGCTAAAGGAAGAGGTAAGAATGCTGGTATAACAATCCCAAGTGGTATTCCAAAAGCAGCAGCTGTCCCCAGGAGTAAAAAAGCGGTCAGAATCAGGATATTGTGGATTACCATCCCCCGCTCCCAACCTAGACGTACCAGTAAAGTCAGTTTTTCATATTTGATATCATTATAATAATCGGGGAATTCAAAGACGATCATCATCGCTAAATGCAATGCAGTTAATGGGAAGGTGCTCATCGCCAGTAATCGGTGAAGCTCCTGGAACTGTAATACAAACGCAAAGATCGGTACTAGATTTGCCACCAGAATCGAAGTAGTTAATTCCCCATATCCTGTACTGGATAATCGAATAGGCGGGACTGAATAAAAAAAACTACCCAAAAATGCGAGAACCACTATAGTCACTAAAAGGGGGGAAACAGGAACAACGTTGAGTAAAATTACGGTCAACGATGCCAGGATAGTCAAAGTGGTCAATGCCGCCCACATCACTGTTTCGCGAGATAATTTACCCTCGCCGATTGCACCACTACCACCAGAGAAGGGAGTCCGGTTAGGGTTGTCTGAATCGGCAGGTGAATCAAAATACTCATTAAGATATTGAGCACTGAGCTGCATTGTTGTCACATAGACTTGCCCCAATAAGTACAGACCCCAATCTATTCCGGCACCCAAATAACGAGCAATTCCAACCCCTAATGCATATACTAATACACCCCCAACTAGAAAAACTGGTCGTGAGAATTGAATGAATAATCTAATCGAATTCGTCATTCCCTGAATCCTTATGGCTCAATTGGGTATCCAGCTGCAACCCAGGCTTGCAATCCACCTAGAATCGGATTAGCTCTCTCATAACCATAATCACTCAGAATCCTTGCCGCACGGGCACTTTGATCCTCATTCGGTCAAGTGCAATATAGCAGGATCCAGCCATTGGGATCAAGTTCACCCTTCCTCTGTTCGATCTCGCTTAAGGGAATAGACTTGGCTCCTGGTATGTGACCTCTATCATAAATAGATTTTTCACGCACATCAACAAAGACAGCCGCACCTGTTTCGTATGCATCTTTCGCTTCCATCAAACTCACCCTTGTCATTTCAGGGTTCGGAATATCCGCTCCCGAATCAACCAATGGAGCTCTATTATCAGGCAAACGTAAAATGATAATACTCACTGCGACTCCGATTAAAATCAGAATACCGCCAGTAATGAGCAAGATTGGGAAAATTGGAAACCTTTTACCATCCTTCAATGCAGACTCCTCAAATTTGCATCATACCATAAAGACTATCCTCCAGTTTGGAATTGCAGGTTCACATCACAATCCTCTCATCAGACCATTAAGTGCATTTCAAACTGATGGATTTCAATTCATTCATGTGGATTTCAACAAGGAGCAAAGGATCCTTAGCAGTTGCCTGGCTCTCATATAAAAATTATCTATAAAAGTATTCCAGATGGAAGGTTAGAAAATTGTTATAGATTGTTTAAATTTCATCTTTGTTGTGATATATTTCGGCGTGATGAGAGGTAGTTCATTTTCAGTATTACGTTGGATTTCATTATTCCTGATAATTGGTGCAGTGATCTTATTCACGCTGCAGCTGGTAAGATTCAGCCGTTTGCGAGCAAATTTCCCTGATGGCATGGTAATCGCCGATGTATCAGTAGGTGGTTTAGATCGTGCCGCGAGTGCGCAACGATTGTTGGAAGTCTTTTCAGCCACGCCGGTTGAGGTTCATTATGGGGAAGAAGTTATCCATCTCGAACCAGCCATTGCAGAATTTGAATTAGATCTTGAAAGTATGCTGGCCGCGGCAGACCTGACCCGCAGTCAACAACCATTTTGGGTGGAATTTTGGAATTTCCTGTGGGGACGAACTCCGTCTCCTGCAACAATCCCTCTGCGGGCTTCATTTTCTGAGGCTCGTCTCAGGACATACCTTGAATCTGAAATAGCTAATCGATACGATCAACCTCCGACGGCTGCTATACCCTCCGTTGGTACTGTTAACTTCCAACCTGGTATACAGGGAACTGCTTTGGATATTGACCGGTCAGTTGAGCTGATTGAAACCGCATTACGTTCCACATCCAGAAGGGTTGTTGATTTACCCCTGGAACGCACCAATCCCCCCAGGCCATCGATTGATAATCTAGAGATCTTGCTGAAGCAGACCGTCGATCTCTCAGAATTTGACGGCCTTGTAGGACTATATTTGTTAGATTTACAAACCGGCGAAGAGATCAATTTTGCATATAGCCAGGGAGACGATTTTTCCACAAATCCAGATGTTGCCTTTACTGCTGCAAGTATTATCAAAATCCCAATCATGGTCTCGGCGTATCGCCGTTTAGACGAAAGCATCGATTCAGAAACCGAACGCTTGATTGAAGAAATGATTGAAAAATCTGGGAACGATCCTGCAGATTGGTTGATGGAACGGGTGATCGACCGAGCAACCGGTCCAATCGAAATCACTGCCGATATGCAAACCCTTGGATTGGAAAACACCTTCTTGGCAGGTCAATTTTACCCAGGAGCACCTCTCCTTTCTGCCTATAACACTCCTTCAAACCAGCGAACGGATATCAATACCGATCCGGATATCTATAACCAGACTACCCCCTCTGATATCGGTATGTTGCTAGAAGACATTTACCAGTGCAACCAAACTGGAGGTGGTAATCTTGTGGCCGTATTCCCTGAAGAATTTACCCAGCCTGAATGCCAGAAAATGCTCGGTTACCTGGCACGAAACAAGATCGGTCTGCTGATTGAGGCCGGCGTTCCAGATGGCACTCCAGTAGCCCACAAACACGGCTGGGTTACTTACTTTGGAGTGATGAACACTCTTGGGGATGCTGGAATCGTTTATACCCCAGGTGGAAATTATGTCCTCGCGGTATTCATCCACCATCCCGACCAGCTGATCTGGGAGCCTGCCTCCGATTTGGTCGCAATCATTTCCGAAGCAATTTTCAATTATTTCAACCAACAAACTGGGTAATTAGAAATTAAGACACCGCTTATTTAGTGGCACTTTCGCTAAATTTGTGTTTAAGGATTCGGTAGGAAATTATTGAATTTTTTGATGTTTTGCTCCATATCCGTGAATAATCAATTTTTTAAATACTCATTTGGTAATATTAGACAAAAGCTTCCGATGGAAAATACTTGTCTAAGGTGAGACGATGATAACCAGTAAAAAACTCGGTATTGGACTTCCCCGTATGCATCTCGAACCAGGAGAACGACGCGACTTCTTACCTGGTTTTATCGCTTTCTTAGGAAATTTGGGTTGGGAAATTACCCTTGAAAACGATTATGGATCTGGAGTGGGATTAACTGAAAAGGATTATCTTGATGTCACCGGGCAAGCCAGTTTTGGTGAAATTGAAGAAGTCTACTCACAAGACTATGTACTGGTCTTGAGATATCCGGGAGATAAGATGATTAAACTTATGCGCCCGGGTGCCTGCTTGATTTCAATGCTCCACTATCCAACTCGTCCTGATAGAGTTGAATTTCTGAATGAACTGAACCTGAGAGGGATCTCTCTTGATACGATTAAGGATGATTCTGGTCAACGATTAATCGAAAATCTCAAGGCTGTTGCTTGGAATGGTCTTGAGGTGGCTTTCGAAGCTCTGGCTAAGAATTATCCCCCCCCGGGCTTCGAGAGTCCACTACGTCCTCCTGTCCGCGTTACAGTATTAGGTGCAGGCGAAGTGGGGAAAAATGTCGTTCAGGCTGCAATATCCTACGGCAATCCCGAGCTACGCAAAAAATTAATTGCCGGGGGATCTCCTGGCGTACAAGTAACAGTAGTGGACTATGACCTAACTGAATTCAAGGAAACTATGCGAGACATTCTGTCCAGCTGTGATATTTTAGTTGACGCAACACAAAGACTCGACTCTTCCAAACCCGTTATTCCTAACTCTTGGCTTGAGCGGCTTCCTGATCATGCAATAATCACAGACCTGGCAGTCGATCCCTATACTATAGATACTCATCCACCCGTAGTGCGCGGTATTGAGGGTATTCCCCAAGGAAATTTAGATAAATATGTATTTAATTGGGATGATCCGGATTGGGAGAAAACAGTGCCTCTCACGATTCCATCTACACATAGACGTACTGTAGTCTCATGTTATTCCTGGCCGGGAATCCACCCAAAGAAGTGCATGTACCACTACGGTGAGCAGCTCAAACCTTTAATGGTGGAATTGATTAATAAAGGGTACGATCGCCTTTCTTTCGATAGTGATTACTTCGGAAGAGCTCTTTTTAGGGGAACATTAAAAGCTTGGTCCAAAAGCGAAACCTCAGCTATATAAGGATTTTATCACCGGGATCTATGGAACTGCAGGAACTTTTAATAAAACACCAACTGCATAACCTACCAAAGCACTGGTAATACCGATCGCTGCCATTTCAATACCGCTCTTTCCTGGGTGACCGACGGTCATACGAGCTTTGACAACTCCTACAGTGAACAAAACAAATGCGGAAAGGCTTATTGATATTACCATCGCTGCCGAAATTGGAACAAACATAAAAGGTATTAATGGAATTAATGAACCGATAACGGCCGCCACACCAACAATAATCGCGGAGCGTAGAGCATGCTTGCGGTTAACAGGTTGCAACTGATGTTCTTCTGCCATCATCACCGCAACCCAAACATCTTGATTTGCAGTGATTGTATCGATAATTTTGTTCAGCATTTCACCATCAAAACCTTTATTAG
Source organism: Anaerolineales bacterium (assembly GCA_041556275.1). Classification (GTDB taxonomy): domain Bacteria; phylum Chloroflexota; class Anaerolineae; order Anaerolineales; family UBA4823; genus PFL25. The sequence goes on along the minus strand of JBFFIU010000009.1, from coordinate 6,637 downwards.
CGTAAATGCTCCTTATCTCTTCTTTTTCTAAATTGGGAACTTCCTTGATATGGCGATACTCACGCTCGCGTTCACTTTCGTAATAATCAGCATCAGCAACTGTTGATGTGTATGCAACCGCTCCCATAGATACTGATTCAGCGAAAGTTGCTGCCAGGCCAGCGACTAGAACAATATAAGCATCTCCAGTCGCAGCGGCAACACCAAGAATAATTCCCAAGACATTGACAAGCCCATCTTGACCGCCAAGAATGATATCCGAAATAGCCGAAGCCTGTTTATGTGGATCGGTATGATTATGGTGGTCCAGATCTTTAGAATGCAGTTCGCGGCTGACTACTTTTAATTCTTTCACGATTCACTTTTGATCCTTTGTTCTTCGATTGAATAACTCCTTAAAATGTGGCGATCTGTCTCATCCAACAAATCCAACATAACAGATCCCAGACGTTCATTTATACGTTGGGTGAATAATTCCATCCAGATAAATTGACGGGCGATGAGTACCAGGTTCTTGTTCCTGGTGATGGTCGCTTCAACATCACCCATCAAATTTGCTATTAAGCACTCTTGACTATCAACGACAACTATAAGCATTCCTTCTAGACCTTGCATTTCACTTTCAACCGGAGGGTGGTAAGAAACCTGGCTGCATTCCAATTCCCCATTACCTGTCAATAGTGCACCAACCTGTAGCTCCCGATTGCTCGCAGCTAATATAAAATCCCGCAATTCTTCTAATGATAAGTCATCCAATACAAGATATACTTCTTCCTTCCCCTTAGCGATCATCTGAGAAGCATATGCGAATACAGCTCCTCTTTCATTCACTGTCCAGAGTGAATCTTCGTATTCAACTTCGTAAATAGCCAATAACCGTTCGCTTAAATTTTCAATAAGTTGCTTATGTTCTCGATCATAACGATCAAGCAGTTCATCAGGTGGAACAGGGCGGTAAAGGGTCGACCGTTTATCCCCCGATTTAAGCACAGCTCCTCGAGTGTGTAAGCGCCCCAACGCCTCATAAACCATCGAGCGTGGGACGCCAGTCCTTTTGCTAAGCTGGTAACCATTTGCTGGGTATTCTTTTAATAACGCCAGGTATATCTTTGCTTCATATTCGGTTAATCCCAGTGAGACCAAGGAAGATAATAATTCCACAATAATCCTATTAGTAATCCATAATCAAACTACTAATCTGATTTTACTCACTGTAACAGATAGTGTCAACCTTTTGGAACGTTTTTAACAAAAAAAACTTACCCGAGCATTTCTTCGTAAAGATCGAGGACTTGTTTGGCGATGATATCCCAGCTGAATTCTTCAGCAACCTTTGAAGCCTTTTCGCCTAGCCTATTGCGCAGTTCTTGGTCATGAATTAATCTCGATAATCGATCTGCCAATGCATCTACATCGCTTGCTGGTACTGTAAATCCAGTCTTCCCGTCTTGGACAAGGTATGCCAATCCTCCCACTTGAGAGGCAACCACTGGTGTTCCACAAGCCATCGCCTCCAAGGCAACTATACCAAATGACTCATAATGAGAAGGAACCACTACAGCCTCCGCCGCTGAATAGTAGTAGGGCAGGGTATCTTGATCACGTTTTCCCAAAAATGTGACCAATTTATCTAATCCATGAGAATGACAAAGTTCCTTTAAGCGGACCATCTCTGCATCAATATTTTCTGAGCCAAGATCAGGATCTCCACCAATCACCGCCAGGCAAAATGCAGTCTCATTGATATCACCATTCGCTCGCATTAGCGCGATTGCCTCAATTAATGTGTCGAGTCCCTTTAGAGGTTCGATCCTGCCAACGTATAAAATCATACTTTCACAGGGCGGAACACCGATCGCTTCTCTAGCTTCATCAGACGAAATCGGGTAAAAACGGCTGAGATCTACTCCGGGTGGGATTATCTTGATCTTTCGGGTATCAAATTGGTACAACCACTGAATTTGGGCAAGCTCCGCAGGTGTAGCAGCGATTATTCGGTTCGCTTCATCCAAAATCCTCTTTTCCCCGATTAATCTGTAATCCCCTTCAAACTCATCCTCAAATTTAGCCACACGCTGCTTCATTACACCTAAGGTGTGGAACATGTGGACAAATGGCACCTCCCAGCTAGCTTTTAGCTTTATAGCAGCTAATCCTGATAACCAATAGTGACTGTGGATCAGGTCATATTGTAATTTTTTTCGGAAAGCGAATTCCTCAATCCCCATGAAGAATTGCTGAGTATGTGAAGCCAGTTCTTGTTTAGGTAACGGGACCTCCTTGCCAGCTTTTATATGGACAACACGGTTCCCATAACCCAAATCATGCAGAACATGCGGTACATGCTCACTTTGAGATCTGGTGAAGACGTCTACGTGGACTCCTAACACACCCAACATCCGAGTCAGATCTCGCACATATACATTCATTCCTCCAGTATCTTTCCCGCCCAAAGTTGCCAATGGACAAGTATGGTATGAAAGCATTGCAATATTCAATGTAGACCTCATTTCCTTGCCATTCCCTAGTTTACCCTGTATAATCTTCGCCGGATAGCTGTTCGCCACCGTAGCTCAGACGGCAGAGCAGCCGCTTCGTAAGCGGCGGGTCAAGGGTTCAATTCCCTTCGGTGGCTCTTTTTTCAATCAGGAATTCCGGGGAGTTCAATCTCTGGCTGATGATTTTCCTTCCGGAATTACTAAATATATAAGGTTCCAGTATAATTCCGTTATGGCTGAACGCACAACCCCGCTCATCATTGGGATTGCTGGGGGAACAGGTTCTGGAAAGACTACTATTGCCAATGTCATCCTAAGCCGCGTTGGTACTGAGCACATTGCATATATTCCCCATGACGCCTATTATAAAGACCTCAAGGATCTTCCTGTCGCTCAACGGGATATGATTAATTTTGATCATCCCGATTCCTTAGATACCCACTTACTGATAAAACACCTCCAGAAACTCAAAGGTTGGGAATCAATTGAGCTTCCAGTCTATGATTTCAAGACTCATACTCGCACAACACGCTCTATCACAGTCCAAGCTCAATCTGTGATCATTGTTGAAGGTATATTGGTTTTTTCCGAACCTGATTTGCGAGATCATTTCGATGTAAAAATATTTGTTGATACAGATCCTGATATTCGTTTCATTCGTCGTCTACAACGTGACATCAGCGAACGCGGACGTACGACCGACTCAGTGATCCAACAGTATCTAACAACTGTGCGACCTATGCACTTAGAATTTGTTGAACCATCGAAACGGTATGCGGATGTGATCATCCCCGAAGGGGGATTAAACACGGTTGCTATGGATATGGTTGTAGCGCGCCTGCGTGATTTGTTGCGCTCAGATTCATAAATGCCACTATGACCTCCAGGACCGGACAGGGAACAAATACCAGGATACAACAACTTTTCACCGTCATAATCAAATTCCTAAGATCATTGTTAACACCTGAAAGACGCCTGACTCTAGCCAGGATTATGGCTCTTTTTGTGGTTGTTGCGCTAAGTTTATTTATATTCAGTATCCGCGATCGAGCTTCAGAATTGGCGATATATGGATACCCTGGAATATTCCTGATCTCATTCATGGCGTATGCCACCGTGCTGCTACCTGCTCCAGGAGTGGCGTTGGTATTTACAATGGGCAGCGTATTTAATCCAATAGGTGTCGCTATCGCAGCTGGTACCGGCGCTGCGTTAGGAGAACTTTCCGGTTATCTGGCAGGGTTCAGCGGCCAGGCAGTTGTTGAGCGAGTAGAAGTTTACGATCGACTAACTCGCTGGATGCAGAGAAATGGCTCCCTAACAGTTTTGGTTTTAGCTGCTATCCCAAATCCTTTCTTCGATCTCGCTGGAGTGGCTGCGGGCTCACTAAAAATGCCGATTTTACGCTTCCTTCTCTGGTGTTGGATAGGTGAAATAATCAAAATGACGATTTTCGCATTCGCTGGTGCAAAATCCATCGATTTTTTCTTTTGAAGGAGAAAACCTCATCATGCTTGACTATACGCAGATAAAGAATTATCTCGAAAGCAATCTTGGTTCCAGCCTCGATGAACTTTCCCGTTTGTGTTCACAACCCAGTGTGGCAGCTCAAAATTGGGGTATGCAGGAATGCGCCGAGCTGGTAGCGGATATGCTTGTCGCACGCAATTTCTCAACTGAGATCATGCCAACCGATGGTGCTCCAGTTGTATTCGCGGAAAGAAAAGGGAAACTGGACAAAACGCTATTGTTCTACAATCATTACGATGTCCAACCTCCAGAACCTTTAGATGAATGGGAAACCCCACCTTTCGAACCTAACATCCGTGATGGAAAGATGTATGCACGAGGTGTCAGCGACGATAAAGGGCATATCATCAGTCGTTTGCATGCTATCGATGCTATATTAAATCAAGAAGGCGATCTTCCCTGCAATATTAAATTCATCATTGAAGGCGAAGAGGAGACAAGCAGCATTCATCTACACGAATTCATCGAAATTTATAAGGATAAACTGGCAGCCGATGCTTGTATTTGGGAGTTCGGGGGTGTCGATCATCGAGACGTCCCGATCCAATACCTGGGTATGCGCGGCATCTGTTACGTAGAACTCTCAGTTAAAACTGCCAAGATCGATGCCCATTCCGGTTTAGGAGGCTCCATATTTCCGAACGCAGCCTGGCGATTGATTTGGGCTTTGAGAACAATCAAGGGAAGCGATGAACGTATTCGCATTCCTGGACATTACGATGATGTCATACCACCCAGTGACCGCGACAGGAAGCTGATGGAAGCCCTTCCAGAACAAGCTGATGAGTTTAAGCAACGATATGGTGTGGAATCCTTTTTGAAAGGATTAACAGGAGGAGTAGAACTTCGGCTTGCGGAAGTCTTCGAACCAACCTGTACGATATGTGGATTCACGGCTGGTTATCAAGGGGAAGGTGGCAAGACAGTGCTCCCAGCTGAAGCCTCAGCAAAAGTTGATTTCCGTTTGGTACCCAACCAAAAACCAGAGAACGTATTAATCGGGCTTCGCAATTTCCTTGATAAAGAGGGATTCAAAGATGTTGAGATCACCTATTTAGGTGGTGAACCTCCTGCAAGAACAGACCCTGATGACCCCTTTGTTGAATTGGTGATGCAAACCGCAGAACCAGTTTACGATCACCCGATGGAAATTATGCCCATGATCGGGGGTTCTGGACCGAACTATCCTTTTATTCATGTGCTTAATCTACCAGTTGCCACTGCCGGTGTCGGTTATCCGGGTTCACAGGCGCACGCACCGAATGAGAATATGCGTATTGATTTGTATCTCAAGGGAGCAGAACATATCGCCCGAATCATTCAAGAATTTGGACGCCATTAAAAGAATTGTATCGAAATCGGATATCACTCTTTCCAAGGTATGTGTTTGGAACGAGTGATTTCTTTTCCTATCTTCTGATCAAGATCCTGATCTTAAAATCCATTCTACCCAGCAGGGTCTCTACATTCAATTCGCGTTATTTTGTGTTTTCTTTGAAATATCGTCTCTGGATACTATCTCAATCCCCTCACACAATCGTCAAAGTTAGATATTCGATCCTTTCTTCTTGGACATTGTTGCAATTCTATCTTTACCCATTGCCCGTATATGCTCCCAAGCAGATTCAACCTCCCTCACTTCCTCAACCGTCTCTGGTAGCTCACCATATCGAATGCGCAAATACGCTCGGGTTATCGTATTGACCTCATCTTTTCCATTGGGGAACAATTCCTCCAACACCGACAAGTACTCGAGGGGAGTGTGAGCTGGAGGTCGAGATTTACCTAGTTTACTGGTAAGTTCCATCAAACGCGCATAAATACGTCTTATTTTGGCTGCAGCTAACCAGCGTTGTCCTTGCAGCATTCGGGAACGTCCTTGAAAGGAGTCAGCGATTCTCTGTAAGCGATCTTGAAATGCCTGGCGCAACAATTGGATAAGATCCCCCCTCTCAAGAATTGACTCAAGATCGTCTTGTCGCGAAACTCGGTCATTGAATAACCAGCGTGAGATGCTGAATAAAACCCCCAATCCGATCATGATAATGAAACTCCAAAGCAAGAACGGTTTTAGAATCTCCATTATATTTGTCAAGGCTGGAATACTAACTACATCATAAAGATTACGAGCAATTCCGCTAAATGTATTTCGCAGATCTTGCAGGGTATCAAAAATACTTTGCACCGCTCCTGAAAGATTATCTGAACCGATTGTTAGTCGTTCAATTAAAAATATAAGTGGGCTGATCAGTGCGATCATGATTAAGGCAAATATGCTTAATATGATTGAACCTAATCCACCAATTATTGAGTTCCGTCCCGAAAAGAACCAGGCGATAAATCCGGATAATCCAACAATGATGACTGTGGTCACCAAGATCCCCAAAAACCAGCGTAAATCAAACGGATTTTTGATTCCACCGCGCAGATGAGTAATTGAGTAAATTCGAGCTGATCCCAACGCGATGAGACCCGAGACAAAAAAAACATACAATAATATTCCCGGCTCCTCACCTGTAACCAAAGTATTTATAAAAATGAAAGCAGCAAACATCCCGATCCCCAAAAAGAAATTTCTTTTCACGGTCGTCGGATCGATGTATTTGGTG
>JBFFIU010000008.1:0-28716 GCA_041556275.1 Anaerolineales bacterium | reverse complement strand
GGAAAGCAGCGGGCATATTCGATGATCTGACATCTATAGCAACTGCATATGCCATTCCAGATGGTGAACCGCTTCTACCAGACGAGTCCACCCATGAAATATATAAAATGCTCGTGGCTCAGCATATTCATTTGCAGACGACATTGAGAGATGCCTTTGTGCATCTGTACAAGGGTCGCCCTGATTAGTTTCCGAACTCCTCTTATCCACAAACGCTTATATATCTTTGGTTTTTTTTAAATGCCAAAGTGATTCAATTCCTCAGTTCTATTGACCTAATTCTACTAATCATATATAATTTGATTGTAATTACAGGATTACAAGAGTTTGTCAACTCTGTTACATTTACTAGGGGAGCTTTAAATGGTAACTTTAAACAAGCCCATCGACTTTGATAGCCCAATACCTTATTACATCCAGCTCATCGAGATGCTAAAGGAGAAGATCAACCAGGACGAATTGAAACCCGGCGATCAGATTCCGAGTGAACCAGAGCTGTGTGAAATGTACGGCATCAGCCGCACAGTCGTCCGCCAAGCTCTCAAGGAAATGGAATACGAAGGATTAATCTACCGACGCAAGGGAAAGGGAACATTCGTTGCTGAACCCAAGATCAGCGAGAGCCTGGTGCAAAAATTGACTGGATTTTATCAGGACATGGTTGAGCGAGGTCACACTCCGGTCACAAAAGTGCTGCGCCAGGAGATGGAACCTGCCAATGCTAAGGTAGCCCGTCATCTGGGACTGGAAACTGGCGCACCTGTTTTTGCGCTTGAACGGCTGCGATTTGTTGAGGATGTACCGATCGTTTTGGTAACCACATATCTGCCTCAAGAATTGGTCTCCGAATTAGTCGATTATGAATTCAGTGACAAGTCACTTTATGGGGTACTGGAAAACGAGTTAAATCTTGTGCTCTCCCATGGTCGCCGTTGGATCGAGGCCGTCGCCGCAAACGAACGGGAGGCCGAGCTGCTGCAAGTGGATGAGTGTGATCCCCTGGTTATGCTGGAAAGTGTTACTCATTTAGAAGATGGCACGCCCATCGAGTACTTCCACGCTGTACATAGAGGCGATCGCTCACGCTTTGAGGTTGAGCTGGTGCGCATCCGTGAATAGGAATAACTCAAAGATAAAATCGAGCGCAAGCAGATCAACTTTCCTAGTGAAAATTATTTAGTACTTGATGCAAATCATTAATTGAGTGATCTCGGCGGCGTTCTCGCCGCCGAGCCTGTCCTGGGTTTGTCCCAGGAAGATGGCGGCTTGAGTGAGTTTTCCACCAGAAACCAATGAACGTTTCCTGGGTAAAACTTTTCCAAAATACAACCTCCTCCTCTTTTCGGGAAGGAGGTCTGTAGTTAACGCCATGTGCAAGTATCGAGAAAACTCTTATCTTGTCTCCGCTTAAATTGCCGGACCTGTTCCACTTTCTATGTATGGCATAGATGAAGTATGGCTCATTCCTATACTCAAAATAAACATCGCAACGAAGAACCCCGAAGCCAAGAACAGGTAAAATAGAGACGAGCCGCCAACAAAAAGAGATTTCAGGCTCAACCACCCGGGAATTCCAAGAAAATCATTCTCTCAACTATCCAGTAGAGATATATCAACGTAAATTATTTCAGAAGAACGTAAGGAGGTCATTGCTAAAATGGAGCGTTTTCGGGATAAAGTGGTTATCGTGACTGGGGGAAGTCGCGGGATTGGTCTGGCAGCATGCAAATCTTTTGCCGAAGAAGGTGCAAAGGTGATCATCGCCTCATTAGATAAAGGGCGTGGTCAGGCTGCCGCGAATTCGATATCCGAAATGAGAGCCGAGGCGATCTTTATCCAGACTGATGTCACCCAGCGAGATCAGGTCGAGCGATTGACGGCCAGGACACTCGATCAATTCCAAGACATACACGTGTTGGTTAACAACGCCGCCGTGCATGGCAAGGATTCATTCTGGAACGAAGGCGAAAACCTATGGGAGCGTATGTTCCAGGTCAATGTGATGGGAACAGTCCTTCCCTCTCAATCTGTTGTTCGGCACATGATGAATAATAATGGCGGTGTGATCGTTCACGTGGCCTCCAAAGCAGGTATGGTCGGAGAGCCAGGTCATGCAGCTTACAGCTCATCCAAAGGGGCAGTCATCGCCCTGACCCGAGCGATGGCCGTCGAATTAGCTCCCTACGACATCCGGGTGAACGCCATCAGTCCCGGTCCGGTCTACACGGATATGTTCACGAATAATGTACCGCGAGGGGAAGATCAGCAGAAGCTCGCTGATGCCGCTCCCTTGGGCCGGATCGGCTTACCGGAAGACATAGCGCGGGGGATATTGTATTTAGCCTCCTCAGATTCTGATTGGTGCACTGGACAATCCCTCAACATTGATGGTGGATTTTCCATTCTAAAATGAGTTAATTACCCGTATTTAACTCTTCACGGGTTTAAACAATACGAACTTCACTTTTTAACAGACAAAAAATCGACAGCCCTCCTGCCTCGGGGCTGTCGACATTCAATTAACCGACCTAACAATCAATCAATCATCCATTCGATTGGGAATTGGTTTACTTCAAGGATCATTCTTTTGATAAGTAATATCGTACTAAGGTTAAAAATCAATGTTGTCGGGATCAGGGCCGACTCTTTTATCCTGGTTTAAAGCGTCGATGCTGGCCATGTCTTCTTTAGAAATTTGAAAATCAAAGACTTGAGTATTCTCGATTATTCTGTGCGGAGTGATCGATTTTGGAATAGTGCCAACTTCGTGCTGCAGGTCCCATCGGATCAAGATTTGAGCGGGTGATTTACCATACTTCTCAGCGATTTCCAGGATTTCGGGAATATCGAGGGCTTTACCTTGCATTAGGGGAGCCCAGGCTTGCAGCTGAATTTGGTTTTGAATACAGAATTGGTTCAGATCAGCCTGGCGCAGGCGTGGATGAAATTCCACTTGGTTGAGCACAGGTGTCACCTCGCACATCGCAAGAATATCCTCTATGTGATGAATTTTGAAATTGCTTAACCCAACGGCTCGAACTTTACCATCTTGATATAACTTCTCTAAAGCTTTCCAACTCTCTACATATTTTCCCACAACAGGCCAATGGATCAGGTACAAATCAAGAACCTCAAGCTGCAGCTTGTTCATACTCTCTTCAAATGCTTTGAGAGCAGTATCATAACCCTGATCAGAGTTCCACAATTTTGTGGTGATAAATAATTCTTCGCGGGGGATGCCGCTCTCTCGGATAGCTTTCCCCACACTAGCCTCATTTTTGTATATGGCAGCTGTATCAATACTGCGATAACCCGCATCCAGAGCTCTCCTGACCGATAGCTCGGTCTCTTCACCAGGTTCCATCAGGAACACACCAAAACCCAACCAGGGCATTGCTAGGTTGTTATTCAATACACTGCAATCAGTGATCTTGCTGATCATAGTTTCCTCCGGAAATAAATAGTTGAAAATTTCATTTAGAGAAATTGCTACATAGCCTGAAGCCTTATAATCCTACATTCTCAGACCATTCGCGCAGGAATTTTAAACCCTCACGAGCTAGATAATCAGGAGATTCCTTGGGTGGTCGCCATAAGCGGATCGCTGCCATCAGATCTACATTATTGCCCGAGAAGGATTCAAGCACAAGCGGTCCTTTGTAATCCGCGTCCGCCAATCCACGAAAAACTTCCTCCCAATTTACCGTGCCACTGCCAATGCGACCCCGGTGACTTTCGCTCATATGCATATAACCCAGAACATCGGCGCAGGTCACTAAAGGATCATAGAAATTATACTCTTCGATATTCATGTGGTATGTATCGCCATGCAAATCGAAATTATCCATGTTCACTGCCTTCACCGTATCACGGGCGTCTTCGAGGGCATTATACATATATGTCTCATAGCGATTTACACACTCTAAACCGAGTGAGATTCCACGTTTCTTTGCCTCCAAGGCCACTTCACCCAAGGTGTCGATCACGGTTTGTCGCTCTTCTTGCGTAGGACCTTGTCCGGTGAACACACCCCCTGCAAAGGCGATACAACCGCACAACTTTGTGCCGCCAACCGCTTCGAGATTTTCCAGGACACTCACCAGGAATGCCATACCTTTTTGAGGATAATCCGGCATATGAGAATCCCTAGGCAAGATAACCGAAGCAGTTGCTTCAATACCCGCCCGGGCTAAAGCTTGTTTGTGTGGTTCGGGCTCAAAATCCCATGGGCGCATCAGAGGGATTTCCACAAAATCGAAGCCCACTTTGGCCGCTTCAGCGATAGCGAAGTTCCCCTTTTCCGTGGTCCAGTCATCAATCCAGATAAATGCATTGGCTCCATACAAAGGCATAGATCCATCCTTCCCGATCAATATTTAGGTGCGGTTTCTCCCCCCAACAAAGTATTCTTAGTCGATTAACAATTCCTCGATGCTCTTGAGATAGCGGATGCTTTCTTCGGCATACTTGTCCCGTAAAGGCAAGTTTGCGGAAAGCTTAATCGCCATACCAGGGTTTGCTCCAGGAGGAACGGGCTCGAGAGCCAGCGTGCCGTCAAAATTCACTTCTTTGAGCGCCTTGAACAGCCCAATAAAATCGGTATGGCCGCTCCCTGGCGCCTGGCGATTGCTGTCGGCTACATGCATATGTACCAGAAAATCACCTGCCCTAAGCACGGCCTCAACCGGATCAGATTCATCGATGTTCATATGGTAGGTATCAAGATTAATTTTCACATTATCCGCATCGACCTCCTGGAGAAATCCTATTGCCTGATCCAATGTAGTTAGCTGGTAGGTCTCAAAGCGGTTGATCGGCTCTACGGCCAAAATGAGGTCTTGGCTGAGTGCATAGCCTGACACTTGCCGTACTGATTCAACTGCATTGTCCCTTTCCGTCTCCGCTAAAGATAACCATTCATCTTCAGACTGTGGATCCCCTGTTGGAGTGGTACGCCCAGCCGGGAAAGGAAGCACCAATAGGATAGGAGCGCCAACCTGGATGGTGAAGTCAACACAACCTTTCAGGAATTGCACAGCCGCATTTCGTTCCACTTCATCCGGACTCGATAGATCGCGCCCAGGGATTCCCCAGATATTCCATCCGAGGACGGAAGTAACGTGCATATTAAATTCTTGGCACAGGGATTTGATCTCGGCGATGTCATAAAGATCTGGTTCACCCTTCAGCTCGATCCCGTCATATCCATAGCGAGATAAACGAGTAAAGGTCCTTCTAAGCGGTTCGTCGTCATAAACCCAATTGTTAATTGCGTATTTCACAACTCATCTCCCTCAGGCCACATCGATGAATACTTTCATAGTTTTATCCCTTTGAGTATCGATGAAGCGATAGGCTTCAAGATAATCTTCCATTGAGAAATGCTTGGAGAACAAAGGAGCAGTAACTACCGCGCCGGTGTTGATCAATTCAACAGCCCGCTCATAATCAGGACGTTGGTACATCAATGTGCCATGTAGATTGAGCTCGCGGTCTTGAACTAGTCCCATATCAATACGCGGTTTTTCCCCGAACACACCAACAACAACTATCGTCCCTCCCTTCTGAATGTTCTCAATGGCTGCCGTCATGGTATCTTCGACACCTACACACTCAAAAACCACATCAAAGCCATCCGGACCAAAGATTCTCGCAGCTGCATCTGCCAGATTCTCTTTAGCGGCATTGGAGATTCTTGCTAAACCACATTGCTGCGCAATTTCTAAGCGGTAATCGCTCAAATCTGTGATCAGAACTTGAGCTCCATTGGCACGAGCGACCTGTCCGACCAGATTTCCAATAGGACCAGCACCGAGTACAGCAACCCTGCGACCTTCAATTTCCCCAGCGCGTGAGGTTGAGTGAACGGCTACAGACACCGGTTCAACCAGCGCTCCCTGTTCATATGAGAAGCTATCCGGAAGAGGTATGACCTTTTCTGCGTCTGTCACCCAATATTCCTGAGCGCAACCCGGCGCCTGAAATCCTTGCACCTTTAAGTAATCGCATATATGGTAATCACCTCTTAGACAGGGTGCACATTTTCCACATACGATCTGAGGCATAGAGGTGACCTTCATGCCCGGAGTCAATCCCTCTACTCCGTCCCCTACTGCGGCAAGAGTGGCAGAAAATTCGTGACCTTGAACAACGGGATAGCTGGTATAGGGATGCAATCCGTGAAAGACGTGCACATCCGAACCACAGACTCCTATGCGTTGAATTCGCAATAGCACTTCATCTTTGCCGGGTTCAGGCACCTCTATTTCACGAATCTTGATCTCGCCAGGTGCGGTCATTACAGCTTGTTTCATTGTCTTATCTCCTTAGATGCCAGTTAAATCAAACTATCAGACGACTCTCAGCCATCCACCGTCAACATAATAAGTCGAACCAACACAGTAGCTGGCGCGTGGAGAACAAAGGAAAACGAAGAAATGCGCCAGCTCCTCTGGAGATGCAAATCGCCCTATCGGCGCGTATTTGTCAGCCACACTTTGTAGATGCTGCTCCCAAGTCGTATCAGTGCCCTCAGTGAGCTGCTTGGCTGTCTTAATCCAATCTGGCGTTAGAACCAAACCGGGGTTGATGCAGTTTACGCGAATATTGTCATTGATCACTTCATCGGAAAGGTTCTTGGAAAACATCATCATCGCAGATTTGGTGACGTTGTAAATTGGCTCGTAATCCAAAGGCTGTTTCGCACAAATGGAGGCATTGTTGATAATCACCCCGCCACCACGTTGCCTCATAAATGGTACCAAGCCACGTGATAGCCGTACTGCTGCCATGACATGAAGATCCCAATAATACTGCCATTTCTCATCAGGTGCATCCATTATCTTTTCGTTGCTGCCTGTACCGGCATTGTTAATCAGGATATCCGCGCCGCCAAATACTCCATCAACTTTCGCGATTAGATCCTCGACATCCTTGGCATTGGTCACATCTGCTTTTACACCAAGTGTTTTGACTCCGAATTCTTCTTGGATTTTCCCGGCTTCATCAATCACGCGTTCTTCATTGCGAGCACATAATACCAGGTGTACTCCCTCTTGCGCGAGCCCTTGAGCCACGGCCAATCCAATACCGACACTCCCCCCAGTGATTACTGCGATTTGATCTTTAAGTCCTAGGTCCATGCTTTCACTCCTTTAAGTAAGAGATGAATATTAAACAAATTGATGAGGTGATCCCAAAAGGACACTTTACCACTTTTGGTGAACCTGGTCCCTTACGTATTTGTCGTAAATCTGGCGGATTGTCCCCATCACCTCGTCGCTAAAAGCAGGCATATTCGCTGCTTGAGCGTTATCTGTGGCTTGCTGAAAATTTTTTGCTCCTGGAATCGCTAAACTAACTGCATCAAACATCAAAATCCATCGCAGGGCGAACTGTGCCATCGTTACACCCTCAGGAACCAGCGGTTTTAATTCATTCACCGCATCTAAACCTGTATCGTAATCAACACCAGAGAATGTTTCGCCAACATCGAAAGCTTCCCCATAACGGTTGAAATTCCGATGATCATCAGCTGCGAAAGACGTGCTGCGGGTCATTTTGCCAGTTAGTAAGCCGCTTGCCAAGGGAACTCTGGCTAGAATACCCATCTGGTGTTTTTTTGCCAGCTCAAAGAACATTTCTGCAGGACGTTGTCTAAAAATGTTGAAAATGATCTGCACACTCTGGATGTTGGGATACTCAAGCGCCTTTATAGCCTCTTCCACTTTCTCAACACTAACACCATAGAACTTAATTTTGCCAACCTTAACCAGATCGTCCAAAATACCGAAGACTTCGGGCATGTAATATATTTGGTAAGGCGGACAGTGCAATTGAACCAGGTCCAAAGATTCCACATCAAGGTTTCGCAGGCTGCGCTCAATAAAATTTGTCAAATTCTCCTTTGTAAAGCCTTCAGGCACATGGGGATTGAGCCGTCTTCCGGCTTTGCTCGCCACATACACACGCTCAGAACGCTCTTTCAACACTTGACTAATGAATCGCTCGCTGCGACCATCACCATATACATCAGCAGTATCAATAAAGTTAACCCCATTATCCAGAGATGCATGGAGCGCAGCAATTGCGTCTTGCTCACTCACTGCCCCCCATTCAGCACCGATCGCCCAAGCGCCGAATCCAATCTCCGACACCTGCCATCCTGTTCGACCGAAAGCACGATATTTCATTTACTGCCTCCTCTTAAGAATTCGTAAATTGTTCACATTTTATTCTGCTAATGCCTTATAAAGAGGTTCGAATGCCTCATAAGCCTGGTTGAAGATCGAATACAAGCGATCATAGAGGGGTTGTAGTTCTGGATTGGGATGGATTTCATCCACGATTGGAGTTAAAGTCTCGGCAAAATTGAAATCCGGGAATATACCGACCCCGATCCCTCCTGCGAGGGCAGCTCCCATGGAAGTGGCTTCAGCCAGCAATGCCGGCCGCACGATCGGCTTCTCATAGATATCAGCCATGATCCGCCGCCAGACGCTTCCCTGAGCGCCCCCACCGATCACACGCATCGCTTCGATATTTGCCCCTTGTTCTTCAAATGCATCCAGGATCACTTTTAGGTTCAAGGTGATGCCCTCTAATGTTGCCCGGATGATATCCCTGCGAGTGTGTTGCATAGTAAGCCCAAAGTATACGCCGCGGGCGTTTGGATTCCAGCGAGGCGATCGCTCTCCCAAAAGATAAGGGAAAAAGAGCAGGTCATTCGCTCCCGGGGGGGATCCTTCGACTTGCATATTCATTAATTCGTATGAGTCCAAATCAAGTTTTTCAGCTGCCAACATCTCCGGTTCGCAGACCACATTGCGCACCCATTGATAGGAACCTCCTGCAGCCTGCATCGTTCCAGTTGGACTGAACATGTCTGGAACGAGGTGCGCCCAAGTAAAAGTGCGCATTTTAGGATCCAGGATCGGCTCCGAGGTGGCAATGCCGATCCAGGATGAAGAGCCAATATAATTGTAGGCACTTCCTTGGCGCACAACCCCTGCTCCTACTGCCGCACAGGATCCATCCCCCCCTCCAATAACAACCGGGGTGCCAGGTGCCAGTCCAACTTCTTCGGCAACTCGCGGCAGAACTTCGCCGACGACATCAGTCGAGGCATGCAGATCAGGCAATCGATCTCGATCCAGCTCTATGGCAGCTAATATCTGATCCGACCAATCTTTTTTCTTCAGGTCGTATAGGTTCATTCCAGAGGCATCAGAGTAATCTGTGACAAAATTTCCTGTCAGGCGGGCAACGATGAAATCCTTAGCATGGATAAATTTATGAGCTTGGGAGAAAAGATCAGGTTGATTGTTCCTTATCCATAGAATCTTAGCTCCGGAGTATGAAGAGCTGGCCCGGTGACCGGTAATGCGATAAGTCTCTTCCCATCCAGCTTTCTCGATCAGGAATTCTGCCTCTTCTTCAGCGCGCATATCCGCCCAAATGATCGCATTGCGCAAAGCACGGGCTTTTGCATCCACTGCCACACAGCCCATCATTTGACCGCTGAAGGTGATGCAAGCAATATCATTTTCAGAGACGCGTGCTTGCGATAAAAGCTCCTTGGTAGAGACACACACTGCCTGCCACCAATCTTCAGGATTTTGTTCAGCCCAGTTAACCTGCGCAAATTCAGTATCATACCCAAAAAATGAGCTGGCAAGCGCCTCACCAGCATTATTAAACAACGATGCCTTATTACCAGTGGTACCAAGATCGTGTGCTAATATGAATTTATCGCTCATGTGATGTTTTCACCTAGAATCTCAGCAATGTTTTGATCGTTTGACCCATCTTCGATAGCTCAATTGCCTGACTGATCCGAGTTATTGGATATTCAACCGAAATGAACTCCCGGTGGCTCAACTTCCCCGACTCAATCCAATCGCACAAGGGCTCCTGAGCAGCTGCTTCACGGAAGCGAGTAGGCCATTGGTGAACAAAAAGGTTGAAATTATAGGGCCCTTTACCTTTCTCTAAACTCACGGTCGGTGTATCGATCACACCATAAATGCAAATCGAACCAGCCATCTTGATCAGCGGGAGCGCGGAGTTGATAATTGATTCCTTACCCACAGCGTCGATCACAGCATCAAACGGTTTGTCGCCTTGTTCAACCAGGGCTCTCAATTCCGCCTCATCAGGGGACAAAGCTGCATCAGCACCCATCTCAATCGCTTTCTGGCGTTTCTCAGGTAGGATCTCGACCACACCTATAAAACCAAGCTCCAATAGACGGGCAAACTTTACAAAACTTAATCCCACAGGTCCAGCCCCAAAGATAAGAATGTCGTCCCCTGCTTGTAATTGAAAATCACCGAATGCACCATAGACTTCCCGCCAGGTGCACAACATGACTGCATCTTCAACAGGGATTGAGGCTGGTACAACCCGCATGATCTCATACACCTCAAACCAGTTGTTTTCAGTGTTTGCTATACCATCCGCGACCATTGCATGATGGTCACCTGCCAGAATATATTCGGAGAAACCTCCCCAGCCGCTGGCATAGGTAGGGTCAGTAGTGTTGAGCAGCAAGCCTCCAACCACGCGATCGCCAACTTGAAAATTGCGTACTTTCTCTCCGATTGCATCCACAATTCCAACAGTTTCATGACCTAAGATGAGCGGATAGTCTTCAACCCCAGGAAAGTGACCTTCGATCAGCTTGCGATCGGTCGCGTTGCACAGACAGGCCACCTCGCTACGTATGCGCGCTTCATAAGGCCCAGGAGTTGGAACCGGTATATCGATAAGTTCAACTTGATCGGGCTTAACAACAGCAACGGAAAGCATAGCCACACCTCTCTACATTATTCGGTTGAAATGGATATTGATTCGGGACAGTAATATTGAAGGAATTATCTGAGTGATTTTTATGGTGATGTCGCACAAAGATAAATGATATCTTCAAGGAACAATCGCAGATCATCAGTCGAGTCAAAGATCACTTAATGATGGTGATCCTCGAACGGTCGATGGTCAAAGCAACGGCCAAAATGATGATGCCACCATAGATCGCCTGCTGGAACCATGGGTTTACGCCGAACATATTCATGCCAACATCCAACGTCATGACGATCAAAACGCCGACAACAGTCCTTAAAACGCCTCCGATACCACCGCTGATCGCAGTTCCTCCAAGAATCACGACAGCAATCGCTTTCAGGAGGAAGCCATCCGCCATTCGCGCCGAACCACCAGCCATACGGGTTGAGAGCAAAACACCAGAAAGCGCAGCCAGAGTAGCACACAAGATAAAGGCTGTTATCTTTGTTCGATCGATGGGCACTCCAGATACTTTCGTTGCCTTCTCACCAGCTCCAATGGCTTTTACATATCTGCCGAAACGAGTATATTTCTCCAGTATATAAGTAATGAGTAGAGTGATGATGGCGATGTAAACGACATTGTTCACACCGAACGTCGAGCCTGTCACCCATCTCAGTAAATAACCATTCTCAGATGAAACCGTTATGGGGGTTGCATCGGTGATGACAAAAGCCACTCCGGTCCATAAGCCCATGGCTCCCAAGGATGCGATGAATGATGGTATTCTCGCTTTGGTATGCACAGCGCCTGTCAATGCACCAGCAAAAACTCCAAATACAAGGCCAGCCACAAAAGCCAGATAACCATAACCAGGCAGCAGCATGGCAACGACAATGGATGCCATTGCAGCAACAGGCGCAATGGAAAGATCGATCGACCCCATCAAAATGATGAAGGTCTCACCCAAGCCCATCACCAATAGCGTAGAGCCTTGAGCAAGCAAGCCGAGCAAGTTGGCCTGCAACATGAATCGAGGGCTGCCGATGGTCATGATGATGATCAGGATAACCAGCGTGGCTAAAGGCATGATATCGACCCAGTTGGTCGTTTTACGGATCTTATCTAAAAGGGTTAGCACCGACATTTCACCCAAATCTCCTTAAAGATTTCGCTTCGTCTCAAATTTTCGGAAAAAATCACATCATATGCTGAATTAAATCAATCGGTTGTGGCTTATTTTCAATTGGTGCTTCGATCCTATGCGTGATCTGACCGTCCTTCATGGTCAGAATCACATTGCTTAGTCCGATGGTCTCCTCTAAAGTATCGGCGATGAGCAGGAAAGAGATGCCTTGCTTTGCCAGATCCCTGATTAACTCGTAGACTTCCTCTTTCGCGCCCACGTCAACTCCACGTGTGGGGTGATCCAGCACAAATACCCGAACATTGGAAGCCAACCATTTGGATAAAACCACTTTCTGCTGGTTGCCGCCGCTTAAATTCAAACACAATGCATCTGCGCTGGGTGTCTTGATCGACATTCGATCGATCCAAGACTCGGCTAATTCCTTTTCTTTTCGATGGCTTAATAATCCCCCTTTCATGACGTTGCTCAGATCCGGCAAGCTGATATTGGGTCCAATGCTGAGATAGAGCACCAAGCCCTCAACTCCTCGATCTTGGGGCACATAGCCAATACCAGCTTTGATCGACTCTGAAGGAGAACCGAAAGACAGCGGTTGATCGTTGATCAGAATTTGACCCTGGTCTGGTTTGACGATGCCTGCGATCGTTCGACATACTTCCTCCCGGCCAGAACCCAACACACCAGCCAAACCGATGATTTCGCCCTTATGTAGATCAAGGCTGAAATCTTGATATTGACCCTGCATGGTCAAGCCCTTGATGCTCATCACAATCTCTTCGGCAGGGGCGATCTGTTTCGACTGACGATAATATTCCCCTTTGAGCTCACGACCCACCATCAACTGGTGCAGCTCACTCTCGCTGGTTTCACTGGTCTGGCGATCGGCAACATTTCGACCATCTTTAAATACGTAAACCCTGTCGGTGAGTTCCAGAATTTCATCCAGGTGATGAGAGACAAAGATGATTGAAGCTCTTTCCTTTAAACTGCGTATGCGCTGGAAAAGGAGTTCAATCTCGTTTCTCTCTAAAACTGTAGTTGGCTCATCAAGGATAACTATCGGTGCGTGATGTGTGCGGTCTTCCAAAGACATCACCCGGGCTAATTCAACCATTTGGCGAGTGGCAAACTTCAGATCGGCTGTATAAGCAGATGGGTTTACATCCAGCTCTACTTTCTCCAATTGCCGCTCGGCTTCCTGATCCATCTTCTTCCAATTAATCACCCCAAAGCGCAGAAATTGTTCTTCGTTACCCAGGAATATATTTTCTCGGACAGAAAGGTTGGGCAGCAGGGATTGCTCTTGGAACACCATCGCCAGGCCGTGGTCCTCTGCATCTTTGACACTTTTAACCTGGACTTCTTGACCACGGATGAATATCTCTCCTTCATCCGGTTGGTACGCTCCGATCAAGATTTTCAACAAAGTGGATTTACCAGCGCCATTCTCGCCCACTAAGCCAACAATCTCGTTCGGTTTGACCCTCAAATCCACCTGGTCGAGAGCCATGACGCCTGGGAAGCTCTTGGAAATATTACGCACTTCCAATACGTATTCATCCATAGATAATCTCAAAGCTCATTTGATGTATGGTAGCTTGCTCCTGTCCAATGTCAGGATCACGGCGATGGTGATGATGACGCCCTGAACAGCTAACTGGTAATAGCTATGGAAACCAACTAGTATCATGCCATTACCGATCACAATAACAATCAGGGCTCCGATCAGTGTTTGCACCACGCCTCCTGTGCCGCCTGTAAGCGCTGTCCCGCCGACCACAACGGCTGTGATGGCTGCGAACAGTTGGTTGAGACCAGCCGTGGATGTTCCTGCTCCGATACGGGCTGAATTGAGCACCCCTCCAACACCGAGGAAAAATCCCGAAAGGGTAAATGCCATGATTTTATACTTATTAATGGGGATGCCTGCCAGCTTGGCACGATCCTCTCCTCCACCGATTGCGAATATATACCTGCCGAGGCGTGTAAATCGCTCGATGAAGAAGGCCAGCAAGAACATCGCTATCCCAAAGAAAGTAAGGGTAGGAATCGGCCCAATTGACCCTCTCGCCCATGATAGTATCATTGGATCGAGCAGAGGTAGATTCATCCCATTCGAAAGCCATGTAGCCAAGCCCAGGCCTACATACCACATGCCGAGAGTGGCCATGAATGAGGGTATGCGCAGTTTTGTAACGAAAATGCCGCTCAATAAGCCCATTAAGGTGCCAGCGAGAACGGCGAGCATAACCGCCCAGATACCAAAATCATTACTGTTAAAGTAATTTGCGGCGAAAATTCCGATGATCACGGAAGTTAGCGCCATGTTGCCCTCAATGGATAGATCGATGCTACCCATCAAGATGATGAAAGTTTCACCAAGAGCAATGATGATCAGGATTGAACTCTGACGGGCAAGGTTTGCTAAATTGATTGGGCTGATAAAACGTGGATTAATAATAGTGATTATGACAACAAGGACGATAAGCACAATCAATGGACCCACAATTGGGGGAAACCGTAAACTGCGCAAGCCTCTAAGCCTGTGGGAAAAACCTTCTGTCACGGAAGCCACATTCTGTTCCTCATTCCCAATCTGTGAGAACACCCAACCTGGGCTTTAGCTTCTGGAGACGATTCTCCAGAAGCTAAAGCTTTTACCGGATCAAGCAATCCAGGCAAGGCGATCGATTAAGTTTGTTGTAGTGTTCTAACCACAAACGAACTTGTCAGGTTCGAGTGGAATCTTCAGACAATCCGATTGTGATCAGCCTTCCTGGACGCGACCCCACAGATCATCCCAATCGTAGTTGGGAATACCTTCGATGTAGTCAGCCTTGATCTGTGCGGCATTAGCTGTATTGACGAACACCGGTTCGAAGAAGAATTCACGGTGCTCCTTGGGTTCATCGGCAGGATTGAAGACACCCATCTTGGCGCTATAGGGGATTGAGAGGCCCATACCACCTTGCCACATGGGGTCATTATTCACCGTGGCTGCGAATTCGCCAGTGATGCAGGCGTTGATTGCCTCACTGGTACCATCGATTCCAACCACAGGAATCGTCCCGGCAAGACCCGCAGTGCGCAAAGCTTCTAATGCACCCAGACCCATATTGTCATTGGCTGCCCAAATTCCCGTTAGATCTGGATACTTCGCCAGGAATGCTTCCGTAACGGCAACAGCTTTTGTGCGGTCCCACTCTGCTGTTTGATCTTCCAGCAATTCTATGCCAGAGTTTTCGCTAAGCGCCTGTTTGAGACCATCGAAGCGTTGGATAGCGGGGACATTGGCTAGTAGGCCTTGCAGGGCGACGATCTTGCCAGAACCGCCCATGGCATTAAATAGCTCTGTGGCGACGTAATATCCGGAGGGTACTCCATCCACACCCATATGGGCTACCCAATAAGGATCAAAATCCCACGGATGCAGATCGTCGGGCTTATTCCATTGAGTCATGAAATAAACTTTATTCTCAACACACAAATCGGCAATCGGTTTGGCATCAGGTGACTGGTTGGGATCGATATTGAAGACAACGTTCTCGCCCGCCTCCGAAATTAGAGCTTGCATCAAAGTGAGCTGCTTCTCGCTATCACCTTCGCAGAGCAATGGTCGATTGTATTGACCCTGACCGATTGACTCAGCGAAGATACGCCCACCGCGGTTCCAGGCTGCATGATACTCATTCGACAGCGTGCGGATAACTGTTCCAGTGTAGAATGCTTCGCCAGTTCCGGCAGCTTGTTGTCCTCCTGTTGCGCAGCTGGCTAAAGCAGAGGCACCTACCATTGTGCCCATGATTTTCAAGAATTCTCGTCGGTCGACAGTTTTTTTGGTCATGTTGTTTCTTCTCCTTAGGGATAATGTTGAAAGAGACAGAATGAAACAGATGGGGTTAGGTGAAATAGATTCATAGATTTATCTCGGCTCTTGCACCTCCTTTAGTATCTTGAGCATACCAACTCCTGGCATTGTTTGGATTACAGTAACTATTTAGGAGCAAGCATGTCTTGGATGATCCGTTGGGTTTCGACAGCGTTCAAATTTTCCTGAGCTAACCGTAGATCATCGAGATCAATCTTATCGAGTAATCGCTGATAATTCTTCATCGAAACAATGCTTTGAGCACAGGCTTCCACGGGGCTTTCCCTAGTTGGCACTAGGTCTAATGTCAACCAGCCTTCATATCCAATCTGATCCAATGTGAACAAAAACTCCATCATTGCCCAAAAGTGTACTGAACCGACCATAATATCGTCATCCCCAGTTCCATAGTTGTCATTGACATGCACCCCCACCAATCGCCCGCTTCGAGCTAATAAAACTGCTGACTCGGCTGGGTTCTCGCGACTCATCAACGCGTGACCGAAATCCAAATAACCGCCCACGTTGGGAAGGCCAAGTTCACTTCCCAGAAGTGCGGTTTTGGCAGCATTGCTCACCAGCATATGTGTACGTGGTTCGTGGTGCTTGTATTCGAGACCAATTTGGGTTTCGGGGTCATATTCTGCAATTTCACGAACCCCTTCTGCTGTCCATTCCCACAGAAGGCTATGGGATGCCTGAAAATGGTAATCCCAACCATCCTCGCCAGGCCAGAGGCACATCTTTCTGGTACCCAGGATATGCCCGATATCGATAGCACGTTTGGAAGTATCAATCGCTTCTCGACGCACTTTTGGATCCGGCGAGGTTAATGCGCCCCGCTTCCAGATCGGTTCAGTCCATACATAAGGATTGACGGATACCGGTTTAAGGTTCAATTCCTCTAGCCAATCCTTTACTTCATTCGCGTTATCAAGGGTGACATGCAATGGAGCGATTAATTCCAGGCCTTGCAATCCAGGAACCGAAGCTGCAGCTTCGATTTGATCCCTGACCGACAAAGACTTAGTATAGCCACCAAATTTCTCAACTGAATGTGCAAATACCCACAAGCCAGCAGAGAAAGAATCATTCCCCATTATCAGCTCCTATTGATTAGGTTCGCATATTGATTTATCGGTATTAATGTTGTTCACTGGGTTTATTTGGACGAGAATATTCGCATAAGTTAGGATTACAGAGACTATCAGCCAATTCATAGTCCTGTAATCCTGTAATTACATCTTTTCCATTATACATACCACCCATGTTATTGTCAAGTGGATTTCAAAAATCTTATGACATAACGATACGATAAAAAACTTGACCAAGGATTCGAGTTCATATATAATGATCATGTAATTACATCATTACAAGATATGCGACAAAGGCCTCAACGATCGTCAGAGGATTTTCGATGATTTTCCAAAACAATGTGATCGACTTTAGCAGCAATATCCCCTACTACATCCAACTGATAGGTGTTCTCAAGGAGAAAATTCGCTCAGGTGAGTGGCAAGCGGGAGATCAATTTCCTAGCGAACCCGATTTGTGTGAATCTTACGGTGTCAGCAGAACGGTAGTAAGACAGGCTCTGCGTGAGATAGAACTTGAAGGTTTGATCACCAGGAGAAAAGGCAAAGGCACATTTGTGGCCAAACCTAAGATAAGCGAAAGCCTGGCCCAAAAATTGACCGGCTTTTATCAAGACATGGTCGAGCGAGGGCACACTATTGAATCTCAGGTCCTTCACCAGAATGTAGTACCAGCGAACAAGAAGGTCGCTCGATATCTGGACATAGATCCTGGCACCTCAGTGATAGATATCAAACGTCTCCGATATGTGAAAGATGAGCCGATTGTAATCGTCTCAAGCTATCTGCCGTATAATTTGTGCTTCCCACTATTGGGGATTGACCTGACAAACCAATCCTTGTACTCATTTTTGGAAAAAGAATGTGGGATCATAATCGCATATGGCAGACGCTCGATTGAGGCTGTGCCGGCTAATCAGACCGAAGCAGAATTATTGCAAATTGAGATTGGCGCGCCCTTGATCTTGTTAGACAGTGTGAGCTACCTGGTAGATGATACACCCATCGAGTACTATCACGCCGTGCACCGTGGGGATCGTTCCAGATTTGAAGTGGAACTTGTCAGGATTAAAGAGATTGGCTCGGTCAGGAAAACCCTCAAACCACAAAAGTTAGATCTACCCAGAAGCAATTAATGTCGTGGGATTTTTATTTTCAATCCGGAGCTAATATTCATACATGTAACCCCCTACTTGGGGATTGCCCATCATGTGAAATCCAATTCTTCTCTATAGAATACATACCTCAGTAAATAACTAAATTGGATGTTGTATGCAGTCTGATCTTAAAGAAATTATTAAAGCACCTTGGGATTCAATCACAAAGTTTGGTATAGCTAAGCCGCCTCTACTGACAGCTGGTGAACAGACAAAGCGATCATGGGCGAAAGAGATCGAATCCTATAACAAGGTCCCGGATATTTACAAAGATTTTTATGATTCACTTCTTGATGATGTAGCCTCTTTCCCCTATACGGTAATCACGCCTGCCTTTAATGGGTTCATCCATCGAGAAAACGAGAAGCTGATCAGTAGCCAGGATAGCAATATATTCATTATAGAAAACGCCAACAACCAACTAAACACTACTAGCTACGCCATCGATAATATCAGCTATATCGAAGTAGGAACTATTCTCCTGAAAGCGTGGATCAGAATCAGTGGTCTGACAGATAAGGGGGTCCTGTCTTCATCTACCCTTAGATTTAATTCCGTGACAGAGTATATGTTCCATCCTTTCATCGACGAGATCAGATCAGCGGAAAATTATCCTAAGACCATTAGCAACGGCTCGGAACTTAGTAAATTTGATCACCTTTCAAAGGTGAATTTCAAGTTTATGAACTATGCCAGGAACAGCATATTGCCTGGAGAACAGATCGTCGATCATATTTTTCAACCTGAAATCCGCACAGTTTTGTTCAGCCTACTTGGGAAGAATCTTTACCTGACGAAAATCGCTCCACACATCGGCATCCTTACAGAAAAAGAGTTGATTATTATCCGGGATACAGTTATAGGGAGAATGAATGAAAGTAAGCGGTTCGGAGGAATCTGGAATTACATTCCTTTGAAAAAAATATGTTCCGCCTGCCTTTCAGCTAATGGTGATGATTTATTCAAATTATCTATAATCCTCTCAGCAAATGAACACATCGATACTTTGTTCTCAGCTTCAGAAAAGCCAGAGGTAGAGCAAATGCTGAAGAAGTTAAAAGATCTTCTCCCAGGGGTAATTATCAACCAGGATTGATGAAAATCGTAATTATATAACCAACGCTATTCATCGAACAAGTACGTCGCTTCGGCATAGTAGCGTACCCCCTTTTCAGCAATGCGCTCCTGAATAAAGCGTTGCAGAGTCGCATTTTTTTCTTCCAGGGGTTTCTCAACCGCCATCTCTTCAATTGGGTAGTTGAGATGCAATATACGCGGGGAGATCATAAAACGGGTGATCCCGGCTGGCAGGAGGCACCCCTTTGCAACCAGACTCAGGACTTGATGGATCTCGAAATGGGGGAAGATCACCAGTCCACACAGGTCAGGATAAATAGCTTTCAAGCGCACCACGCTCCATTCGTTTGTGCGATCGAGCTTGGCTTTGTCTTTATAGCTGTCTACAATTGTATTCAAGATCCCCACACGTTGCTCAAAGGCTTCTACTGATGTGCATATAGTGTACAGGTCATCCTGTGCGGTCTGCATCATTGCTAATCCAGACTCCCCAACCAGATCTGGCATCCCTCCTTCACTGCGGACCAGATTGATATCACTCAGTTGAGCGAGGGTGGAAAATAATTCGGACGAATCCCACCCCCAGATGACGTGGTTCCAGTTATACAGTTTCAGTCCAGCGTCATCCGCCCCAACTACCTGTACTACAGAATGTGGTATACCCATCTGCCGAAATGCAGTAATGCGATTTGCTCCATCCAGTACCATGTAGCGCTGGCTACTATCCTGCAAAGAAGTAACAATGGGAGGATTTCTACAGACACCACTTTGCCGAAAGCGCGCTATCAAAGGCGGTGTGCGCTGCTCATCGTGCCATTCATGAACAACCATGTTTGCCACGGGCAAGATCTCTAAGCGAGGTAAACTCTCGTCCATTTTTTATTAGCTATCTCAACGGAATAATTTTGAATCTATTTCCTGGACTTCCACCCCTCTTATCTCTTACCAGCAATGAAATCCAACACATCGATCTTGGTCAGAATCCCCGCTGGGTGATCGCCTTCTGTAACCAGAATCACATTACCTTCCATAACCGCAGGTAGGGCCTCTTCCAGACTGGCGTGAATCGGGAAGACTGCCTGGATAGGTTGCACGATAGTGGAAATGGACTCTTGATCGGAATGGTCATGGCTTACCTCCAGCATATGTTTCAGTAAATCCACCTCTGTAACCATGCCGGCCAACGATCCATCATTGTTGAGCACTGGTACCTGAGAAATGTCGTGCTCTTTCATTTGAGAGATCACATCTGTCATGCGGGCTTCCAGGGACACGCAGATCAATCCCGGTTCAGATTTTGTCTCCAGCAATTCTTGTAGCGAGACTTCTCCCCATTCGATCTCTAAATAACCATTCTCCCTCATCCATTTATCATCGAATACTTTCGACAGGTAGCGCGAGCCGGAGTCCGGTAAAATCACTACCACCAGCCGTTCTGGACTCAGATCTTGGCTATAGCGTACTGCTGCCGCCACCGCTGAGCCTGAAGAACCACCACCGAAAATCCCTTCTTCTTTTACCAGGCGACGGGTCCAGAGAAACGAGTCTTTGTCTGTCACTCGCAAAACTTCGTCTATAACAGACAGTTCCAGGGTAGATGGTAAAAAGTCTTCGCCGATTCCCTCCACCTTATATGTCGTGGCTTGCACATCGTCTGGGACATACCCCCGTTGCCAGGTCTCCAATAAAATTGAACCGGTTGGGTCAACACCAATCATGCGGATCTGTGGATTGCGTTCTTTTAGGTAGCGTCCTACCCCGCTGATCGTTCCACCGGTTCCCATACCTACCACCACATCTGTCACCTGTCCTTGGGTTTGTTCCCAAATCTCCGGGCCTGTAGTGAGGTAATGACTGTGTGGATTCTCGGGATTGTGATATTGATTTGCCAGGATAGCATTGGGTGTTTCTTCGACAATTCGGTTTGCGACGCTGTAATAGGACTTTGGGTCCTCCGGGGCGACAGCAGTGGGCGTGATCACCACTTTGGCACCGAAAGCACGCAGCAGCTGGATCTTCTCCTGACTCATCTTGTCGGGCATTACGAAGACCGCCTTATATCCCTTGATCGCACAAGCAATCGCTAAAGCGAGTCCTGTGTTGCCTGACGTTGATTCGACCACTGTCCCTCCAGGCTTTAAACGACCACTCTTCTCTGCTTCAGCGATCATAGTCGGGCCAATACGGTCTTTGACAGAACCTCCCGGGTTCATGAACTCAAGCTTTGCATAAAGTGGGCAAGGTAAACCACGTCCAACTCGGTTCAGGCGAACAAGTGGTGTCCAGCCGATTGCTTCGAGGATATTTTCGTGAACTCTTAATTCATTCGAATGATTCAATAGAGAAGATGGCATTCCTGACTACTCCGAAAAAATATTTAGACGAGATCGGTATGATTAAGCCTACCATGATTCTAACAGTGCGTCAAAAAAAATTCCCCCTCCGAGTGGAGAGGGAGGAGCAGATTGAATAATATTATCTCATTCACATTCCAGCCAGATATGCTAATCCGACCACCCCCGGTCCAGAATGGACGCCAACTGCAGGACTGATCTCGGAGTACATCTTCTCATCTGGGTTGAGGTGTGCACAGCCCACATCCAGGAGCCACCGCGCGTCTTCCTCAGCATTGCCATGTAGAGTCGCCAGGTGCAAAGGTTTTCGTCCGTCAATCTTCTCTTCAATCAATCTGATTACCCGGGCCAGGGATTTCTTGCGCGTTCGCACCCGCTCCACCGGCTCCAACATACCTTCGCGGACTTCAAAGATGGGTTTGGTTTGCAAAGCTGTCCCAATGAATTTCGTCCCCGCGCCTATGCGTCCCCCACGGTGCAGATACTCCAGCGTGTCCACCGCGAAAACCACTCCGGTATTTGGCCTTGCTTTTTCTACGACTTCTACGCATTCAGCCAGGCTGGCACCTTCTTTTGCTGCTCTGGCTGCCACTATAGCCTGCCAGCCCAAACCCATGGCCACCGATTCCGAATTAAATACTTCAATGGCCGCATCCGGGTACTTCGCCTTGACCTGGTTAGCCGATTCGACCGTCCCAGAAAGCTTAGGCGAGACCAAAACCGCCAGAATATCGTAGCCTTCCTCCATCAATTTGCCAAAAATCTTCTCAAATGAGGCCGGCGTTACCTGTGAGGTGGTCGGGTGATGCGGGTCCGTCACCAGGCGTTCGTAAAACTCGCTGGGTTGGATATCGACCCGATCCTCCAGCGTTTCCTCACCGAAGATCACCACCTGGGGTGCTTCCCAGATTGAGTATTGATCCATGATCTCCTGAGGAATTGTGGCCGTGCTGTCAGTCACAACCGCGACTTTCGACATCGCTAATGTCTCCTTTCAATATCAATGTATAAAGAATTGCATTATAGTGGATAAATGCCTCTCTACGTAATAAATAACCCCTCCGGTGGATAGAAGTTGCTAATTCTGGAAATATTTGAGTCAGTACTATCCATCATATTAATAATACATTCCTTTGATCCTGCCTCAAGGGCATCAGAAAAGCAACAGTGAGGCAATCCCAACCCGGGATAATATCTCATTTCTTTCTGAAAGCTCATTATTCCCTTCATTTAACTACGGTAAATTAACCTTCCCTCTTGACCATTCACCCCACCCACAGTACAATGCACTGCTGTGAAATTTAGTTTGTTAAGGTTTGTGACCTGTGTTTGAGAATCTCACCGATAGATTAAACACCGTTTTCAAAAAGCTCAGCCGACGCGGCAAACTCTCTGAGGGCGATGTCGATGCTGCCATGCGTGAAGTACGCTTGGCTTTGCTCGAAGCTGACGTGCACTACAGCGTGGTCAAGGATTTTATCGCCCGCGTAAGAGAGCGCTCAGTTGGTCATGAGGTCTCCAAAGCATTGAACCCGGCTCAACAGGTGATCAAGATCGTTAACGAAGAGCTGATCGCCACCCTCGGAGAACCGGATCATCTCAACCTAAGTGGACCAAAACCGCGCACGATCATGCTGGTAGGTTTACAGGGGTCTGGGAAAACCACTGCTGCTGGCAAATTGGCTCGCTTACTGCGCTCACAAGGCGAGCGAGTAATGCTTGTCGCGGCCGACCCTTATCGCCCGGCAGCCATAACCCAGCTCGAGACACTCGGCGATCGCCTGGATGTGCCAGTTTTCAGCGAATCTGGCGTTGCCCCACCAGAAGTAGCCCGACATGCCCAGAACAAGGCCGTGATCGGCGGATACACCGTCCTGATCCTTGATACCGCTGGTCGATCGCAGCTTGATGATGAATTAATGGTTGAACTGAGTACCATCACCAGCCGCATAGAACCAGTGGAAGTGCTCTTAGTTGTGGATGCCATGATCGGTCAGGAAGCAGTCAATATCGCAACCGGTTTTCGCGATTCCGTCCCGCTGACCGGGTTAATCCTCACCAAGATGGATGGCGATGCGCGCGGAGGCGCAGCTATATCTATCCGTTCAGTCACTGGTGTACCGATAAAATTTATCGGCACTGGTGAAGCACTGGATGCGATTGAGGTTTACGATCCGGATCGACTTTCCTCTCGCATCCTGGGAATGGGTGATATTCTCGGTTTGATCGAACGCGCTGAGGCTTCTTTCGATGAACAAACTGCCCGCGAACAAGCCGAGCGCATGATCTCTGGCGATTTCACCCTCGAAGATTTTGCTAACCAGCTGCAACAGGTACGCAACATGGGACCTATCGGACAATTAATGGACATGCTTCCCGGTGGTATGGGCCAAATGGCAAAAGCTGTAGATCCGCAGGAAGCTGAGCAACAGCTCAAGAAAACAGAAGCGATCATAAACTCGATGACGCGCGGCGAACGACGTAATCCCAAAGTACTTAATGCAAGCCGTCGCCGGAGGATCGCTCGTGGCTCTGGCACCAATGTTCAAGATGTCAATCGTTTGATCAAGCAGTACCAGCAAGCTAAACGTATGTTTAAAACCTTACGAAAATCCGGAATGCGAGGTATGCCGCGCATCTTCGGTTAGAATAATGGCAACCGCTGAGCTGCACCGGAGGTTATGCGTTCCTTTCCACGCTTCCCTCTGCCCCGGTCGTTTGCCCGGCAGATTTTATGATAACTGTGATTTGAAGGAGATACAATTAATATGGTACGTATTCGATTACGCCGTGTTGGCGGCAAGAAGCAGCCCAGCTACCGCATTGTAGCCGCAGATAAAGAGAGTCCCCGCGATGGACGCTTTCTTGAGATTCTGGGATTCTACAATCCACGTACTGAACCGCCAACTTTGAATATGCAAGAAGATCGCATCTACGCCTGGATGAGCAATGGCGCTCAACCAAGCGAGTCGGTTGAAAAATTGTTTAAATCAGCAGGACTACTCGACAGGTTTGACCGATACAAGAAGGGTGAATCAATTGAGGTATTACTCGAAGAGGCTGAAGCGGCTGAAGAGGAACGTACCGGCAGCCTCAAGACCACCCATGTAACACCCTCCAAGAGTAAAAAGTCAAAAGCAAAAGCTCAAGCCGAAGTCGAAGCGGAACCAGAGCCAGAAGCTAAACCTACAGATGAAGTCGAAGCAGAAGCTTTGAAAGAGCCTGAAGCTGAAGCTCCAGAAGAGCCAGAAATTGAAGCTCCAGAAGAACCTGAAGCTGAAGCTCCAGAAGAACCTGAAGCTGAAGCTCCAGAAGAGCCTGAAACAGAAGCTTTGAAAGAGCCTGAAGCTGAAGCTCCAGAAGAACCTGAAGCTGAAGCTCCAGAAGAGCCTGAAGCTGAAGCTTCAGAAGAACCTGAAACTGAAGCTCCAGAAGAGCCTGAAGCTGAAGCTCCAGAAGAGCCTGAAGCTGAAGCTCCAGAAGAGCCTGAAGCTGAAGCTCCGCAAGAACCTGAAGCTGAAGCGGAAACTTCGGATGAGCCTAAAGCTGAGGCTCCAGATGAATCCGATGCAAAAGATTCAGATGAGCCCGAAACCGAACCAGAGGCTGAAACTCCAGCTGAGCCAGATTCTGAAGAATAAACCTTTTCTTCTGAAATCCTGCTTATTTGTGTTTTGTTGATGTCTATTGGGTTAGCGGAGGTATATTGTGCAAGATTTGATCGAATATATTGCCCTATCTTTAGTCGATGATCCACTCCAGGTCCGTGTAAGTCAGTACAAGCGCGGGCCAAATGTTGACATCCGTTTACAGGTGGCAAAGGAAGATATGGGCCGAGTGATCGGCAAACAAGGTCGCGTGGCTAATTCAATGCGCGTTCTTCTGAGGGTTGCCGCGGCGCGTGAGGGAAAACGCGCTTCACTGGATATCATGGAACCCAATTGATGGCTTCCCCGTCACCCTCGCAACATGAGACAGATTCAGGCTCGCCGGACGTTGACGAGCCTGATTTCTTGGTAGTTGGTAAATTGGGAAAACCTCACGGTGTGCATGGAGAAATTGTAATGGACATTTACACCGATTTTCCTGAACGTTTGCAACCCGGTATGACACTTTTTATTGGACCACATTTTGAATCCTTGATCTTAGCCGCATGTCGCCCGCATAGGCGGGGTATGTTGGTCACCTTTGAAGGGTATCAGAGCCGCGAAGGGGTCGCAGAATTACGTAACCAGCTTGTGCATGTGCCAGCTGCCGACAGACCACCGTTGCCAGAAGGGGAATATTATCACCACCAGTTGCTCGGCTTGCAGGTGATTGACGAGTCTGAACAGCCGCTTGGTTGGTTGGATCAGATTCTCACGACTGGAGCAAACGATGTATACCTGGTGCGAGATCGAGCCGGAGGAGAGAGGCTGATTCCCGCAACTGATGAAGTTGTTTTGGATATCGACCTCGAGAGGAAAATAATCCGGGTACATCTGCTTCCCGGTCTCTGATCAGATGAGTATCCCAACAGTCTGTCTTGACATTCTGAAAAGTCCTGTGGTATTCTGTCCGCCACGTTTCTATGATTAGTGAAGGGAATCTAAACTATGTGGGGGTTCCTCGGTGAGTGATCCACGTCAATACTGGGTAGCCTTTTCCCTGGTCAAGGGCATCGGAGCCGTTCGATTCCAGGCATTATTGGATTACTTTGGCGATCCCCAGATCGCCTGGGGCGCTCCAACCCAAGCCCTGAGAGAGGCTGGCCTCAGCGAGAAGGTAATCGAAAATCTGGTTCAGCTGCGCTCATCGCTAGACTTGAATAAAGTTATGCATGATCTTGAGACAAAAGGCATATCTATCTTGCTCTCATCGGACGTGGAATACCCAAAACGGCTAAAGGAGATCGAACAACCACCTCCGGTCCTTTATAAGTGCGGGGAACTTCTTCCCGAGGATGAATGGGCCGTTGCCGTTGTCGGTACGCGGAGAGTAACAGCATACGGGCGCCAAGTCGCCGAGGATGTCGCTGGAAGTCTAGCCAGTCAGGGTATCACTGTCATCAGCGGATTAGCGCGTGGTGTGGATTCCATTTCACACCAGGCAGCCCTCAACGCCGGTGGAAGAACGATCGCGGTATTAGGCAGTGGTCTTGATCGCATTTACCCCCCCGAAAACCGCCAGCTCGCAGAAAAAATCATCGCAAATGGGGCTCTGCTCAGCGATTACCCACCTGGAACCCCACCTGAAGCATCGAATTTTCCACCGCGCAACCGCTTAATATCTGGTCTTTCATTGGCGGTCGTCATCATCGAAGCCGGAAATACCAGCGGCGCTTTGATCACAGCTTCCTTCGCAGCTGACCAGGGAAGAGATGTTTTCGCCGTCCCGGGGAACATAACCGCTCCAGGAAGCAAGGGGACCAATCGCCTGATCCTGGACGGAGCACAGCCATTATTAAACCCGGAGCAATTATTGGAAAGCCTCGAACTTACTATGGTAGCAGAACATCGCACAGCACGCGTTGCCCTTCCAGGTGATCCTACTGAAGCACAACTTTTCGAGACCCTTAGTCGAGAACCGTTGCATATTGACGAAATCCAAACGCGCACGGAAATCCCAATCGAGAAAGTAACCGCGACATTAGCGCTAATGGAACTCAAAGGCATGGTTCGCCAAGTAGGTGGGATGAACTATGTCATTCTTCGGGAGGCAAAAGAGGCCTACCAGCATGAGGATTGACCTTCGAACAGTTCATAACCAAATTGAACACGTAGCACTGGAGCAAGTATGTTGAATCACTACTATGCAGTAATTATGGCGGGTGGAGGAGGGACACGCTTGTGGCCTCTTTCTCGCCAGGCTCAACCGAAACAAATGTTGCGTCTCATCGATGATCGCAGCTTATTTCAAATTGCTGTACAACGCCTGGCAGAGATTTTTCCACCAGAACGAATACTCGTAGTTACAGTCGCAAAGCAAGCAGAAGAATTGCGTCAACAAGCCCAGGAGATCCCTGCCGAGAACTTCCTCTTGGAACCTTTGCCACGCGGTACTGCGTCCGTGATCGGTTTGGCCGGTGTTGTGCTAAGAGAACGCGATCCTCATGCGATCATGGCCGTGCTCACCTCGGATCATTTCATCGGGAATGAAGAGAAATTCCGGCGGCTGTTG
This sequence comes from Anaerolineales bacterium, assembly GCA_041556275.1. Lineage (GTDB taxonomy): Bacteria > Chloroflexota > Anaerolineae > Anaerolineales > UBA4823 > PFL25. The sequence goes on along the minus strand of JBFFIU010000008.1, from coordinate 1,075 downwards.
CTGGCCGGTATGCAAGTCGCTTTAGATGGTTACCTTGTTACTTTAGGGATTACACCTACTTCTCCTTCTTCAGGTTACGGATATATCCAGCGCGGAGAACCTATTGGAACTTATGATGGATTAAACGTCTATCGAGTGCTGCGTTTCAAAGAGAAACCTGATGAGGTAAAAGCCAGGATTATGCTCGAATCTGGTGACCACGCCTGGAATTCCGGTATGTTTATCTGGCAGGTTAGCCAAATCATGGCGGAATTCGCCCGTCAAATGCCAGACTTATCGGGCAGATTAGAAGAAATTTCTCTAGCATGGAATACCACCAAACGTCAGGATGTGCTCGATCAGAATTGGCCTTCCATAAAAGCTGAGACTATCGATTATGGGATTATGGAAAATGCTCAAAATGTTGCTGTCATTCCGGCAAAAGATCTTAAGTGGAGTGATGTTGGTAGTTGGGATTCTCTTTTTGATGTTCTCAGTCCTGATCAAGATGGCAACATCGTTCTCGGAGAAGGACACATTGGCGTAAAAACCAGTAATTCCCTTATTTATGTTAAACAAAAAGATCGTCTAATCGTGACGATCGGTGTGGAAGATCTTGTTCTCGTGGATACAGGAGATGTTCTTCTGGTCTGTGGGAAATCTGAGGCCCAAAAAGTACGTCAGGTGGTAGCCCGGCTTCAGCAAGAAGATCAAGATTATGTATAAATTGAGGTGCTTATTTTGGAAGCTTATTGTGTAAAGTGTAAAACAAAGCGTGAGATCGTTGATCCAAAGCCGGAGTTTACATCTACTGGTACTCCCGGTACCAGAGGATCTTGCCCTGTGTGTGGTACTACCATCTTCCGGATGGGACGTACACCAGCTCACGAAGGTTTGCAACCTCCAGAAAAGGTGAAGAAATCCCGCAAGAAAAAACGAAATGGGAAGTTGGTGATCGTTGAATCCCCTGCCAAAGCTCGAACTGTTGGTAATTTTCTTGGCCGGGGATATACAGTGAAAGCTTCGGTCGGTCATGTTCGTGACCTTTTAAAGTCGCAAATATCAGTAGATGTGGAGAAAAGTTTCACCCCGAAGT
>JBFFIU010000007.1:0-31306 GCA_041556275.1 Anaerolineales bacterium | reverse complement strand
CAGCTCAAATCACTGAACGATTTGGACGTGACCAAATTCTAGAATGGTACCTGAATTCTGTTGACTTTGGGCACCTCGCTTACGGTGCTGACGCAGCAGCAAGAACTTACTTAGGAAAACCTGCTACCAACTTAAGCCTGGCCGAGGCAGCGCTCTTGGTTGCTGCTTCTGAAAATCCAGCGCTTAACCCCATCGATGCACCCAATTTCGCTTTGGAATCTAAAGATAAAATTCTGCAGAAGATGTTCAACCAAGGCTTGATCTCCAGTGATGAATTGCAGTATGCTTTGGGAGAAGAGCTAACTATTCAACCTGAAAGTGATCTTGCTGTTGACCTTTCTCCAGCCTTCACCAGATTAGTGCTCGAACAGATCAAGCAATTTTTCCCTCTGGATAGAATCACACGCGGTGGTTTAAATCTGGTGACGACACTCGACTATGATCTGCAGTCTCAGGCAGAATGTACGATAGATGCGCAACTGGCAAGGATGATGCAGAGCTCAGACACTGAAAATCCAACTGAGATATTAGAAGATTGCGAAATGGGCCGATTACTTCCCTCCCAACAACAGGAGGGTGATCAATCCGAATCAACATTGGCCGCCAACATCATTGTCCTCGATCCAGAAGATGGTCAAGTGCTCGCTCTTTTCGGTGGAAAGAATCCAGAACTTGAACCAACTCGTTTACCTGGACGTCCACCTGGATCAATATTATCGCCGTTGATTTACCTGAATTCCTTTATCCGCGGGATGGGACCGGCGACTCTCTTGTGGGATATCCCATCCAGTCTGGTGGAAGGATTGACCGATATCCAGAATCCGGATGGAAAATACCACGGTCCAATCCGTTTACGAACTGCTCTGGTGAATGATTATGCCGTTCCCACGATCCAAATTCTTTCGCAAATAGGACCAGATCAGGTCTGGCGAACCGCTCAACAACTCGGATTGACCAACTTGCAGATACCCCCAGGCGAAGGTGCATACCGCTTGCCAATCGAAGATGGTGAAGCCACCCTGCTTGAGTTAAGCCAGGTATACGGGGTTTTTTCATCGGAAGGCATTCTGGCAGGTTTCTCCCCAGATTCCGATGCAACTGAAAATGGCAGCGCTCCGGTCGAACCGCAGGTGATTTTAAAAGTTATCGAAAACTCAGGTGAAATATTGCTGGATTGCACTGAAATGGTGAGTGATTGTCACAGGATCAGACGACCAGTGATCACCCCGCAATTAGCTTATTTAATGACAAATATCCTCAGTGACGAGACCGCCCGTTGGGAGAGTCTTGGACATCCCAATCCATTGGAGATAGGTCGCCCAGCTGCTGCGAAAATCGGCCAAACAATTTCAGGTGGTAATACCTGGACTATTGGGTATACACCGGATCTGGTTGTCGGCACATGGATAGGTCCCGAAAATCCCCGAAACGAAGTTAACATCTCCCCAATTTGGTCGGCAGGATTGTGGCACGCGATCATCCAATATGTTACACGTGATAAACCAATCGAAGAGTTCAATGTTCCCCCTGGCATTTCCACGATACAAGTTTGCGATCCATCAGGATTACTCCCAACTGAAGAATGTCCGCGCCTCGTCGACGAGGTCTTCATGAGTGGAAATGAACCCACCCATGAGGATAATCTTTTTCAGAAATTTTTAGTCAACAGGGAATCAGGTCGCTTAGCAACGATATTCACCGCGCCTGGTTTGATCGATGAAAAAGTTTTTATGGTTGTACCTCCCGAATCAGAATCCTGGGCTATCGACTCTGGCTTACCTGCACCCCCAAAGACTTATGATGTGCTCGACGTGCCTCCATCCGGATCAAGTAATGCCATCATCAGTTCTCCATCAATGTTCAATAGTGTAAGAGGAAATGTTCCCATTTTGGGTCGGGCAACTGGGGATGGATTTCGTTTCTATCGTCTACAGGTAGGCTCAGGATTAAACCCATCAACCTGGCTGCAAATCGGAGATGATGAGCAAGAACCAGTCCAAAACGGGCAACTGGGAGTTTGGGATACCACTGGCTTGAGCGGCTTATATGTATTACAGCTGCTTGTTTCCTACGAGAACGACCAGGTTGAATCAACGACAATTCAGCTAACCGTTGACAATCAGGCACCTCAAGTTCTGCTGCGCTATCCTGCTGAAGGCCAAATTTTTAGTGTTATTGAATCGAGGAATTTAACTATCCAGGCTGAAGCAAGCGATGATCTGGAATTATCCCAGGTAGAATTTTTTATTGACGGAGAATTATTGGTAACTTTGACCTCGCACCCTTATGTTGTCCCTTGGGAAACAAAGATCGGTGAACATGTGATTGAAGTTCGCGCCTATGACCGGGCTGGAAATATGGATAAGGACAAAGTACAGATCACCATTGAACCCTGATCACAAATCCCTGGATTGGCATAATCTCCCAGAGCAGAAGAGCCCTGGGAGATTATATGAGCTTACTGGTTTAGCGTAATTATGGATAATTTTATGGAAGCGAACCCACGACCTCAAATGTAGCTAAAATTTGGTCTAGTGCGTCAAAATCAGCATCTTTGGTGATCTGCATCTCCACCAGAATCAGGAAAGCCTGAGAATTATCATTTGGCACGGCGGTCAGTACGATGAAAACATTCCCAGAATCTCCACAGTTCTCAAAAAGGTCATATTTTCCCCGATAAATCGCATCCTCATAATCATAACGACCTTCATGCTTGCAGTCCTCGATGAATGCCTCTCTTCGAATATCAAGCAAGTTCACATAACCACCCAACTCCGCCAAGTCATCAGAAGCGCCAAAAAACACCCCGGATTCAGTCCAGGTATTAATGTAATTATCCAAATTTGCAGCTGCGGAGATGGCCGATCCAATCGTCTCATCACCATCCTCCCAATAACCCCCATAGATATCTGCCCACTCAACGGGGATATCCATCTGTATCGCTCCGTAATCATCCATTATTGATGTATAACCTGAATAGACGCTTGTGTCTTCCACAACTTCATCGAACTCCTCATCGATGGTTTCCGAGAAACTGACTGAAGTTTCAAGTTCACGTCCATTAATTTGTCCGGTGAGGACCTCTTGCGTGGCATAGCGCAATACTTCGATATCTAGAGTATCTTCCATATTATGGCTGCGAAGGACATCACAATAATCTGCCATCGTCCCATCCGAAGCCAGAATCAGATTTTCAACCATCGTGAGGATATCCCCACCTTCAATACCTGCGTCGTCTGCTGGTGATCCCGATTCAACAGAATAAACCCAAATCCCTGACAATCCATCCCCGACAAATGCCTCTCCATTTATACCAAGCGATTCAATATTTTTGCCTTCCTCAAGTTTCTTTGTGACAGATTGGGCCAAATCTTGCCCAATGGCGAAATATTGATCAGTTTCCCTTCCCCGATAATTAATTCCAACTACTTCACCATTCTCGTTCAGCAGGGGTCCCCCCGAATTCCCAGGATTTATCGTAGCATCGTGCTCAATCACCGCATCGACCGATGCCCAATAAGTTTCTCCACCAGCTTGCTCCTTGGAGACGATTCCCCTGGTCATTGTAAATTGCGGTTCTCCGAGTGGATAACCAGCGGCATACACTTCCAAACCAACATCGATTGGCCCATCATACCACTCGAGGTACGGAAAATCATCCCCTTCAATGTCAATCAAGGCCAGATCTGAGCATTCCGAAACTCCAATAACTCTGGCATTATATTCCTTGCCTGTATCACCCCCAATCCACACTTTTAGCAACGCAGCCCCAGTTACAACATGGTTATTGGTGACAGCCAATCCAGATGGATCAATAATAAATCCTGAACCGAAACCAGCTTCATTATAAGAAACCGAAAAATCTGGATTAACAAATGTTCCCTCAGCTTGAATTTGGATCACTGCATTCCGCGCATCATCCAAGCTGGTCACATTACTCGAGTCAGATTCCTCAGGAGAAACAACCTCTGGAGTGGATTCAACCTCCTCGGTCTCCTGCACTTCAGCTGGTTGAGTTTCTACAACTGAATCTGTGGATTCTGGCGCGCCAGAGCTGCAAGCTGTTGCCACAATAAAAACAAAAGCGATCATCCATACCATGAGCTTGATTGGTTTTACATTCACGTTATTCTCCTCAATAATTTCCGAATAATGACGGTTTCTATGGGTAAGAATAAATCACCCCAGATCCATCAATTCAACCAAACACCCAACCTCGGTTCAGTATAGCAAACAAAAGGCATGAAATTGGATTAATAACGATTTTATTAGGACGCGCTGAAGGATGATTTCAAGACAACAAGCGAAGTAATCCTATTTTATTGATAAGTTGTTCGTATCAAATTTAAAGGGGAATAGCTTATTTCTTTCGATAAAGGAAAAAAGCTGCTATGCCAGTGGAAATAGCCACAATAATCATGATTACTTCTAAGACCCGCAGTATCCCCCGCAAAGGGATCACCCTTTGTTGGTCATCCGGCAGTGGCGTTACAGAGACCTTCCCCTGGGCTTGGATGCCTGGCTCCTCCATCGGAGCAGGTGCACTCTCGACCACACCTTCAAGCTCCTCGACAGAATCTGGTTCACCGGTAGCTAATATTTCCCCAATGATTGGGAGTTGCTCCAAGTCTTCTGCTGGTGCCTCAGGCGCTGCTGCCAGAGGCGCTTCTGCCTCAGGTGCTTCTGCTGCCGAAGGCATCCTTTCTTCGGCAGGACTTTGTTCTAGAAGTTCATCAGCCAGATCCTCTGGCAGTTCACTTTCAAATTGAAGGGTTCCAGCAAGGGGTGCCTCCAAAACTTGAACGACCTGTTCAGACGCCTCTAGTGCACGAAGCGGTGCAAATGCTGGGTTGTTTATCGTTATAAAATCACCCACCAGCAGGAGCACAAACAACATCGTTGCCAATGCAGAAGCAAAGCTCAAAACAGGGAAGAGTCGGCGAGTCGTTCCTTTCTGCCCGACCATCTCAGGAGTGAGATAATAATTGCGCGGGGCGCGCAGCACAGGCAAGCTGCGAACCGCGAACCGTGTTCGCCGCAAATCTTCAAGATATTTTCGTAAAGCCTCATCGCTTTGTAAACGAGCTTCAAGACGTTCTTGATCTCTTCCGGAAATCTCTCCATCCAGAAAAGCGGATAACGTCTCCAAGTCTCGATCAGATAGATTCATTGTTTAATTAAATCTTTAACACCATCTTCTTTATGATTCCAGACGCATTGAGGTGGGTAAAAGTTCCCAAAACTCTTGCAGACATAACCTCATGCGCTGGCGGGCTCGGGCTAACCTGCTTTTCACAGTCCCAAGAGGCTTTTCGATTACACTCGCTGCCTCAAGATAATCCATGCCTTGTACATCGACCAGGATCACAACAGTTCGGAAATCAAGCGGCAACCGTTCCAAACATCGCTGGATCGCCTGACCCAATTCTGTTCGCAGGATACTATCTTCAGGTAATTCGCTCGAATCTGCTAACCATCGGGGTGACTCAATCTCCTCACCAGAATCATCCAGTGGTTCGAGCGAAGTCGTCGGTCGACGCTTTTGACGGCGAAGCTCATCATAACAAGCATTGGTTACAATCCGCAATAACCAGGCTCGAAAAGATCCGCCTCGAAATTTACGCAGATTTTTATATGCTGATATGAAGGCTACCTGGGCTGCATCATCTGCCGCCTGGGGATCGCCTAAAACACGGTATGCCTGGCTGTAAACCATATCTTGATAAGCCAAAATAAGGCGATTGAATGCATTCAAATCACCTTTGCGAGCCGCCTGTATCAGTTCAACTTCATCCATCTGAACGTTTCGATCTGGTCAACCAGATCCAATATAATCCACGCCAGGCCAATATAGTCAACGCACCGACTCCACCTAATATAATCACAAATAGCGGTAAGATCGGTGAATTAAGTAATAAACCTCGCAACCAGCCAGCCATCGGAGCAGCAAGTACCATCGCCCAAAACGGGCGCCATAGCTGGCGTACATCGATTAATTTCTCTAAATCGTAAACTCCTAAGTGGGGGGCGATAAGAAACCAGGCCACTAATAATGGAAAAAATGTGGTTAACATCCTGATACCGGCTGTTCCTGCCGTACCATGGCTGGCAAATCCAACGATTGTCACAAATGCAAGGGCAATGATGTCTCCTGCGATGAGGAGATATAATCCTGAGTTGGATCGAATCGGCATATCGCGATAAATCCTAACCTAAAGATTAAAAAGCGGCAAGAGCAAAACATGGATAAGATACTATTGCTCATAACTACAAAGCCAGTTACAATGCGTCCGGTGAAATTTATGAATCAAAATTCTGAAATTCAGGAAGCTAAGCGGCGACCTTTTTGGCAGCAGTATCTTTTCATTATGGCTGTCGACACCATCATTGTTTTCTTAGGTGCATTATTGCTCGGCAACATCCAGCAGATATCCAACCTCTATTTTTGGAGCACATTAGTGCTATTAGTAATCGCTGCCATCCCGATCTTTATCGAAGTTGGAACAAAGGTGAAATCCATTGGAACTGCAGCCAAAGATAGTGATGAGGCTGCTGAAAAATTAAAAGAGAGACAATCCAAATTCGATCACGGTGCACGCATCACTTATCTTTTTGGGTTGGCCAGTGTAACTACTTTCATTCTTGCAGTATTAACGCTCGCTATTCGCTGAAAAATGGATAATTCCAAACGTAACCTGATAATTTTTGCTGTTATTTTCTTCATCGGCTGTTTATTCGTCGGCATGATCAGCTTAATCGGTGTAGGTGCATTGGGATATCTGATGACAACCGAGAGAACGGTCATTATAGAGCCGACGAATGAATCCATAATTAATGTTCCTGAGATCACACCAACATCAGCGAATGATACACAAACAGACGAGATTACACCTCATGCCACCCCCCAGCCAACAACGACATTACTACCCCAGAACACTCCGGTGGCGACTCAACCAGAGATCCCACCAGATATCGCTCTTCAAATGGATCAAATTGAGCAGGAGGTGATCGAACTACGTAAATTACAACCATCAGGTTCTGTTTCGCGATCACTACTTTCACGGAGCCAGTTGCGCCAAAATATCGAAAACGATTTCTTCGAGGATTACTCATCTGAGGAAGCTCAAGATGATTCTATTGCCCTGGTATCTTTAGGATTGTTGGAGTCGGGATTCGATATGTTCACATTTTATCAGGCACTTCTCAGTGAACAAATTGCTGGTCAATACGATCACGAGAAGAAAGAGATGGATGTGATTCAAGGTTTGGATTTTGGGGGACCAGAACGCTGGACCTATGCACACGAGTACGCCCATGCCTTACAGGATCAGAATTTTGATATCGAGAACGGATTAAATTACACAAATGAAGCTTGTGAAGAGGATTCCGAACGCTGCGCTGCAGTACAAGCGTTGCTTGAAGGGGATGCATCAATGTTGGAGCTAGAGTGGTTTTATAATTATGCAACCCCGGAAGATGTCCAAGATATCCAGGACTTCTACAGTGAATATGAGAGTCCAATTTTCGATAGTGCCCCTGATTTTCTTAGAGAGGACTTTATTTTCCCATACAGCTATGGACTACTTTTCGTTGAACACCTGTTTGATCTGGGAGGCTGGGAGATGGTTGACTCAGCTTATTCAGACTTACCCGTCTCAACTGAACAGATCATTCATCCCGAGCGTTATCCTGATGACAAACCAATTCCCGTCAATCTCCCTGAACTGAGTCCTATGCTGGGTGATGAGTGGCGAGAGGTAGATCGGGGCATATTGGGCGAGTGGTACACCTACCTCGTTTTGGCGCATGGATTAAATCCGGAAGCTCGCTTGAGTGAATTAGAGGCACAGGCAGCCAGTGATGGGTGGGGTGGAGACGCTTACATCGTGTATTACAATGAGATCAACAAGAGCATTCTCCTGGTCGTACATACAATGTGGGAATCGGCAGGCGAAGCAACACAATTCTATAACTCATTTCAAAGACATTCCACAGCCCGTTTCGGCGCTCCCACAACCGTTCGCTTAGATCACCTCGCCTGGACACATGAAGATGGATACACTGAACTTCACACGCAGGATCAATTCACAACCTGGATCCTGGCGCCCGATGAAGATCTAGCTCAAGCCATCTGGACCGCGATTCAAGCCCCATAGCCCACATCTTCGATTTTAGTGATTTGAAATGATTCTAGTCAATCCCCCGGTAAAAAATTCTCGCTCAGAAATAGGTTACGCTTCTCCCTTCAATTGATTGATTAAATCCTGATACTCATCTTTATTTGGGGGATCTAATGTTAGGACTTCTTCAATTACATGCGCAGCTCCTTCACGGTCACCGGCATTGTATAACACCTCACCAATTGCATCCAGTTCTCTGATCGCATCCTGATCGCGCCCGTGAGATTTATACATATCAACTTTTTTACGTCTTATGTATATCCTCTCTGGGTACTCATTAATTAATTTTTCCAAATACTCCAATGCTTCTTCTCTAGCACCTGAGATCTCCAAAAAAGTTAGATAATCCTCTAACTCGTTGACAGCTTTTTCTTCCTGTCCAAAGCGCAAATATAATTCGATCAATTTCTCAGTTGTCTGCGAATCATCAGGATTGATGGACCGGATTTGTTTGTAAATTTGAGTCGCCTGCTTCCAATCCAAACTTTGCAATTCAATATCGGCGATATAGTTTAGGATTTCTACGCTTAGACCGTGATTCATCACTGAACTCTGTGCCAATTTAAACGCATCGTCATAAACCTCTCGTGCTTTGCCAAGATCAGCTAGGTTATAGTAAACGTTTGCTAATTTGATATTTTCCTGGATGGCTTCATTCAACTGGCCCCTTTCCAACAATAACTCAATCAATTGTTTTCTGGCTTTCAAATCCATAGGAGCGGCTTTGATAATGCGTTCTAAAATTCTTATCGCGTGCAGTGATTCCCCCCTTGCCCGGTAAGTCTGGGCAATTGTTCCAAACTTCGCCATCGCTTCTGGTAAATGATCTTGCTTCAGTAACAATTCACCCATATATGTGTGCAGGGGTAAATAGGAAGGCGCATATTGCAGTGCATAAAAAGCCTCTTCCATTGCCGACCGCATATACCCAGAGCGGGCATAATCATTGATAGTCATTACCGATTCAACAATAAGATTGCCCTGTGTATTGCTCAAAATTTCACCCATTGGCATCGCTGGAGCGCCTTCTATATCAATCTGGTAATCCAATCTCATCTGAGCCAGATTCTGTTTCCAGTCTGGTCTGGAGAGTAAGTCTTCGATCGAGTCAATCAGGTTGTTTTTAGCATCAGGATCAGAATGTTTCTCTGCCGCTTCAATGATAGGCGTGTACATATTAAATAAATCGTCTGCCTGTTCTTGAGGCACCACCTGTGAGTCGGCTATGCGCAGGGCTTCAAGATAACTCGTGGCAGCGTCATTCAATCGACCCATGAAGCGCAAGTTTCTGCCTAAAAGTAACCGCGCTGCCAGTCCATATTCAATATCATCGGCAGCCCTATTCAGATTATTAACAGCACTTTCCAATTGATCGGCTTTTGAGCGGATCGCACCAATTTCAAAATATGCAGCGGGATGTAACAATCCTGCCTCAACTGCTCGCTCTAACTCATCCGCCGCAGCTTGTTCTGATCCTTGTCCAAAATAGGAAAGGGATTGTTTGAGATGAGAAAACACTTCCCGACCATAACTCTGCCGGAGGATGTCTTCACTAAATTGAGATGGACTGACTCCTGAGTTTAGATCAGATTCATCTTGTTCGAATACTAAATTCGCCAGTGCAGATCGAGCATTTTGATGGGCCTTTTCAACCGGATCCAGCTCGGATGGCTCATCATCATCTAAATCCTTAAGTGGTTTCAGAAGAGGCGCAGAGGTTTTTTCTATTTGAGCTTGATCTATTCTTGGTGTTACAGGTTTGGGGAGAGGCTGTCCATCCTCAATGAATGATATTGCCTGCGCTGCCTCTGGGCTATTTGGCAAAATTGTGAGCGCATGTGCAGCTGCCTTTTTAGCATTCTCATCATCCATATTGTGCTGAAACAAACTGGCCACGATTAAATATTCAGTTGCTGATTGCTGTTTGCGACCTGAGCGTTCATAGATAAGTGCCAACCTCGAATGGGCAGGCAAATTCTCAGGATCAACCCTCGTCACTCTGGCTAAACATTCCACAGACTTCGCGATGTTCCCCTCACCCAGATACAGCTCACTTGCCCTCAAGGATGGTTGGATTACTTTTTGATTCTGCCCAAGCAGCTCATATAACTGAGCCATTTTCTCATAGGATAGCGGATCTTTCGGGGAAATATTGGATGCCTTAGAATAATAAAGCAACGATCGATCGTAATCTCCTAGTTCAAAGTATGCTAAACCAAGATTAAGCAGGGTACTTGGCTCATCTGGCGCGATTTCATAGGCCTCGTGATAGAAACCAGCAGCCTTCTGCCAATCCTGATCCCAGGCGGCAGTATGGCCTGCGTTCATTTTTTGTTGAAACCGATCTTCATTCCCAGTCATGACAACTCCATCTAATTATAAATCCCGAATCATAAAGAGGACATATCATTCCAGTTAGGACCACTACGGGCATCGGTTTGTAATGGAACTTCTAGTGGAAAGGCATTTTGCATAATTTGGCTTACTAAAGAAGCAGTTTGATTTAGCTCTTCAAGGGGACATTCCAGAACCAGTTCATCATGTACCTGTAATAAAATCCTGGATCTCAATTCCTTTTCCCTTAAAGCACTCGAGACTTTAAGCATTGCTATTTTCATAATATCCGCAGCGGTACCTTGTACAGGAGCATTGATCGCCTCTCGCTCCTCCCGACTGCGGATATTATAGTTAGATTGAGTTTTCAAACCAGGGAAGTACCGACGGCGTCCTAATAATGTCTCGACATACCCTTGATCTGCAGCTCGGGTCTTCATCCCATCTAAATATTTCTTAACGCCTGGAAATTGGTCAAAATAAGCACTTACAAAATCTTCTGCTTCTGCCAGAGTCATATCCGTATATCGCGATAAACCAAATGCGCTCATGCCGTAGATCAATCCAAAATTCACCCCCTTCGCCCGGTTACGTTGCTCTTTGGAAACTTCCTCAATTGGCAAATTATAGATCGCGGCTGCTGTCGCCTCATGGATATCTTGCCCTGCCCGAAATGCAGATAACATTGTTTCATCACCTGACATATGGGCAACTACTCGAAGCTCAACTTGCGAGTAGTCCACCGAAAGCAGTACATTTCCTGGTTCGGTAACAAATGCTTGTCGGACCCTTCTGCCAAGCTCTGTACGAATTGGAATGTTTTGTAAATTAGGATCGGAGGATGCAATTCTCCCTGTCACTGATCCGGCTTGATTATAAGAGGTATGGACACGTCCAGTAATCGGGTTCACCTGAAGAGGCAGCGCATCAACATAAGTGTTCTTTAATTTAGAAAGCTCTCGATACTCCAGCACCATATCCACAACCGGATGGTCACCTCTCATGGCTTCCAGAGTCCCTGCCGCGGTGGAATAAAATCCGCTTGAAGTGCGTTGAGTGCGATCTGGTGGAACAAGGCTTAACCGATCAAATAGTGCCTCCGATAATTGTTGGGGAGAGTTCAGGTTAAACTCGACACCCACAGCCTCAAAGATCTTTGATTCAATTGTTCCCAGGCTCAACCTCAATTCCGCAGACATCTCTTTTAAGTAATCCAGATCTAACGAAATCCCAGCCATCTCCATCTCAGCCAGAACAGAAACAAGAGGCATTTCTATCTCTTGGAATAAACTGGTAGCCTGACGCGCATCCATTTCCTCCTGAAGCTGGGGTGCCAGCAGCAAGGGCACCACGGCATCATCGCCTGCGTAATCCGCTGCTTCTCTAATAGGTACTTCTGCCATACTCCTTTGACTTTTGCCTTTACCAATCAGCTCCTCGATTTCCGTCATTTTTATGTCCAGGCGCACCCAGGCCAGATTCTTCAAACCCAGATTGCGTGATATTGGGTTGATCAACCACTCAGCAATCATGGTATCGAAAGTCAATGGCTGCACTCTCACACCATTGCGTGCCATAACAACATAATCATATTTAATGTTATGACCAATTTTGGGTATTGCTGGATCTTCGAGTGGTTGGCGTAATGCCTCTAATGAAACCTCCTTCGGTAGTTGGTTATTCCCATCTGCCTGATGTCCAATTGGGATGTAATACCCGCGATCTTGTTCTATTGCTAACGAAATACCGACCAAATCTGCTTGCATTTGATCTGTGGAGGTGGTTTCCGTATCAAACGATATTCGCTCTGCATCATTAAGCCTGGATACTAGATCATTTAATGACTCAACTGAGTCGATCACGGTAACATTTATATGTTCTGATCCAGTTTTATGCTCTTTTACCTCAGCAGGTTCTGCCAAGAAAGTCAGTTGGCCTCCGGCAGCCAGAGTTCCGGATTGATAGGAAGCTGTCAATTTCTCAAGGCGGTTGAACAATGATCTAAATTCAAGCTCTCTGAAAAGGTCTTCTACCTCCTTGGGATTGAAACGCTCAGCGCGTGCTTGTTCAAGGTCAAATGGAATATCTAAATCTGTGACAATTCTGGCAAGCTGTTGACTCAGAAATGCATCTTCTCGTCCCTTTTCCAGCTTTTTGCGAATTGATGTGGGAATATCATCCAGGTGAGCATAAACCTTTTCGAGCGATCCATACTCAGATAATAACTTCGAAGCAGTTTTCTCCCCGACACCTCTTATCCCTGGGATATTGTCTGATTTATCACCTACCATAGCTTTGTAATCAACTACCTGGTCAGGTCGCACGCCGATCGTTTCAAGGACATCCTTCGCCATATAATCCTTGGCATCAGAAAGTGATCTTCCGGGAAGACTTACTATCACCCGATCATCAACCAGCTGTAATAAATCTTTATCCCCGGTGATGATTTTTACCCCCAGACCCGCATCGACTGCGATTTCAGCTACACTGCCCAAGACATCATCAGCTTCATAGCCCTCAACTTCCAGCCTGGGTATATTGAAAGCGTCCACCAATTGCTTGACCCGCCTCATTTGGGTTACCAGGTCTTCTGGCATCTTTTCCCGGGTCCCCTTGTAATCACTGAACATCTCATCGCGAAATGTCTTCCCGGTATCAAAAGCAACCATCAAATAATCTGGCTGTTCTTGTTCAAGGATGCGTAATAGAACGCTGGCAAATCCATAAACACCAGCTGTCGGCTCACCCTGACGAGTAATCCAATGCTGTCCCCCACTGCCACCCCGGGTCAAAGCGAAATATGTCCTGTAAGCCAGGGCATGACCATCTAGCAGGAAAATTGTAGGAGGCATTAATGGAAATCCTAAGAATTATTCACACAGGGATTAGAATTCTCCCTCATCAATAAATCTTACCCTGTGATAATAATTTATAAAATTATATTGCTATCGCACCAATACTGTGCTTTAATAATCTTTGCTCACTAAAAATTGATCAGTAGTGTATCATGGGCCAGATAGTGTTGCAAGTCTGTTGACAATCACCGTTGAACATGATATTTTTGGTATAAGATGGTCCAGGCCAAGCGAGTAACCATTGTTCTTCATATTCTGATCATCCTGCTCAGCCTGACCGCTCTCGGGGGCAGATCTGTAAGCGCGCAAGAAATTGAGGACCCTGTACGTCAATCGACTATTGTCATCGAAACTACCCACTATGAGTGGTGGCTCAGTCGCTGGACGGATAACATATTGGTCTGTCAGATCATTGTTGATCATGAAGGTCCCCCAACTGCGGATGAGGTGGTAAAGGATTGTGGAGCAGATGTCTATGAACAATGGCTGAAGACTCCTCCATGCGAAGAAGCAGCAAAAGGTGAACCGACAACTTTTTGTCCGGGTTTATATGCTTATTTTGCAGGTTATGAAAGCGGTACAAGCACGACTATCATTGACCTGCCACCTCCATCTGTATGGCTCACCCTCTCTGGATGTACACCCATCCCTCCCGAAAACTTTTGCACCCAACAACCAATCCTGGTCTTAGAAGGCGAAGAACCACTCCCAGACCAGGAGATAATTGCTATACATGCGGTTGTTGAAGGGGTGAAGGTAAGTTGTAAAAGAGACAGTTGTGAGATTCCATTGAGAGCGACTCCGTTATCCGGTACCGAAATCGAATTCTGGGCAGATTCGAGCTTCGGCGATTCGAGTGAGCATTTCACTGCGCTAGTGCGAGTGGTTGAAACCGGAGTGCCAAGCGTTCCAACCTCGAGCGGATGGTACGTCGATGTGTTAAGCACTCAATGGCTCGGTGAACCTGTTGATAGCTGTGCTTTAATTTGGGGGGCATTTCCTCCCCCGGGACCCTCGCCTTCCTGGCTTTCTACTCCTTCTCAAAGAGTATTGCTTGCATCCGTCGAACCATTCCAATATCTGGCCGGGAGGTTAATCTTCCAAGGATTAGTTGATGCATCAGAGTGTGACAATAATGGTCTGCTGGTAAATGGATACGCAGACGCTTGTGGCTTGAGTAAGGCGCGACCTTTAGTCGATCTTTGGCAGAACCAATTCGATGCCAGAATCCTGGATGTAGCCCAAGAAACTCGCCTTCCAGCGCAACTGATAAAGAACATTTTCGCTCAGGAAAGCCAATTTTGGCCAGGAGTATTCAGAGTACCTCAAGAATACGGTTTAGGTCAGATCACCGACCTGGGCGCCGATACGATTCTGCTCTGGAATAGACCCTTTTATGAAAATTTTTGTTCTCTCATCTTGTCCGATGAATCCTGTTCCAAAGGTTATTTAAAGCTCGATGAGGAAGAGCAAGCGCTGTTAAGAGGCGCATTAGCCAGTGAAGCGAACGCAGATTGCCCAGATTGCCCCTCCGGAGTCGATCTAGTTCACACCGATCAAACAGTGATGTTGTTCGCTCAAGGAATATTAGCCAATTGTGATCAGGTTGGTCAAACGATATACAACGCCACGGAACAATCCCCCGGTTCTGTAAGTAGCTATGAGGATTTGTGGCAATTTACACTAGCAAATTACAATGGGGGTTCCGGTTGTTTGGCTTTCGCAATATTCAGGGCATGGTCGTTAAGAGAACCGCTGGATTGGGAACATGTTTCCCCCCATTTAACCCAACCTTGTCAGGGGGTAATTGGGTATGTTGATTTAATTACCCAATAAATTCACCTTTTCAATAAATCAACCAGTTCAATAAACTCTTCCCATTCTTCTTTGAAGAAATGAATCGTTACATTGTTGAGTTCCAGGTGATATGTTGATTCTCCATCTGGTTCGTCAGCTCGCCAGATAGTGTAGTTATCTGTTTCGACGATCGTCTCAACCATTAGTTCAGGTTTTTCATTCATCTTTATTAGGCCTTAATAATCATGGTGCCGGCAAAACAAACCAGGGATTAACAAAACCACCCAGATAGCGAACCTCAAAATGAAGGTGCGGACCGGTAGATCTGCCGGTATTTCCAGCACTCGCAATGTATTGTCCCTGGAGGACACTCTGACCACATCTCACGCCCACGGAGCTGAGGTGCGCATATAACGTCTGGTACCCATTGCCGTGGTCAACCATTACCATATTCCCATAACCGCCAAACGCAGTTCCGGAGAATACAACTACGCCACTATCGGCGGCGTAAATTCGGGCTCCGGTACCAGCTGCTATGTCAATAGCCAGATGCCCTGACCAATAATCATTACCAGATAAAGTATGGTTATCGGCAGGCCAGATAAAACCACCGGAACCATACGCACCTTCATAACCTCCAGGACAGGTGCCAGCACCGTAT
This sequence comes from Anaerolineales bacterium, assembly GCA_041556275.1. GTDB lineage: Bacteria > Chloroflexota > Anaerolineae > Anaerolineales > UBA4823 > PFL25. The sequence continues at coordinate 15,479 of JBFFIU010000007.1, read as the reverse complement.
AAATCACTCGAAACTCCCGCTCGTCCACGCGGGATAGTTGGCACAAGCCACTGCTTGAATTCCCTATGACCGTCAGGGATCATCACCAATGATCCTGGCTCGACATTTGGGTTTGTCAGATCGAATCGATTACCTGACCATCCCATAATATCTTCGACCTTTGCATCAAATCGATCTGCAACACCTTGCAATGTATCTCCCTCCTGCCATTCGTATAATACGCCATCCACCGGAGGAATGTTCAAACTCATTCCTGGGGACAATTGGTCAGGGTTGTCATTCAGTAGATCATAGTTTGCCCAAAGAACTGATTCCGGTGTTAATCCGAAACCCTTGGCGATAGCAAATACCGAATCCCCTGTCTCAACTGTATAATCCCGTGGATCTTGGCGGGGTCTGGTGGGAATTATCGTATGAAGATTGGTTTGCCTGTAAATAGCTGGCTGTTCTGAGAGCTGGGAAAGTTCTGGCAGGTCTACTTGAGTCTGTTGATCACTTATAGGCTCCGAAACAATTGGTGAAATAACTTGCTCCGAGTTGCCTGCCTTGACTGAACCCACCTGCCATCCCAAATAGGCAGCTACAACAACCAAAGCAATAGCAATTACCCAAGCCCCCCAATATACCCATCGGCTTATCGTCTTCTGGGAAGTGTCTTCTGATTCACTCACATGTCCCCCTCGGTCAGCGTCTCCAAGAACTCTAAATTATTGGCAGTTTTTGACAATCGCCGTATGATCGCCTCAGTTGCCGAGTTTGAATCTAAGCCAGCTCCATGTGGTGGGGAGGTGATCATCTGATCAAACATGCGACGCATTAACCACACTCGGGGCGTAATATCTGGACCGAGTAACAATTCTTCTCGCCGGGTGGATGATCTTTCAATATCAATCGCTGGGAATACTCTGCGTTCCTGAAGCTTACGCGAGAGGTGCAATTCCATGTTACCAGTCCCTTTAAATTCTTCGTAAACTACATCATCCATCCGGGAACCAGTATCGATTAGACAGGTAGCTAATATTGTAAGAGAGCCGCCGTCTTCAATATTTCTGGCTGCACCAAAAAAGCGTTTAGGTGGATATAAGGCTGATGGATCGATACCACCAGATAATGTGCGTCCAGAAGGAGTAACGACAAGATTGTATGCTCGAGCCAGACGAGTAATTGAATCCATCAAAATCACGACGTCCCGACCTACCTCAACCAGGCGCTTTGCACGTTCAAGAACCATTTCTGCAACCCGAACATGGGATGTGACAGGTTCATCAAAAGTTGACGAGATTACTTCAGCATCCACAGAGCGATCCATATCCGTGACTTCTTCTGGACGCTCACCGATCAAAGCCACCATTAGGGTCACTTCTGGATTCTTCGTCGATATCGCGTTCGCGATCTGCTTCAGGATCGTGGTCTTGCCTGCTTTTGGCGGGGATACGATCAATCCTCTCTGGCCGCGACCAACAGGTGTTACCAGGTTGATCAACCTACACGCAATTGTCATCCGGTCAGTTTCGAGATCGAATCTCACATCCGGAAATATGGGTATGAGGCTCTCAAATACTGGTCTCCGCTTTGCCTCATCCGGATCAATACCATTGACAGATTCAACTTTCAGTAATCCATAATGCCTTTCAGATTCGCGTGGTGGGCGAACGTGACCAATGACCAGGTCACCATTTCTTAATCCATAGCGTCGAATTTGAGATTGGGAAACGTAGATATCATAGGGTCCCGGTTGGTAAAGCCCGGATCGCAAGAATCCAATCCCTTCACTCATGATCTCGAGGATACCGCCTCGCAGTTCTAACCCTTCTCGCTCAGCTTCAGCCTGCTGGATCTTTAAAATCAGATCCTCTCTTTTCAAGCGATTGAAGTTCTTAACTTTTAGTTCTTTCGCCATCTGACGTAACGAGTTCAGGGGTGTTTGTTCTAATTCTATAACTTTCATATTCTGTCTACCTTGATGATAATAGATCTTGATTTTGGTTGAGGATAATGCGCCACCATTGAACAAAGTTCAGCGATCGCCATCAGTATCACAAAGTTAATTATTCCGGGATCAAATCAATCGATAAACGCGGTGGGGGGCAAAGAAAGACAACCTGATAAATTCACTCACGATTTGGGGAAGGTGCTAAGTGATTATAGCATGCAAATTATTAGACTGCAAGCCTAATTCAATCATCGTTATGGTGAATTTTTATAGATTTTGACCAGGTTTTGACCATGCTCCCTGATGGTTACTTAAGTCTGATTGACAGTCGATTTTTCCTGGGCTATAATCACAATAACCCGGGGGCTGAAATCAATTTACAAATCAGACCCACCGTTTGCCAAAGAAGAATCAGTTCATATTTGCGGGAGGTGATAAAAATAAGTCTGTAGTTTTCCCTATTTTGTATGATGAACCAAATACTGACAATTGTAGTTGCAAGGAGGATACCAAGTGAACAAGAAATTAATCGCGCTAACTTTATTTGTACTACTGATCGTCTTTTCAGTTGCGACGGTGATTGCATTCGCGAAGACTGATTTGGCCCGATTTGAGATAAAAAACAAGAGTGATAAGCCTGCCTCAATAAGCCTCATCAATGGAAATACATTCTACTACCTGACTGTTCCAGCTGGTGAAACGAAGGTTTTCACAGTAGAGCGATTAATCTACGATCAAACCACATGGTCTTGTGATAAATCAGCTTCTGGAACGATCGATATAAAAACCTTCATGCATCTGACTTTCACAAAGTGTGCAGGCGAGGCACCCAACAAGGGAGAACGCGGCCTGGAAAAAGTACATATTGATGACGCTCCTTACGGAGTGGGAAATCGCTTTAATTTCGAAGAAGATTAATGTCATCAATTCGATAAACCATCACCAAAACCGCCCATATAAAACTTTAATTGGGCGGTTTTTCATTATTTAAATTTGATAGCTGGCTACGAGTTCTTCTTCTTATAGATTTGAATTCCTAAAAATGCAATGGGAAGAAAGGTGATCACCAATCCACTCGAACACACTATAGGTGTACCATCAGCTGTTTCAGGCGCATCCGGTATCGACTTTGTAATTTTGAGTTCGGACACAACTGGTGTGCTTTCCTCATTTTGTTCATCTTTTGGGATCAGAGTGACATTACCAGGCTCAGAACGGTCCCCAACCGTTACTTCATAAAATATTCCCCCAGATACAGCAATAACTCTTTCTCCCAGGGCGAATGCTTGCGCAAGCTCAGGCACATTTCTCGTCAACCTGAAATAATCATCCGATAAGAATTCAATTTTCTCAGTGCTCATATGTTCTGGCTCGAATAATGTATCTACCCAAACACCATCATGATGCACGAAGGTATGCGAACCAATTACGCGAACTTTACCAATCGCTTCTTCGGGTTCAGAGACGACAGAATCAGCACTCTCTAATGAGGACTGCCCTTCTGCCCTCTCAACAGCTTCCTTGCCAAAAGACGGCAAAATCGCTTGTGCTTTGAATTCACTAAACTCTTCAGTTATGATCCGTTCTCGTTCAGCCGGACCTAAAGGTAAAGGCTCCGTAACGAGGTATGAGGTATATGGCGTAATAATCCCATAGCGAATGCTCAAGCGGACGATCTGGTCAATTGTCTCTTGGTCAGGACCGTTCAATCGAACTTGATTGAGTAAATAACCGATCTTTCGCGTCGCCCACAATCGAGGTAAGGCTGTGATCGAGCCTGAAAGATCAAAACTTTCTTCTCTAAATACCTGATCTTTGTACTCAAAAGTCTCTTTTTTTCCGTCAACAACACCACTCAAAAGGATATCTGTGGTCACTCCATCACGGTAGCGTCCAACGATTACAACTTGGGTGCCGACAAACAAATCTGGCAATGGATCCGGAAAGATATCATATGTAAACGCCTCTCCGAAATCCAGATTCAAGTCCGTTAGAACCGGCGCGCGAATCTTTTTGTAGAAACCAGAAAGAATTTCATCGAGTTGCTCACCTGGAACCACATAAGTAGTGCTACCATGATGATTTTTGACGAGAGTATCCAATAAAAACGTATCGACGTCATACCCGACCCCGAAGGCGAATATGCTTAAATTCTTTGGTGCTGCATCAGCGATATTCTCAATGATCTGCTGGCTATCCACGATCCCGACGGTTGGTAAACCATCGGTGAGAAATATTAGATATGTCGGTCTGTCTTTCTCAGCCAGAGATACTGCCTCCAAGAGTGCCCGGTTAATGTCCGTGCTGCCTTCTGCATGCAATCGATTTAACCATCGAATAGCTTCTCCTCCCTTGGAAGCGGGAAGTAAATCTTGACTGAATACATCTACTCCTGTGCTGAAGGTGATCAAATTAAACCGATCTTCTGGATTTAAGTTATTCAATATGTACCTGATCGCTTCCTGTGACTGCCTGAATTTCTCCCCATCCATGCTTCCTGATCGATCCAAAACCAGCAATATATCTTTAGGAACAGTGCGTACAGAATCCCTGATACCAGGTGCGAGTAACATTAAGAAAAATCCATCGGGATCGTCAATTTCAGCTGGATCACGAAATGTTAATAAGTGTAAAGCCTCTGATTCACCAAGCGAATAATACAAGGAGAAATCTTTTTCCGGTAGCACATCCTGATCTTCATATCCAATTAAAACATCATGGTTGTTTTCTCTGTGAATTGAGACAGAGTGAGTTGGGGAATAAACAGCACGTATTGGCTGGCTTTCGATCAGCTGAACAGTGATACTGACATCTTCCAGAGGTTCTGCTGAGAATTTCTCCGTGTTTAATGGATATATATAGCGAACCAGATCATTTTCTGCTGTCAGTGCCTGAGTATATTCGAGCTCGATTCGGCGTTCAGCCATAGGCGGGATTGGGAACACTTTCGCTCTTAAAGCGCCACGGTCGGCGTACTCTAAGAGGGCTGGATCCCGCAATTTTGCGACGATTTCTTCATACACTCTGCGAGCCTGTTCAGCATCGAGAACCTCACCCTGCACAGGTTCCCCATCTATCCAAAGTACGAAATCGCCCACATCTGCATCGATTGGGATCGGGAACACATATTCTCCTTCAACCGCCCAATCATTGGGATTATAGAAAACCTGGTCGACATGGGTAGTAGCGATCTGGTCTTCTATGGTTACGGTCACATGGTGGTAACGGATAACCAACTGCGACATAGGCGATCGAATTGGACATGGATCGCAAATTGGAGGATCAGGGATTATGATCCCGTCCGCACTGGTGGGTGTAAATATCAGTACTGAAGCGCACGTGATGATAAATATCGCAATTACAAATCTCATCTTCATCAAACCAGCCTTTCAACTCATATTATTTACTAATGAGATATTTAACTTGATAGAAAGACGCTAACCAGGATTGAAAAGTTCCAATGGTATAATTCCGGCGAGAAATTAGACGAAAATACTCTCCATCAACAAATTGAACTCGAAAAATAATGTTAGATAAAATTGCTGGTATAGAAGGACGATACGAAGAATTGAACGCTCTCCTGATGGAAGTCGGAGATGATTATCAGCGTGCAACTGAACTCAGTATCGAGCGCGCTGAACTCGAATCGCTTGTGATGAAAGCCCGTCAGTACCGCCAGGCGCTCAGTCAAATTGAAGAGGCACGCACCCTGGATTCAGGTGATGATGATGAATTGCGCCAGCTTGCAGTTGCCGAGATTGAAGAACTTGAACCTCTGGTTGAACAACTTGAAATCGAGTTGAAAAGTATGCTTCTGCCGCAAGATGCTCGGGATAAGCGGAATGTGATCATGGAAATTCGCGCCGGGACTGGGGGAGACGAAGCTGCGCTGTTCGCCGCAGATCTCTTTAGAATGTACAACAGGTATGCTGAACTACACGGATGGGAGATCGAAGTTCTTTCCGCCAACGAAATTGGTATCGGTGGCTTTAAGGAGATCAGCTTCCTTGTCAAAGGTCGCGGTGCATATTCCCGCCTCAAATACGAATCTGGGGTTCATCGTGTGCAGCGGATCCCGATCACCGAGTCCCAGGGACGTATACATACCTCTGCTTCCACGGTTGCTGTACTGGCAGAAGTCGATGAAGTTGATATTAAAATACCCGAGAGCGATCTGCGCATCGATGTCTATAAGTCCGCCGGGGCTGGTGGTCAAAGTGTTCAGAAGAACGCTACCGCGGTCCGAATCACTCACCAACCTACAGGGATAGTCGTACAATGCCAGGACGAACGATCTCAGCTCCAAAACAAAACCAGGGCAATGAGTATATTGCGGGCGCGTCTTTATGAGATAGAAGAGGAAAAACGAAGAGCTGAGATCGCTCAAGACCGGCGTTCTCAAGTAGGTACGGGTGAACGCTCAGAGAAAATCCGCACATACAATTATCCACAATCACGGGTCACCGATCACCGAATTAATCTCTCATCATACAATTTACCAGCCGTGATGAATGGAGAAATTGATATGTTCATCGATGAGATGGCTACTCGTGATGAAGCTGAACGCTTAGCAGCTGAGGGTATCGAGGCTTGACCACAATTTCCCAAGTTCTCCAGGAAAGCATCAGAACCCTTACTCCTATAAGCGAAACCCCATTGCTCGATGCACAAAATCTACTGGCTAATATTATCGGGAAATCACGTTCATGGGTCTTGGCTCACCCGGAAGCCTATCTTTCGTCTCAAGAGGTAGATTTTTACCAAAGGGACACTGCCGCCATTGCCGAAGGAGTGCCTCTTCCGTACCTGTTAGAACGTTGGGAATTTTTTGGGTTGGAATTCCTCGTCACTCCGGATACCTTGATCCCCCGCCCTGAAACAGAATTGATGGTCGAGACGGCAATTCAATGGGTAACTTCTATTCCTGGCAGCACCTGGGCTGCTGACATAGGCACAGGTTCGGGCTGTATCTCAGTTGCATTGGCAAAACATACCAATAATCTAACTGTCATTGCAACGGATGTATCTTACCCGGCGTTAAATGTGGCCCTTTCCAACGCGCGACACCACAAAGTTGATGATCGCATTCATTTTCTGCAAGCCGATCTGATCCCTCAAATCACAATACCCTTAAACTTGATCTGCGCAAATTTACCTTATATCCCCACCCATAAGCTTAAAAAACTGGGAATTTTTGGCAAGGAACCTCAGTTAGCCCTGGATGGGGGAGAAGATGGTCTTGATTTGATTGGTAGGATGCTTTACCAGGCTCCATATCTGATCGCACCTGGAGGACTGATCTTGCTTGAAATTGAAGCCTCTCAAGGATCACAGGCCGTTGATCTTGCTCTTAGATCATTTCCAATGGCAAAGGTTGATGTCCAACGTGATCTGGCCGGATATGATCGGTTACTCATTACCCAGGTTCCCAAAGACTTTCAACCAAAAATACGCTAAAATTTTCGGTTTTTACCTTTGTCTCAACACCTAGGGGTGAAATTCGATATAAAAACGTAAAAATCATACTTAAATTTGAGGTAATCCATATGTCTCGTATCGTTTTCTTATTATTAAGCTTAATAATTTTCTTGGTATCCTGCACAAGCCAATCAGCGACACCACAGATTGAACCACCATCCACTTTGCCAGAAACAGATGAATCACTGAGTCCAACATCTCCTCCCCCACAAAACGATCTACCTACCCCTGATGTATCCGAATCCGAAAGTGGATTGGAAACCTTCCTTATTGTCCCAGAAGAATCAGAGGTTGCTTACGAAGTTGGGGAGGTATTTCTTAACCAGGATAACCGCTTTAATATTGCCATAGGGATCACAAATCAGGTATCGGGTGAAGTATTGGTTGATCGAGACAATCCTCAAAACAGCACCATTGGACCGGTTGAAGTAGACATAAGCCAGTTCACTTCCGACAGTGCGAGAAGGGATAATGCTATTCGGGAGCGATTCCTTGAATCGAACAGATTTCCAATTGTCACTTTCGTTCCAAACCAGGTTGAGAGAGTCCCCCAAGATTACCAGGAGGGTCAGCAGCTGGAAATTCAGGTCAGCGGAGATTTGACCATCCGGGATGTCACTAAACCAGTGACATTCGATGTAACTTTGGATGGAAGTGGTGATACCATTACTGGCGAAGCGACGACCATGATATTGATGAGCGATTTCGGCTTCGGACCAATCAGTATTGGTGGTATCCTTAACACTGAGGACGAGGTTGTGGTCCATTTTCGATTTGTCGCCCGGTCGCAATAGGCTCTGCCGGCCAAAAAAGCGATCAAAGATGGAGTAATCCTTGGCAAATTGCGGGGTAAGATGATTTCACTCTTTCAAGACAAACAGATCGTGCTGGGTGTGACCGGCTCGATCGCAGCTTATAAATCCGCTGATCTGGCTTCCAAGCTGGCTCAAGCCGGAGCGCTGGTTGATGTCATCCTGACCCAGTCAGGCACGCAGTTCGTCTCCCCGCTTACTTTCCAATCCGTTACCGGTCGAACTGCTTATACAGATGCCGATCTCTGGGGTTCGGAAGGACATGTACTGCATATCGGACTTGCCAGAAAAGCAGACATGCTGGTGATCGCTCCTGCAACCGCTAATACGATCGCTAAACTGGCTCACGGCATCGCGGATAACCTGTTAACCGTCACCGCCTTGGCAGCAGGCGGTCCTTTAATTCTCGCACCAGCGATGGACGGCGGGATGTATACCCATGTCAGCACTCAATCAAATTTGGATCTTCTCCGCCAACGCGAGGCGATTATCATCGGACCAGCAGAGGGTCATCTTGCGTCCGGTCTTTCTGGTCTTGGAAGAATGGTTGAACCAGCTGAGCTGTTAGATCATATTCGCTATTCTTTATCCCGAGGCGGACCGCTGAAAGGCTGTAAGATCATCGTAACCGCTGGGGGTACGCATGAACCGATTGATCCTGTACGCGGGATAACGAATCGTTCAACTGGTAAACAGGGATTTGCCCTGGCCCAGGCTGCCCTGGATAAAGGCGCAGAAGTGCTTTTGATCTCAGGACCAACCCACCTGTCCACGCCTGCAGGTGCGGAACGCATTGACGTTGTCACCGCAAAGGAGATGAAAGCAGCTGTTTTGGATGCGCTACCTGACTCCACAGCTCTGATCATGGCAGCTGCAGTAGCAGATTTCCGACCAGTTTCCCCTCCCGAACACAAGATCAAAAAGGATCAAGGTTTGCCTCAAATCTCCCTTGAACCCACACATGATATCCTTGAAGCAGTCGCAGAACTAAAATCAGCGTATGGATATCCACAGGTTACAGTAGGGTTTGCAGCCGAGAGTCAAGATTTACTTAAAAATGCGCGCAGCAAGCTCGCTGCAAAGGGATTAGACCTCATCATCGCCAACGATATATCCTCACCTGATGCAGGGTTTGCAGTGGAAACCAACCGGGTAACGATCTTAGATGCTGGAGGGGGAGAAGAGGCACTGCCCCTGTTATCCAAAGATGAGGTTGCTCAGTTTATCCTCGAGAAAGTATTGGGACTGTTAGATTTATCCGGGAGTGAGTCTTCCTGATCAAAGGTCAGAATCAAGACAACTTCTTTTTGTTTATTAGAATAAATTTCATTGCTGATATCATTTCCCCTCCAGGCAAAACACGTTCACCTGGCTTGGTCCATGCACGCCGATGGTTAGAGTCATCTCGATATCCGCAGTCCGTGAAGGACCGCTGATCAGGCTGATTACCGATGCGTCCAGTATCTCTCGATTTTTCATCACCTGCGCCAAATCTGAATATATATCGCTCGCCCTGAGGATAACGAAGTGCACTTCGGGAAGTAAGGAGACAAATTGCGGTTTCCCGGGTCCGCTGGGCAAGATCAGGGTGCCCGAAGCCGCGATCCCACCTGAGGCACCACTCAATCCAGCCTTCACATCGGCATCTAGCTCTTGGGAGATATCAACCCCTTTTACCCGCAAAGATTCTGCTAGACCTTCCGGTAATTGATCATCATCCCAGGCCAGTAACGAATTGATTCCCTGGCTTTGTAAAGCCTCGTACACCAGCTGTGGGAGATCAGTCTCACTGCAGGCTGTAAACGTTCCTTCAAGTGCGACCAACTCTTTGGTGAATTTTTGAATCAAGGAATCCAGATCCGGCTGTGGGATTGATTCTCCCTCAATTGATCCAGCAGGTTTACCCTCTCCCTCATATTTTGCTTGTTCAATTGCGGTGGGTGTACCCAATCTTGCTTTCCAGATATCGTGGAATGTTTCTTGAGCGGGACGCGGTAAATCCTTGCTGTATCCCCAACCGGTGAAGGCTGGCAGCTTCAACCATCCAGATCGGAGAGCGATGATGCGGCTGAAAAAACCACCAACTTTTTGAACTGCCTTATATCGCCTGGGATCCTTGGCAATCCAGGTGTAGAACCTCATACCCCAGTAGACCTGAACCGGGATTTTTTTACTGGCGACCTCTGGGATCATGTTTATTCCACCTGCTCTTACGCGCAACAGCAACTTTGGCAGGTCAATATCAACCGGACATGCTTCCTTGCAGGCGCCGCACAAACTGGATGCTCGCGCCAATTGCCCGAATTCAGATTGCCCAAATAATCCCGGAGAGACAATCGATCCTATTGGACCTGGGTAGGTGCTGCTTTTGCCATTATCGTTTACATACGCATGTCCGCCTATCTCAGCGAAAACGGGACAGGCGTTCAAACAGGCACCACAGCGAATGCATAGCAAGGCCTCTGCTAATGGAGACTCGCGCATAGCTGAGCGGCCATTGTCCACCAGGATTAGATGCCGCTCATGTGGGCCGTCAACCTCTCCAGGTTGGCGGGGCTTGTTCATCAGCTGCGTATAAACAGTAATTTTCTGTCCGGTAGCAGAACGCGGTAACAGCTCCAACATGAGCCCCAGATCCTCCATCGTTGGTACCAGGCGTTCAATGCCCATCAGCGCAATGTGAACCTTGGGAAGAGTCGTCACCATGCGACCGTTGCCTTCATTTGTGACAATGCACAGGGTGCCAGTCTCTGCCACCCCAAAATTAACCCCGGATAACCCGATTTCTGCCTTCAGGAACGTCTGCCGCAGTTCATTCCGGGCAGCCGCGGTCATCGTCGCAATATCTTCTGTGTAAGGGATTCCCAATTTCTCTTGAAACGTGACCGCGCAATCCTCTTTACGCAAATGCACGGCAGGTGTGATGATGTGTGCGGGTGGTTCCCCTCTTAATTGGATGATATATTCGCCAAGATCGGTCTCTACCGCTTCAATTCCTTTTTCTTCCAGGATGTGGTTAAGACCGATCTCCTCGCTGACCATCGTTTTTGACTTTGCAATAAGATTGCAATCCTTTTCCCTGGCCAGGTCAAGTACGATTTGGACAGCCTGAGACGCATCCGCAGCATGGTGAACGATCACACCATTTTCTTCAACCTGGTTGATGAATTGTTCCAGGTAAACATCTAGATTATTAATCGTATGCAGTCGTACTTCATGAGCACGCTTCCGCATAACATTCCAATCTTCAGGCAGGGATTGTATCGCGCCCAGACGGGCATTAATCCGCTTCTCAGCGTTTGCATCTAGTGCAGATTGCAGATTCTCATTCGCCAGGGAGTCCTGGATGTGTTTATGAAATACGTCAACCATAGCTCAGGAGGATTATTGTCTATCCAATATGTCAGCGATATGGACCGCACGTTGAGGTAAACCTCTACGATGCAGTCCTCCGCTGATGTGTGCTACACATCCCGCATCGCAGGACACCAAAACTTGTGCCCCACTAGTCAGGAGATTATCGATCTTCCTTTCCAACATGGCTTTAGAAATTTCTGGATGTTCGATCGAAAACAATCCCCCAAATCCACAGCATTCTTCGCTCTTGGGGAGAGGGTTGATTTTTGCCTCTTCCACACGCTCCAGCAATCGTCTTGCCTGTTGATCCACACCCAGATCGCGTAACAAATGGCAGGAAGGGTGGTATGTGATCTCTACAGGGTGACGTGCGCCAAGATCGTCGATCCCGAGTACATCCACCAGATATTCGGTAAATTCGTATGTGCGTTCAGCAATGGATTTGGCTCTCTCTAACCACTCTGTATCGCCCGCGAATAACTCAAAATATCCATGACGAATCATCCCAGTACACGAGCCTGAAGGGATGACGATATCACCCGGCGCTGATTCCATAACCCGGATCGTATGTTCAGCCATCTGACGGGCTTGTGGACGCATACCTGCATTAAATGCAGGCTGACCGCAGCAAGTTTGCCCCATTGGGAACTGGACATCAACCCCCGCGCGCCTCAACACGCGCACTACCGACTCACCAGTGTGCGGGTAAAGCGTGTCTATTATGCAGGTTACAAACAATTGAACGGTATTGCTCACAGATCAATAGATTAATTAACCCAATAGCAAGTTTCACATCCCATTTAGTATGTCATACTGAGGCGGAGTGAAACACTTCGCTACGCAAAGGATAAACTTCGCACGTAGTATCCCTAAAGCTATAGCCACCCAAGTCAATAGGGATTCTTCACTCGCCAAGTTTATCCTGAGAGCATCGAAGGGCTCGTTCAGAATGACAGTCTAAAGTGGAATTCCCTAATAAATGAGACAAACTGCACCTCAAGCTAGTTGGATTAATCCTTTCCAAGTTTCAATGATTGTAAACGCCCCATGAGAATGGCGCAAGGCAAGAAATTGAATTCAACTATCAATCTTATGAGCCTCGCTTTCTGTTGAAAAGTGGTAAGATTAACGCCGCTAATTTGAAGAATTTCAGGTCGCAATCACAGGAGAAATCTATCTATGTTGTGGTGGAGGCAGGTTCATTTAAGCTCCTGATTGATGGGTGGGACCTGTAGTAAAGGAAACTGTTTATATGGAAAGTTATATTACGGAAATTCCAAAGAAATTTCGCCTACCCCGTCGCATCAATCGCCTGGGAGAACTGGCATACAACCTATGGTGGACATGGAATCCGGATGCGCAGCGTTTGTTCATCAAAATTGACCGGGATTTATGGGAGCGATCAAACCACAACCCGATCCGCTTCCTGGATGAAGTTCAGCGATCTTCTCTCAATGCAGTAATCCAGGACCGGTACTATTTGGAATATTACGACCAGGTATTCAGGGATTTTGACAAATACATGCAGAATGAGAACACCTGGTGTTCCGATCATCACTCTGAATTCAACCATCGCCCGATCGCATACTTCTCAACCGAGTTTGGCTTGAACGAGACCCTGCCGATTTACGCAGGAGGTCTTGGTATCCTTTCTGGGGATCACCTGAAAGGTGCCAGCGATTTAGGCCTCCCATTGATTGCGGTTGGTTTTTTATACACACATGGCTATTTTTCTCAACGCATCACTGAGGATGGTTGGCAGGAAGCCCACTACATCCGCCTAAAATTTTCTGATCTGCCCATTTTACCGATTCTGTCCGCTGAAGGAGAACCTTTAACCATCTCCGTGAACTTGCCAGGACGCGAGGTAAAAGCGCGTTTGTGGGTGATCCATGTCGGTAGAGTGCCGCTATTTCTGCTTGATAGCGATGTAGATGGGAACTCGGTTAGTGACCGTGAATTGACCGCCCGCTTGTACACCAGCGACTTGGATTCCCGCATCTCCCAGGAAATCATCCTGGGTATCGGTGGCGTGCGCGCCTTGCGCATGCTGGGTTACAACCCCAGCGTCTGGCACCTCAACGAGGGGCATTCTGCATTCCTGGTCATCGAGCGCGCCAGGGAGATAATCGCCTCCGGGCACTCTTTTGAAGAAGCACAGGAACAGATCTGTGCCACCAGTGTGTTTACCACCCATACCCCCGTTCCGGCAGGAAACGATGAGTTCCCCGAATGGCTGATCGAAAAATACTTTTCAAATCGTATCCCAGAATTAGGCCTGGAAAGAGAACAATTTCTCAAACTGGGCCGCAACCCGAACCCTTGGGGTAATACATACAGCATGCCTGTCTTAGCCATAAACATGGCGAAATACGTTAATGGCGTTTCTGAGCTGCATGGGATGGTTGCTCGTGAAATGTGGCATCACCTCTGGCCAGACATACCTGTTGATGATGTCCCCATCACGCATATCACCAATGGTGTTCATACGGGAACATGGTTGGCCCGTCGATTAAAAAACCTTTATGACAAGTATCTTGGGGATAACTGGATGGAATCATTGGATGAACATCAGGTATGGGAGATCATAGAAAGCATACCGGATGCTGAATTATGGACTGTCAGGCGTCATCTGAAGCGTAAACTGGTTCACTATATGCGCGAGCAGGCGCGGGATCAATGGCTGAATAGCGGCATCCACCCGGTCCAGGTCGTCGCTTCTGGTGTCCTCCTCGATCCATACACCCTGACGATCGGCTTCGCACGTCGATTTGCTACCTACAAACGGGCTAATCTCATCCTACGGGATCTTGCCAGGCTGCTTGATATCATCAATCGTCCGAACATGCCGGTTCAAATAATTTTTGCCGGCAAAGCGCACCCTGCGGATGAGCCAGGAAAAATGCTCATTCAAGAGGTCTACCGGACGGTGAAGAATGCGGAGAATGGCGGCAGATTGGTTTTCCTCGAAGATTACGATATGAACCTGGCACGATACTTAATCCAGGGCGTCGATGTCTGGTTGAATACACCTCGCAGGCCTCATGAGGCTTCCGGCACCTCCGGGATGAAAGCTGCCATGAATGGCGTCTTGAATCTTTCGGTTCTCGATGGGTGGTGGAGAGAGGGCTACAACGGAAAAAATGGTTGGGCTATCGGTTTGGACATAGATTATGATAACCCTAATGAACAGGATGAAGACGATGCACTGAATCTCTATGATATCCTGGAAAACCAGATCATTCCTTTATACTATAAAACACGGTCTTCGGATGGGCTGCCCGGGGACTGGATCGGAATGATGAAAGAGTCTATTCGCACCCTATCACCGCAATTCAGCATGCGCCGCATGGTGAAAGAATACGTAGAGCAGCTCTACGTCCAAGCTCTGGAATCCGAACGTATACCACAAGAAATTATCGACTGAAAAACTTATGGAATATATACTCACCCCTGAAGCCTTGCTGACTGCTGGGCTGATATTCACCCTGCGCGTGACCGACATGACCCTGGATACGCTGCGCGTATTGTTCGTGATGCGCGGCCGTAAGCCGATCGCCTGGATTTTAGGATTCTTCCAGGCTGCGGTTTTCGTCATCGCCATCACCTTTGTCCTGAGAGACCTGACCAACGTGCTCAACATCATTGGCTACGCGGCTGGGTTTGCAACCGGCGTCGTGATTGGCATGACCATCGAAGAACGCCTAGCGATTGGGCATATCCACATGCGCATCATCAGTTCCCGCCGCGGCTCGCGTATCGCTGAAAGAATTCGTGAAGAAGGTTATGCGGTTACAGAAGTCCCAGCGCGCGGGAAAGATGGCATGGTGACCATGCTCAATTGCAGTGTCTTGCGAAAGAACGTTGGACGCGTGCGCAATATGGTAAACGAGATCGAT
>JBFFIU010000006.1:0-31421 GCA_041556275.1 Anaerolineales bacterium | reverse complement strand
GATACCAAGGGCTTGATCGCATTACCTGGACTTATGATCCACTATTGAGCCGCAACGCACATCTAAATGTCGCCCGGTTGGGAGCAGTGTGCAGCAGATATTTGCGTGCGGTTTACGGGGAAATGCGAGATGAATTAAATATAGGATTGCCATCAGACCGTTTTGAAGTAGATTGGTGGGTAAACACGCAACGGGTAGATAGACGCTTGAGTAAAAATGCGCGTCTGCGCCTGGACTTGTCACAATTTCTGGCGGCAGGAGCTGAAGTGATCAATCCGGCTCGGATTAACAAACAAGGCTGGCCTGCACCTGCTGAGTTGGTTAAATTTCCTGAAGCGCTTGAGCGTGGAGAGGAGGTTCCCGTACTGTTATTAGTGGAGGTTCCAGCGGATTTCCAGGAATTGAAGCGGAACGATATCGAGTTGGCTCGAGGATGGCGAATGCACAGTCGAATGGTTTTTGAGAAATTGTTTGAAGATGGTTATCTGGTTACTGATTTCGTCTACATGCCAGGAAAAGAGCCGCGCAGTTATTATGTTATGACTCATGGGGAAGCAACTTTATAAACCTATCCTATGATCGTATCCAAGATCCATCTATACCATTTGCAGATGAGGCTGCAAACGCCTTTCGAAACCTCTTTCGGCCGCGCCCAGGTACGGGAGAGCATTTTGTTGGAAGCACATGCAGATAGACTGGTGGGTTATGGTGAGTGTGTCGCCGACAGAGATCCTGGGTATTCTTATGAGACAACAGGCACCGCCTGGATTATCCTACGAGATTTCCTTATCCCGGCGATATTGAATAAGGACATCCAGAATCCAGAGGATGTGCAAACTTATATAGAACATGTGCGGGGTCATCCAATGGCCAAAGCTGGTCTTGAAATGGTTTTTTGGGATTTACAAGGAAAAAATCGAGGACAAAGTTTGCAGGAGATGATCGGGGGTCGAGGCGACCGGGTGCAAGTAGGTGTTTCGGTGGGCATTCAAGAATCGCCTGATGCATTGGTTCGCGTGGTGGAAGATTACCAATCACAAGGTTATGGACGGGTTAAAATTAAAATCAAGCCGGGGCGAGATGTTTCCGATGCTCGTTCCGTCAGACAGGCCTTCCCTGATCTGCGATTACAGGTGGATGCCAATTCCGCTTATACCCTTGAATCTGCAAGGAAGCTGCTGCCTTTAGATGATCTAAACTTATTGATGATCGAACAACCCCTGGCAGAAGATGATCTTTGGGACCATAGCCATCTTCAAGCCGAGTTCGCTACACCGATTTGCCTGGATGAGAGTATTCTTTCGCTGAGACATGTTTGCCAGGCTATTGATATGAAGGCCTGCCAGGTGATCAACATAAAGTCGGGAAGGGTGGGTGGGCTCAGCCAGGCGATCGCCATTCATGACCTTTGTCAGACAAAAGGTATACCAGTGTGGTGTGGCGGTATGCTGGAGACGGGAATTGGACGAGCTGCCAACCTCGCTCTTTCTAGCCTGCCTGGCTTTGCTTATCCGGGGGATATCTCTGCAACTGATCGATATTATGCCGAAGATATTACGCAAGAACGTTTTGAACTCAACTCCGATAGTACCATATCGATCCCCATGAAACCTGGTCTTGGAGTGTCGATCGATCACCAGACGTTACAAAAGGCAACAATAAATCACTTGACAATAAACTAATTATTTGGCCAATTGCTTCAGTCCGAACGCTGTGTAATAGAAATCAATTCAATATGTGGGGGGGTGCGACGTGTCTGGAAAAGACATCGCAGCTTGGAGAGTCGAATAAATTACGAGTAAACTGACCATCCTGCCTAGTTTTGTTTCCAATGGTGCTGAAATTTAGGTCTTTTCAACCGGGAATTGGACCTCTGTAACAGTGTTAGGATCTGTCTGGCTGCTCTCTTCAGCAGGTTTCATGTAGACCTCTCTTGGAGGTCCAGTGATTTTGTAGCCGTTGGCATCAATCCACTTTAGAATGGCTGCATAAGCCTCACCGATTGTAAGGAAGGGATCGTTGTGGATCACAGTGGCCATTGAGGCGACAGCAGGTAACGTATGCGGTTTGATGCGTGGATCCGCAGGGAAAGACACGTTTACCGGCTCGCAGACTTCTGTGTCGACATCCGGGGCTTCTGTGTAGTATATGGGCAAGCATGGACCGATTGGGGTGACCTTATGACGGCTCAAGAATGATTCCAACTCATGCCACAGGTCTCCCTGCTCGGGGTAGTTAGGAATTACATCCCGAACAGAGGCTACCATCAGCGGTTCCACCTGCTTGATCACGACATCGTATTCGGACATTTTATCCTCCTGTTCTATCATCTTCAATCGGGCTTCCACGCGTGCCAGTTTCTCCTGTTCATCGACCATGCGTTGCTGGATCTCGACCTGCTTGAGACGCAACATTCCGCGTAGTTGCTCTGCAGATAAATCATCATTTAGCAGCTGGTCGATCTGATTGAGTGAAAGACCCAATTCCTTGAGGGCTAAGATACGGTTTAGCCTGGGTAATTGGTCAAATGTATAATATCGATATCCGCTAAAAGTATCCGTCTGGCAGGCCCTTAGCAAGCCGATTTCATCGTAGTATCGCAACGTCTTTACCGACACTTGACCGATTCTAGAAAAATCTCCGATCTTGAGCACTCTATGTCTCCACAACTGATATGGTTAATTGAAGGTCTTCATCAGGAAGTATACAACCTCCAGCTAGGGGAAAGTCAAGTGGTAATTTGCAATAATCAAACGTTCGAGTTCGTAAAAATTAGCAATGCAAAATGTGAGATGTCGATTTTGTTGCGTTTTCTCTTACCCTAATATATACTTTTAACAAAAAACCTGATTCTTCTAGTTTTGGAGAAAAACGATGCGCACTTACGATATCAGTGTGACCATCTCGCCGGATTTACCAACCTGGCCCGGGGATCCGGGTGTTGATGTACGGCGGGTGGAAAAAATTGAAGATGGATCGAACGCTAATGTCTCACGGATGGACATGGGGGTTCATACCGGAACGCATGTCGATGCTCCATTCCACTTTCTTGAAGAAGGCGTGACAATAGAGCAATTGAACTTGAGTTTACTTACCGGTCGCGCTTATGTACTCCATTTACCGGAAGTTGATGTGATCACGGCTGAGGTGCTGGAAAAAGCACAAATTCCACCACGCACCAGGAGAGTGCTGTTCAGGACCCGCAATTCAAATTATTGGTCAACTAAGCAGAGTGCTTTTCAAGAGGATTTTGTCGGCCTCAGTGAGGATGGAGCTGAATACCTAGTGCGACGGGGGGTGAAACTGGTAGGTATGGATTATCTCTCGATAGCCCCCTTTAAGAAAAGTCGCCCAACCCATGAAAAACTTTTGGAAGCAGGCGTTGTCATTGTGGAGGGATTAGATCTCTCCGAAGTCTCTCAGGGACGTTATACTCTTTACTGCTTGCCATTAAAAATAGCTAATTCTGATGGTGCTCCCGCACGTGCGATCCTGATTGGTGTGTGATTTAAAGAAGACAGCAGTTCATTGATCGTTTGAAAAATATGAGAAGACAATTTGCCTATTTCCTTCTCACAACTATGATCCTTTTTTGGGTCGGATCGGGATGCCAACCAACCAGTTCTGGTGTCAGGTCAGAAGGAGAGAAACAAATGTCCCTTTCGGTTTCGAGCTCTGCCTTTTCCGCTGGTGGGGATATTCCACGTAAATTCACTTGTGATGGTGATAATCTATCACCGCCATTGTCCTGGTCTGGTGTGCCTGTGGATGCACAGAGCCTGGTTTTAATCGCCGACGATCCAGATGCACCAATGGGTACCTTTGTGCACTGGGTTTTATATGATTTATCCCCTGATTTGACATCGTTAGGTGAAGGAACAGCTGATGTGGGAACGCAGGGGATGAATAGTTTCCGTAAAATGGGTTATGGAGGACCTTGCCCGCCCAAAGGTACCACACACAGGTACTTCTTCAAGTTGTATGCCATAGACAAGTCACTAAACCTCGATTCTGGTGCCACGAAGGATGATGTGGAAGGGTCTATGCAGGGGCATATCTTGGCTCAGGGAGAGCTCATGGGGAATTATGGACGCTGAACGTGGATAGATTGGCAAAATGAGAGCCCCGCAATCAACAGTGCGGGGTTTTATTCTAAAATGGAAGTGAAGTTATCCTAGCGATTTCGCCATCGGTTTTATCAATAACACGTACTTCGGTTCCTGGTTGATTGAATGGTCGTTTAACAATCCCGAGTGCAATAGGTCCGTAATTAGGTGACAAAGTGCTGGATGTGATCACTCCTACTTTTTTCCCATCTTCGAGTGACCAGAGTGTGTCTCCAGGATGTTGGACCCCCACTAATTTAAGCCCGACCATTTGGCGGGTGATCTTATCATAGCTAATCTGGCGAGCGAGCACCTCTTGCCCGGTATAACAACCCTTGGACTCAGAAACAGCCCATTGATATCCGGTTTCAAGGGGGGTATATTCGTCCATTAATTCGTGCCCAACTGCTGGAATACCTTTCTCGATGCGCAAACTTTCATAAGCGTCTAGCGATAGGGGAGAAGCCCCAAAATCTTTAATCGCTTCAAGAACTTCATCGGAACTCTTATGCGGAATAATCAATCGCTGTCCTAAACTACTTTGAGAGATATACTGAATTTGGATCCCGCCGATCACGATCGATTGGATCCTGTCATCCTTCTCCAGCGTGTCCACCGCGCCAATATGCTGGGTAATTTCCCCTACTCTGGGTCCAAACAATTCGAGGAGGATGATCTCTTGGCTTGCAACCTCCAAGGATACCTTATCCATGAAAAAGATGCGGCTCTGTAAGAAATCACCTGTCTGGTTTCCAAATCCAGGCAGAGTAAGCACAGCAAGCTGGTCCTCTTCATGAAATATGGTTAGGACGTCTAGTATCCTTCCTGTTGAGGATGTAAGTACAGATGTCAACACATTATCCTGTGACAGCAAATTAAGGTCATTGGATGTCTGGCGCTGCAGAAAGGTTAACCGATCCTGGCCTGAAATCCGTAAATATCCTGGCTCATCAATTTGGAAATAAGCCAGGCCGGACAATGCTTGCTGGTAGCCAGTCAATTGTGCGGCAAGAATCTTGGTCATTTTCAATCTACCTGGGCATGAAGGGTTAAATAATTAAGGCGTGGAGATGAATTCTCCACGCCTATTGAAATTGAGTTTATGCCATCTGAGGCACAGCAGTTTGAGGGATAGGTGTTCCACTATTCTTAGGCACCGGAGGTGGGAATATTTCTTCAAATTCATCCCGGGTGATAGTTTCAACCTCTAACAAACGATGAGCGACGTTATCTAATTTGTCGCGATATTGGTTGACGATCGATCTGGCATGCTCGTATGCTTTATTGACCAATTTGCGTACTTCCTTGTCAATTTGTTGAGCAACATCTTCTGAATAATCGCGCTGCTCAGAAATTTCACGACCCAAGAAAATCAACTCTTCTTTCTGACCGTAAACCATGGGACCAAGTTCTGCGCTCATGCCCAGACGGGTAACCATAGCGCGTGCCATGCGAGTTACACGTTCAAGATCGTTCGAGGCACCTGAGGTTATATCATCGAAGACAATGTCCTCTGCTGCACGACCTCCCAAGAGGCCAACCATGTCTGCATAAAGCTTCTTCCGGGACATCAAGGTACGATCTTCTTCCGGCAGCATGATAGTGTAACCACCAGCCATTCCACGAGAAGTAATCGAGACTTTATGGACTGGGTCAGCTTCGGGGATGGAGTTCGCAACGATGGCATGTCCGGCTTCGTGATAAGCAACAATTCGCTTTTCTTCTTCACTGATCAAGCGACTCTTGCGTTCTGGTCCTGCAATTACACGTTCAATCGCTTCCTCGAGGTCGATTTGACCAATGACCTTCTTATTGCGCCGAGCAGCAAGGATAGCACCCTCATTGACAAGATTCTCGATATCTGCTCCAACGAACCCGGGGGTAGAGCGGGCTAATACAGCCAGATCAACATCCGGAGATAATGGTTTGCCCTTGACGTGAACCTTTAGGATCGCTTCTCGACCTCGCATATCAGGTCGATCTAGAACGACACGTCGATCAAAGCGACCGGGGC
Source organism: Anaerolineales bacterium (assembly GCA_041556275.1). GTDB lineage: Bacteria > Chloroflexota > Anaerolineae > Anaerolineales > UBA4823 > PFL25. Next base: position 25,301 of record JBFFIU010000006.1, on the reverse strand, counting down.
GTAAGAGGGCTGGGTCTAGAATATCAGGTCGGTTGGTGGCGGCAACGATGATCACATTTGTATCAGTGTCGAAGCCATCCATCTCAACCAGCATCTGATTCAAAGTTTGTTCGCGCTCATCGTGGCTGCCGCCAAGACCTGCTCCCCGCTGGCGACCGACTGCGTCGATCTCATCAACGAATATGATGCAGGGTGAATGACGTTTTGCTTGCTCGAACAGATCCCGAACGCGACTGGCACCAACACCAACGAACATCTCGACGAACTCAGAACCAGAGATCGAGAAGAACGGTACAGCTGCTTCACCAGATACGGCCTTGGCTAACAGAGTCTTACCAGTACCGGGGGGGCCAACCAGGAGCACTCCTTTCGGGATGCGTGCACCGAGTGAGATGAATTTTTCAGGTTCACGAAGGAACTCTACAATTTCGAATAGCTCTTCCTTAGCCTCTTCTACGCCGGCAACATCTTCGAAGGTGACCGCTGGATGATCGCCAGAGAACATCCGGGCGCGAGACTTACCAAAGGATAGAGCGGCGTTGTTGCTGCCTTGTGCCTGCCGGAATACAAACCAGAAGACTCCCGCTAACAGGATGAAGGGAATGAAATAACCAAGTGCGGTGGCGATACCCAGCCAAGCGCTTGGTGGTTTCACCTCGATTACAACAGATGATAGTGCTTCTGGAGTTACACCCAGTTCCTTAAGTTGTTCAACTAAGGTTGCATTCGATTCCTTTTGGGAAGTCTTTTCAGTCTGGTTTGTATAAAAAACACGCAGCCGATTATCATCCTCAACGACGCGTTCGACTTTACCACTCTGAATCTCAGCAGCTAATTCACTTATTGTCAATGGTTCTGGGTTTGTAGAGCTCTGCTGGAATTGGTAAACCACCATAACGATAATGGCCACAAACAACAGCAGATAAATTATTGATGATCTATTGCGGGTTGGATTCACAGATACCTCCAAAAAAGGCTAACATACCGCATATTTCATATCCATTATACCAACCTATGACGTTGAGAGGTACATTGGAATTACCCAAAATAAGAATTTCTAACGTCGTTCTAACATTTAAGAGTTGATAGGTATGATTAGTGCAGTAGGTAGATCGCCACCTTTAACCATACCATATTTGCTGGAGAATGACACAAAAAACACACGATTTTCTGTGCCCTCGATGATTCATCGAAAATGTACTTGTTCGGGTTATCCGTTTCCCCAAATAAAGCCTTCAATGCGTCGTCGAAGACGGGCCAGGGTCGACCGTAATCTAGCAAACCTGCGATAAACTCGTGGGCTCACTTTGCGTCTAGTTGGCGGCAGTGGCCCAGTCCACTCGATCAGATTCGCTCCCCAGGTTAAACCAGCACCAAAAGCGACCAGCACAGTGTGATCCCCGGGTGCCAAGCGCCCTTGGTCAAGGGCTTCCACAGCTGCGATAGGAATGGATGCAGTTGAAGTATTTCCGTATCGGTCAAGGTTCACCATAACCTTTTCCATGGGATAGTTCAGTCCACGAGCCGCAGCTTCGATAATACGTTGGTTTGCCTGATGAGGGATCAGCAAGTTGATATCATCCATCGTTAGGTTGGCCGCTTCCACAGTTTCGTGGGTGGCCTCTATTAGTACTCTGGTTGCAAATCGAAATACTTCGCGTCCATTCATTTGGATATAATGGAGACCATCATAAAGACTCTGCATGCTGACTGGAAAACGACTACCGCCTGCAGGAACAGAAAGAAGGTTTCCTCCCGAACCATCCGAGCGTAATACAGATGAGAGCACCCCGCCGGGTTCATCACTGGCTTGCAGCACAAAAGCACCTGCACCATCTCCGAATAAAATACAGGTATTGCGATCTTTCCAATTTACAAAGCGGGAGAGAGTCTCAGAACCGATAACCAGGGCATTGGTTGAGCCATTTGATTTGATGGCCTGGGAAGCAAGGTTTACCGCGTACACGAAACCGGTACAGGCAGCCAGTAAATCAAAAGCTCCAGCTTTTACCGCGCCAATTCGATCTTGAACGATACACGCTGTAGCTGGAAAGATAAACTCTGGAGTGGAAGTTGAGACGATGATCATATCGAGATCGCCAGGATGCAGATTGGCTACTTCTAAAGCTCGCTGCGCTGCCTCAACGGCCAAAGATGCCGTTGTTTGGTCAGAGTTAGCAATTCGTCGTTCTCTTATGCCTGTCCTGGAAAAGATCCATTCATCGTTTGTGTCAACGATCTTAGCCAGATCATCATTGGTTAGTATTTCTTCAGGTACTGCCATTCCCCACCCGGTGATGTGTGCATAGCGGGGATCCATATTAAACCTTCTCGTATTCTCTGAAAATTATCGTCGCATTGTGACCGCCAAATCCAAATGAATTGGACATGACATACTTGACCTGACTGGGTCGGGCTTGGTTGGGAACGTAATCAAGATCACATTCCGGATCGGGAACCTCGTAATTAATAGTTGGCGGGATGATACCATCCTGGATGGTCTTCACTGAGAATACTGCCTCAATTGCTCCGGCAGCGCCAAGCAGATGACCTGTCATCGATTTAGTCGATGAGATGGGGATCTTGTATGCCAGATCACCAAACACTGTCTTAATCGCAGCAGTTTCACTTTTATCGTTGAGTGGAGTTCCTGTACCATGGGCATTGATATAGTCGATATCTTGAATATCAATATCGCCCCTCTCGAGTGCCATTTTCATACAAACTGCAGCACCAGTGCCGTTAATGGCAGGGGCAGAGATATGAAAGGCGTCATTAGTGCTACCGTAGCTGACAAGCTCAGCCAGAATTTTCGCATTGCGAGATTGAGCGTGATTTAAGGATTCGAGAACAATGACGGCGGCACCCTCTCCCATCACGAAACCCGTTCGATCTAAGTTAAATGGGCGACTGGCACGGGTTGGATCTCCACTGTAAGTTGACATTGCGCCCATCTTTGACAACCCAGCCATGGCAAGAGGAACAATGGCGGCTTCACAACCCCCTGCCAGCATCACGTCTGTTTGACCGCGGCGAATTATCTCGCTTGCTTCTCCAATCGAATTCGTTCCAGTAGCGCAAGCGGTAACAACGGCAAAATTTATACCCCTAATTCCCATATTTATTGCGATTTGGCCACCGGGTGTATCAGGAAGCATCATAGGCACTAAAAAAGGACTCACGCGTGATGGACCTTTCTCAACAAAGTTGAAGAACTGATCATAAAGCGTGTCGATTCCACCAATGCCAGTGCCGATCACTGCGCCAATGCGGTCGCTATTAGAATCATTAATTTCTAAACCAGCATCTCGAACCGCTTGTTGTGCAGAAGCCAAAGCGAATTGAGTGCCGCGATCCATTCGTCTAGCATCTCGCGGATCGAATAGGGCATTTGGATCAAATCCTTTGACTTCGGCAGCAATTTTGCATTTGTAATCGCTGGTGTCGTAATGCGTGATTAATCCGGATCCGGATTTTCCATCGAGGAGGTTCCGCCATGTTGTGGTTACATCATTCCCCAAAGGGCTGATGCACCCAAGTCCAGTAACGACTACACGTTCAGTCATTCTTGTCTCCTTCATTCAATCGAAAATTCCTAAATTATGTAGGGATTAACACCTGGATTTCAGGATGGTTTAGGCTTATTTTCGATCTTATCAAACTTTGGGTTAATAACACCACCTGTTCATAATGGATACGGTAAGTGCGATTTATTGGAACATGGCGGTTTTCGAAAATAAATCAATTGCTCAAGACCTGTTGAGAGAGTACCCCCAGGGATTCATATGCTTGTTTAACGTGCAGGCGATCATGCCTGACTAAAATGCTGGCCAGTTCATTTAAATTCGTAGGCCCAAAAATTGCGTGACGAGCTGGACGCATCCATTCTTCAGGTTCGAGTTTATTCATTACTTCCAGTAATTGTATTCGCCAGGTAATAAAATCACTCAATGCTTCCTGGCCATTCTGGCAATAGTATAACCGTTCGTGTGCCCATTGATCCGTATCTATGCCCTGTAGGAAAGGATTTTGTTCCTGAAGAACCTTTTTGATGCGAGGTAAATTCACCTCACCATCCACATCTCGCAAGTGGCACATTATTTCCGTGATGCTCCATTCACCAGGCTCGGGATTTTCTAGCCAGCTGACCTTATCTAATCCCAATGTAAATGCTTCCATCACGGCGGGAGTGGCGCAAAGTATAGCCAATATCGCTTCTGGCTGGTCATATTTTGGTAGAAGTTCATCCTCTGGAGTGGTATCCAACCAAGGAAGTAAATCACTTAAGGAGCCAAAACCATTGGATGGATCAAACGGGCTTTTGGCGGTTTGATTTTCGGAGGTAATCCAGAATGTGCTGAGTCCCATTCTTTGAGCAGGAAGGATATCTAGGTTGTAATCATCTCCAACCATAACCACCGGTCCCTCAGGCCAACCTAATCGTGAGAGAAACTCAGCAAAGAATGGTGGATTAGGTTTCGCAAAGTAGAAAGATTCGTAAGAAGGTATCAAACTAAAGGGATAATTTTCTTGAGGTAATCCTGCCCATTCGAGACGTTGCAGAATTGCTGTCAAGGGAAATAATGGATTGGTGGCGATGGCCACGGTGTAGCCCCGTTCAAAAGCCCGATCGACCAGGCGCACCGCCTCTGGGCGGAATTGAGTCAGGTGTTTAAGACGTGGGAATTTCTGATCATAAAAAGAATCAATCTGGTCCTGTAACCCTTCGGCTTCGATACCGATGGCAGGGTAAAAAGCCTCATCAAATACTTGCTTTAGGCTTTTGTCTGGACTATTGTTATGAAACATTTGCTGAGTTGCGGCCAGGAGAGATGGAGTCAATACATCAGGTGGAACATATTCACTGAGATGATCGCCAAGAGAACTCAGATAAGCAGGGATGAATGTATCCATGCTGTTGCCCAAACAGGTGTCATCGAGATCAAGCAGCAGAGTCAGGGTCATTGGTCTCTCCAGAGAAAATTGGCGGTAGGGGATGACATTCTCCACACCCGATCTTGGGTTCGGCAACATCTCGTAAAGTCTTGCTGCAGTAGGCTTTCGTTTTTACCCTCTTATTAATGTAAGGAAAAGGACGTTCGACACGACCTTCGAGGACTAAGTTTGGGCATGCGTTGGCAAGCAGTATCTCAGGAACCGGACAAGAAAAACAAAGGTCGCGTGTCCAGGTCTGCGGAGGAGAAGCGGCTGCTAATAAACGGCATTCCTCGTGGTCACGTCCGCGATAATAATCTCCGTAAAAATATCGGCATTCTTTGCCAGCTGGCGTTTCCATGATGCTCTTTAGACTCGGGTTATATATGTCCCACTGCGCGTATCAACACGGATAATATCATCTACCTCAATAAAATTTGGTACCTGGACTATGAGACCCGTTTCTGTCGTCACTTTCTTGTTAACTCCCGTGGCAGTATCTCCGCGGACAGCGATTTCTGCTTCGACAACAGCTAAATCGACGGTAATTGGCAGCTCTATGTCAAGCGGCTCAGATTGGTACAAGGTGAGTTTGACAACCAGATTTTCCTTTAGATAATCGGTCGCGTCACCGATTACATCAGCCGGAATTGCGGGTTGCTCGTAAGTATCTTGATCCATGAAATGATAGTGTGTACCATCATTGTAAAGGTATTGTACACTGTGGTATTCAAGATCGGCTTCTTGAACGCGGTCACTAGAGATAAATGATTTATCAAGGATCGTTCCTGTACGCAGATTGCGTGCCTTGATGCGAATGGTGGCTTTTCCTCGACCGGGTTTATGGTGTTCGTAATCTAATACCTTGAATAATTCATTATCCAGTTCGAAGGTTACGCCTTTACGAAGCTCATTAACGTCTATCATATTTATCTTCCTTGTTGAAATTCTAAGAAGGTTCGCGGCAGGATTATAGCCCACCGTTAGAGGCATGGCAAGGGCAAGGCGAATATAAGCAGGGAATGTAACACATATGGTAAACTCATAATTGAATATTGAGATTATCGGAGAACGAAAAGGTGGAAATGGGAAAGCAGCAAAAAAGAGTCATCTATTTTGAAGATGAACAGGATATGGTAGAGTTAGTTCGGCTAGTCCTCGGTCGGGAAGGATATAGTGTAGAAGGTGCTTTTGAAGGAAGGGCAGGGTTGGTTTCCATAAGAGAGAATTTGCCAGACATCGTTCTATTGGATTTGATGATGCCAGATATGGATGGTTGGGAGATTTTCCGGGAGATCAAGAACGATGAATTGACTGAGAATGTCCCGGTTATCGTGATCACCGCTAAATCTCAAAGCGTTGATAAAGTACTGGGAGTTGAGATTGCACAAGTAGATGACTATATCTCCAAACCGTTTAGTCCAAGCGAACTTATCGAAAGGGTGGAGAAGGTTATCTCTAAGACCGAAATGAAAGAACAAAAATAAATAATTCATAAACATATCCCGTAACATAGGGGGATTTGTGTTTTAATTAACTTGGTCCTCTGATCAATATGATGAAGTATGTTATGAAACCTGAACGTATTCGAGTTATCTCGATTCTATCGATTCTATTAATCATCCTTATACCCTCACAAAGAGTGGTATTTGCACAGGACTTACAACCTGTAGGTCCGATTTACATTGTGCAAGAGGGAGATACACTTTGGGATATTGCACAACGATTTGGTGTTGCACTTGAAGACTTAGCCAGAGAAAACAGCATAAGCGATCCGGCTGAGCTTTCCGCCGGGGATGAATTGATCATCCCAGGGATAGAAGGGGTCAATGACGTTTTAGTGACCAGGAAGGTACCTCTTGGTGAAAATTTACGCAGCCTTAGTCGACGCTTTAAGCTGCCTGAGAAATCGATAATCCGCTTAAACCACATCACTAGCCCAGTCGAATTATTTAATGGATACAATCTAGTCGTACCAGCCAGCAGACAAGAGGGTATTCCTAATGAACGGATGGCAATAGCCAGCGGCCAATCTCTTTTTGAATTAGCACTCAATCAGGATGTTAATCCTTGGGCTTTAGCCACCAACAATGATCTGGTAGGGACCTGGAGTGCTGTGCCGGGAGATGTGCTAATCATTCCTGACCAAGAATCTGAAGATGGACCAGGCGGATTACCGGGAGAGATCTCCTCATTGGATGCAGGTGTTGGACCGCTGACCCAAGGGAAACTTTCTGTCATTCGTTTAGAGGCGACCGAAGATTTGGTTGCCGAGGGTTCATTGGCTGGAAATCCATTGAATTTCTTCCATAATGGTGATGGCGAGTATATAGCACTCCAAGGGATTCATGCGTTAATTGAGCCCGGGCTTCACTCTTTGGTCCTGGAAGGTGAGTTAAAAAATGGTGTTCCTTTTAGTTTCTCACAGATGCTTTTAGTATCCGCAGGAGACTATACATACAAATCTATCCAAGTTCCCCCGGAGACAATCGATCCAGCAAATACAAAACCAGAAGATGAAATCTGGAATGCGCTGCCAAAATCAATCACTCCAGTGAAGATGTGGGAAGGTGTTTTTCAAAGTCCGGTCGCTCCATCACCTTGCGGATTTACTGACACATTTGGACACCGTCGTTCATATAACGGCAGCCCATACAATTATTTCCATACTGGACTGGATTTCTGCTACAACTATAATAACGAGGTCAATGAGATTTATGCCCCTGCCGATGGAGTGGTCGTATTTACAGATTCATTGGTGGTCAGAGGAAATGCCACCTTAATCGATCATGGTTGGGGCGTTTATACAGGATACATGCACCAGGAAGAGATCCTCGTTGAGGTGGGCGAGCAGGTTGAAACCGGTCAGGTGATTGGAATCGTTGGACAGACGGGCCGGGTAAATGGTCCTCACTTGCATCTTGAGGTGTGGGCGGGAGGAGTTCAGGTTGATCCGATAGATTGGCTTGAAAACCCGTTTCCCTAGTAACTCGGATTATCCTTCATCTTCTTCAACATCTTCGTCATCAGCTTCAAATTTACCAGCATAATAATCATTTAAAATCTGCTGAGCTTCTTGGCTTTGAGATTCAGGCACCAAGATTTGAACCTCTCCTAAAGGTCCGACATTTATCCCGTAAACTCGACCAGCGCCTTCCTGGTTCAGAAATACCTCGATATCACGCGATTCAAGCAGGGTACGTAAGATGTCCGCTTGCATTGATCCAGATACTGTGGTAACAACTTCCCACTTTCCTTCAGTCATTGAAATTGCTCCTGTTATTCAATTTCAAGCAGCGAATAAGATCAGTCCCACTGCTCGAATTTTATACATAGAGTATAATATATTAAGCTAGCAAAACGGCAAAACCCATTGTATATGGAAATAAGGGTGAAGCTGAAATCTTTTCCGAGGCAGTTATGGTAGTGGCATCTTTGTCGCTCCGGGAGGACTATTGGGAGACCTATGAACTCCAGGATGAGGACATTGAGTTTATTTATAATCATTTACTAGAAATTGAAACTCCCCTTACACCAAATGAGCTGGTCGAAGCACTGGTAGAGGAACGGATTCGTCGAGAGATCGATGATTTTGAGAAGCAGCGTGCAGCTGCTGGGGATCTCTACCGACCCCAAGACAGTTATTCTTTGAACCAAAAATTAATCTTCCCAGCTTTGGGATGGCGGTTAGGGGAAGTGATAAGTGTGCGTCCAGGTCGAAATCCGGACATCTCGAATTTCGAAGTTCTCGAAGTTCGATTTGAGAACGGCGAACTGCGAGAGTTCGCTGGTGCCCTGGAAGTTCATCAATTAAATAATCCCCAGGAGCTGAGTCAAGAAAATGAGTTGCTCAACTTAAATTTTGTGATCCTGAATTATCGCAGAGAGCTGATTGAGAGTCTTGAAGAGGGTTTAGAAGCTCATGATGATTTTGTGCGTATCGCTGGACGGTGGTTTCCGCGAGCCTTGTTAGTTGATGTTAATCAGGGTCACCTGAATCTAGCTGAGGCAGTGCTTGATATGGCTGGTGGAGGACCGCTTTCAACCAAAACATTGCTTCAGCAGGTCGAATTGCCATCTTCAGTGAATCCAAAACTGGTGGAGTTTTCACTTGATCTTGGTTTGGAAGAAGATGCTCGTTTCGATGAGGTCGGACCCGCTGGAGAAGTGTTGTGGTTCTTACAACGCCTCGAGCCCGAAGAAGTACTAAAAACACCAAGGTTTTTACATTACCACACTATCGACCACGACCGGGATTATCTTAGCGATGAGATGATATCCCTTGAGCGAGACCTGGATGATGAGCTTTCTCCGCTAAATGGAACAAGATCAAGCGATGACGATATTCTTGTTCGATTAATATTCCCTCATTGGCGGGTTGGTTCTCTTCCGCTTTCTTCTCGAATTAAACATCTGTTCCCTACTGCATATGAAGCGCCGAGGATTCGTTTCATGTTGTTGGACAGCAAAAGTGGTGAACGCTTCCCAGGGTGGGTAGTTCGTGAAAAGAAATATGTTATTGGATTAAAACAATGGTATGAAGATCAGGGTTTAATGCCAGGAAGTCTTGTGCGTGTTCAGCGGGGTGATGATCCTGGAGAGGTGGTCGTCTCGGTAGATTCTCGACGCTCCAGCCGGGAATGGATCCGCACAGTTTTAGTCGGTTCAGATGGTGGTACGGTCTTTGCCATGCTAAAGCAGGTTGTTTCTGCCGCGTTTGACGAAAGAATGGCGATAGCAGTTCCCGATGCAGATGCCCTGGATATTGTTTGGACGCGGATGCAAAAGGATAGGCCCCCATTTGAACGTGTTGTTGTTGAAATTGTGAGAGAATTGACCAAGCTTAATCCACAAGGTCATGTCCATGCAAGCGAGTTATATGCTGCGATGAATGTAGTATGGCGATGCCCACCAGGTCCGCTGTTTACCTTATTAACCTCGCGACCCTGGTTTGAACATGTCGGCGATTTACATTTTAGGTTTGACGATTCAGAACATTCATAAGTGAATTGATAACCATAATAATCCCACACAATCTGACTAACTTAAATTTTTAAGTTGGTCAGGAGGAATGAAGTGACGGAACTTAAGCGCTACAGTCTAGTAAAACCTACAATACAGACGCGTTTCCACATCGATTTTGACTGGTGGGGACAAAATGACCGTAGCTGGCGAGTTGACTTGTTTAGTTTTCTGTGCGCCGATCACCAGGAGGCATTTGCGGGTGTTCGTGAGGAAGTTGTGATCGATTGGGTAGATCCAGACACAGCTGAAGTCCAACAAGTGGATGGATTACAGCATGTCCTGATTACTCATTGTGCGAAAGAACCCAGATTTATCGAAGACCGAACTTCACTGGTAGAATCAGCGTTTAGATTGTTCCTTTCTAATGGCAATACACCGTTAACTCCAGTTGAACTCGCCGATCAGCTGGGACGCTTGCCATCAGTGATACTCCAAACCTTATCTGGACCCCGGGTATATAAGGGGCTGCGTCCATGCCCGGAGTGCTAAAAAAGAATAAAACTGCCCCCGTAGCTCAATGGAAAGAGCAGAGGTCTTCTAAACCTAAGGTTGTGGGTTCGAATCCCGCCGGGGGCGCCTGGGTGGGGGTATGAGCAGAGATAGTAAATTACATTTCGAGGGTATAAGAACTGAATTTTCTCTGGAACTAGAACAGTGGATTGAATTAAATCATATGTGGAATATAAACAATTTATATATTTGTATGGAGATAACGCATGGCAAAAGAGAGAAAAGGGTTGATGGATTTTCGTGGACAAGATGTGACAATTCTCGGGGAGGATATCCAGGTTGGAGATCAAGCACCTGAGTTTTCAGCAATAACGAAAGATTGGGCCACTTTGAAGGGGTTAGAAAGTACGCAAGGAAATGTTCGCATTATTGGCTCTCTACTTTCACTAAGCACAGGAGTTTGTGATCGTGAGACAAAGAAGTTTAATATGGAAGCATCCTCATTGGGAGATAATGTGTCGATTATCATGGTTAGTATGGACCTGCCGTGGACTCTCAATAATTGGTGTGCAGCAGCAGAAGTAGAGCAGGTGATTAATTTGTCAGATCATAAGCAAGGAGAGTTTGGTAAAAAATATGGCGTGTTGTTGAAGGAACCACGTATTTTTCGGCGAGCAGTATTTGTTGTAGATAAGGAAGGGAAGGTGGGATATGTGGAATATCTACCATCCCTGGGGGATGAGCCGGATTATGCTAGAGTCCTGGAAGCTGCGCGCAGTGCATTGGATTAGGAGTAAGGTGAGGAGTAATAAATATGGAAGAATTGCAGACAAAGTCGAAACATATAAATCCGCAATGGTATTCATCGGATGAATCACAGTCATTGAGCTCAGATACAAACCGCTGGCGGAACGGGGTGCGTGCCCATATCTGGCGACCTGCAACAGATGTCTATGAAACCGAAGATACAGTCGTTGTCAGGGTTGAGATCGCTGGGATGAAGGAAGAGGATTTCTCGATCTCATTAACCGGACGAGTATTGACCGTGCGCGGAAATCGTCCGGATGTCTTTGAACGTCGTGCCTATCATCAGATGGAGATTTTCTTTGGAGAATTCTCAACTGAGATCGAGCTGCCAGCACCTGTGCTCTCAGATGAAGTGATGGCAGAGTATATTGCGGGTTTTCTCCGTCTAGTATTTCCAAAAGATCGACCCAAAAAGATCCGTGTAAATGGATAAGTGGATGACATAATGCCAGCATCACGTTGGAATCAAAGTATTATGGACCTTTTGAATTTGTTTGAAGATCTGGAAGATCTCCAAGAAGAATTTTATTTCGGAGCGATCACCCCACGGGTGTTAGAAAGTGGCGATCAGGATGGATCAGATGTTTCTGAAGAGGGTGACATCTCTGACCAGATCCCGTCTGAGCTGCCGATTTTACCGTTGCGAGGGGTTGTAGTGTATCCTCAAACAGCGGTACCATTAACCATCGGTCAATCACGCTCGATCCGTTTAGTTGATGATGTTATGGCTGGTGAGGATCGATTGATTGGTTTGGTGGCTTCGAAAAATCCAGAGCTCGATACCCCAGAACCTGAGGATCTTTATTCAGTTGGAACAGTTGCCATTGTACATCGTCTTTTTCGTGCACCGGATGGCTCCATTCGGTTGCTGGTACAAGGATTGGCGCGCTTTCGTTTAGGGGAATTTGTACATCTAGATCCATACCTTAAGGCCAATGTTGAAATATTCCCGGAAATGATAGAGGATGATGTTGAAGTAGAAGCACTTGCGCGCAATGCGCGAGATCAATTCGAACACATAGCTGAGATGATCCCTTCCATCCCGCGGGAACTTGTCGCCTCTGTTGTTGGCCTGGAAGATCCATTACAGACGATTTATACCATTGCCAATTTTCAACGAATGGATTTAAACGATGCTCAAGAGCTCTTGGAGCTGGATCCGGTTTTGGAAAAATTACGCAAGCTGATTACAATCCTAACCCATGAAGTGGAAATGTTAGAGATTGGGCAAAAGATCCAAAATGAGGCTCGTTCTGAAATTGATAAAGTCCAACGGGAATATTTCCTGCGAGAACAGTTGAAAGCAATTCAGCGTGAGTTGGGGGAAGGAGATGAACAAACGGTAGAAGCGGAGGAATTCCGCCAAAAGATCCAGGTTGCAGAAATGCCTGAAGAAGCAGAAAAAATGGCTCGCCGAGAGTTGGACCGCCTGTCACGCTTGCCTTCGGCAGCAGCGGAATATGGAGTTATTCGTACCTACCTGGATTGGTTAGTGTCTCTCCCATGGTCGATTTCGACTCAGGATGACCTTGATATCTCACGCGCTCGAAAGGTGCTCGATAAAGATCACTATGGATTGAAGGATGTAAAAGAACGGATTCTCGAATTCCTGGCAGTGCGAAAATTAAAAGAAGAACGCAAAGCAGAATTAGAAGCCGAGCAAAATGTCGACGCAATCCGCAGAGTGCGCGAAGGGGTAATTCTATGTTTCGTCGGTCCTCCAGGTGTTGGGAAAACCTCACTAGGGCAATCTATAGCCCGGGCGTTAGGGCGAAAATTTATCCGCATCTCGCTGGGAGGCGTGCGCGATGAGGCGGAGATTCGTGGTCATCGAAGAACATATATCGGCGCTATGCCAGGACGAATTCTTCAAGCTATCCGGCGAGTTGAAACCAGGAATCCCGTTTTCATGCTGGATGAAGTGGATAAATTAACCTATGATTTCCACGGCGATCCGGCATCCGCACTTTTAGAAGTGCTCGATCCAGAACAAAACGTCGAATTCAGGGATCATTATCTGGAAGTTGGATTTGATCTATCACAAGTAATGTTCATCACGACAGCTAATCTTTTGGAACCCATACCTGCGCCGTTGCGGGACCGGATGGAGATCATCATGCTGTCCGGATATACGGAGGGAGAAAAGATAGAGATTGCGAAGAGTTATTTGATCCCCCGCCAGCTGCGCGAGAATGGTTTGCGATCGAATGAAGTAACTTTTACTCAGAAGGCATTGGAAAACATTATTCGGTCCTATACCCGTGAGGCGGGAGTGCGCAACCTGGAACGTGAAATCGGATCGATCAATAGAAAGGTGGTCACCCGCATAGCCGAAGGCGGAAAGAAGAAAATTAAGATCACACCAACACTTGTGCGAGAATTCCTTGGCCGGCCTCAGTATTTTGGTAATGAAGAAATTGCAGAACGAACATCAATACCTGGTGTGGCAACCGGTCTGGCTTATACGCCAACTGGTGGCGATGTATTGTTCATTGAGGCAACGGGAATGCCTGGAAGTAAAGGATTCCAGATAACAGGCTCGTTGGGAGATGTGATGCAAGAATCTGCCCGAGCTGCGCTTTCCTATGTGCGTTCACGAGCAGATGAATTCTCATTGAAATCAAATTTCTTCGATGAAACCGACATTCACCTCCATGTTCCCAGTGGAGCACAACCTAAAGATGGGCCATCCGCGGGAGTAACCATGGCCACAGCTCTCGTATCGTTGATATCCAGGCGACCGGTACGGGCTGAAGTAGGAATGACTGGCGAAATCACCCTGCGTGGACAAGTCCTTCCAGTGGGCGGAGTCAAAGAAAAAGTGCTGGCAGCGCATCGCAGTGGATTGAAAACCATAATATTGCCCAAGCGCAATGAAGCTGATTTAGAAGATCTACCGAAAGAGGTGCGCGAGGAGATAGATTTTGTGTTCGTGGACACAGTTGACCAGGTTATAAGCGCTGCGTTGGAAACAGCACCAATAAAGGCTGAGAAGAAGAAATCTGGGTCGAAATAGAAACATAAGGTTAAATGCATGCCAAAAGTAATGGTGATCGAAGATGATGCAAACATGTTTTCCCTTCTCCATATGTTATTGGAGTTTGAAGGGTATGAGGTCATCTTTTGGGCGGGTGGAGAAGATATTCAAGACATCATTGATACACTCTGTCAAGAAAAACCAGATCTGATATTGATGGATGTTCACTTGCGCCATTTGAACGGATTCGATGTTATGGAGTCCTTGAGGAGAGAACCCAAATTGAACGGAACAAAAGTGCTCATAGCCTCGGGTGTGGATTTAACTAGCAAAAGCAATCAAGCAGGTGCAAATGGGTTCATATTAAAACCCTTCATGCCGGATGAATTGATTGCCAAAATTCAACAAACGCTGGAATAGAGAGAGGATTGTGGCAAAAAAACACACACGCGGTTCAATGCAATGGTATACGATGGATTTACATATCCATTCACCAGCTTCAGTGGATTATCAACAGCCCGGTGTAACTTATTTGGAATTGTTGCAGCGGGCAGAAGAACGAGGTCTGGACATTATTGCATTTACTGATCACAACACCATTGCTGGTTACCGACAAATGATGGAGGAGATTGAGCGATTGGAGTTTCTGGAGAGCTCTGGTCGTTTATTAGCTGAAGAGCGCCAGCGGCTGAATGAATATCACCGCTTGTTTGATAAAATCTTGATTTTACCTGGTTTTGAATTCACAGCAACATTTGGGTTTCATATCATAGGGATCTTTCCACAGGATAAACCAGTGCGTGAGATCGAACACATTCTGCTCGATTTGAATATCCCTCCAGACCAGCTCGATTATGGATCTGACACGGTCGGTGCTACCACAGATGTCATCGGCGTTTACCAGGCTATATCCCAGGCTGGGGGATTGGTTATCGCTGCCCATGCCAACTCAAATCATGGTGTGGCAATGCGCGGGTTTACATTTGGAGGTCAGACTCGCATAGCTTATACTCAGGATTCCAATTTGCATGCTCTCGAAGTTACCGATTTGGAGAAAAAAGGTAGGCGCACAACGTTAGCATTTTTTAGTGGCACCAAACCAGAATATCCTCGCCGGATGCATTGTATTCAGGGTTCTGATGCTCATCGCTTGATCTCTGATCCTCAGAGGAAAAGCAACCTGGGGGTTGGTGATCGTACTACTGATGTCCTGATTCCTGAAATCAGCTTCACTGCATTGAAAGATCTCTTTTCAAGTAATGATTTCGCTCGTACACGTCCTCATCGTTTAACAGCTGAGCCTGCTTACGATTTCATTCGCGCCGCGCGTGATGAAGGAGTGAACATCGTTCAAGATTTCCACGAAAGTTTATCGGTGCGAGGCGGTCGTTTGTATGCGATCATTGCTGATATCTGTGCTTTTGCGAATACTAATGGAGGAACCCTCTTTCTAGGCCTTAGTGGGGATACTCGTAAACCTATTGCCGGGATATCCAAGCCAAATCAAGCGATCGCGCAGCTCGAGAAGGAGATTGCCAATCGCATTAGCCCTCACCTGCACTGCACAATCGACTCACATAAAACTGGAGGGGAGAAAGTGATACGTGTGCTGGTTCCGCGAGGAGATGATCCACCTTATGTAGTCGATGATTATAAGATTTACGTACGGGGTGAATCCGAAACCAGCTTGGCTGTTAGGGATGAGATCGTTGGGCTAGTGGTTCGGGGGAAGAGTGATCAATTACTAGCAGCAGCGCAGGTAGAATCTTCTGAAACTGATAAGAGTGAGGAAATTCCTCAGATTGAGACTGAACAAGTTAGCGATAACCCCCCTCGCACGGGTGTTGAAGTTGTCAACCTCGAAGAACGCGATGGTGGCAGTTTCTACACCGTACGTGATTTACGTAACGGGAATGTTGTCAAGAATGTCACCCTCAAATCAGCGCGCCGACTCTGGCATTACGCGTTAACACAATATGCTCGCTTACCGGCGGATTTATCAGGTGCGGATGTTGAGTGGCAGGGAGATTATGGTTTATTGCATAGAGGAAAACAAGGTAAACGGGCGAATTACGATCTCGTTCAGCGAACTGCCCAAGGTTACCGGTATTTCTTTGGAGTGACGGACGATGGCATTCATGGACCTTGGAAGCAATTGGTTGGACAAGAAGAGGAATGAAGATTCCAGCCTATATCTGCAATATCAAATTCCTGGATGATCAGATATTAAATGGGATTGAAACCAGTCTTGCGTATAGGTATCCTCACTGTTTCAGATCGATCAGCACGCGGCGAACGACCTGACCTTTCCGGTCCTGCGGTTGAAAAAGAGGTTGTCGCACAAGGGTGGAAAATCGGCAAGCAGGAGATAATTCCGGATGATCTCTCCATATTGAAAAGTACACTCGCTGCATGGGCTGATTCTGATGAATTAGATGTCCTGTTAACTACAGGAGGGACTGGATTCAGCCCCCGAGATGTCACACCTGAGGCAACCAATGCTGTAGTCGACAGGGTTGCTCCTGGATTAGCAGAAGTCATGCGGGCATCCAGTCTCAAAGTGACACCTCATGCCATGTTGTCTCGTGCGACCGCAGGGATCAGAAGAAAGACGCTGATCGTTAATCTACCTGGAAGTCCTCGTGCAGCTGTGGAGAACTTGCGGGTCATCCTGCCAGTTTTGAAGCACGCCGTAGAATTATTGTCTGATGACCCACAATCTGAAGCGGGTCATCGTGATATCGATAGTTAATTAATAATGGATCATCCCCAATAGCGCGCTCTTCATAATAAGAGGCATCCACAATAATTTATCTGGATCTCGGAACTGCGGAAAAACTCCAATGAACGACGGAGTTGTTATTGCAATCTTGGTGAATTGCTCTTGCGAATGTTGAGATGTTCTCAGGTTCTCGTAGGCAACTGAAGCAGAACCATAATATCTTTAAGGAGTTATCGCTTTACAGAATATTACGCGCAATTACCATGCGCTGTATCTCGCTAGTTCCTTCACCGATGGTCATCAGACGGGCATCACGATAAATTCGCTCAACAGGATACTCGCTGCTATAGCCATACCCACCAAGGATTTGAATAGCATTCCGGCAGACTTGCTCAGCCATTTCTGTTGCGTTTAGTTTTGCCATTGAGGCCTCAGTTGAATGAGGGCGACCTTGACCTTTAAGCCAGGCGGCATAATAAACCATTAACCGGGCAGTCTGGATCTGTGTGGCTGCATCAGCCAGCATAAATTGGATCGCCTGATGCTGAGAAAGGGGAACATTGAAGGTGTGGCGCTCTCCGGCATACTGGGAAGCTTCTTCAAAAGCTGCCTGAGCTAGACCAACTGATAGTGCGCCGATCGCAATTCGTCCCCCATCAAGCACAGTGAGGGTTTGCTGAAGACCCTGTCCGAGCTCACCGATCAAGTTTTCAGCAGGAACGCGCACGTTTTCGTATGTCACCGCGTGGGTTGGACTACCTTTTAATCCCATCTTCTTCTCTGGTGGTCCGATGTGGAGACCGGGTGATCCGGTTGGTACAACGATCAAGCTTAATGAACGAGAACCCCGGTCTGCACCCGTGCGCACCAGGGTGACGATGAAATCAGCGATGCTGGCATTTGTGCACCACATTTTTGTGCCATTAATCACCCACTCGTCGTCGACAAGCTCCGCTTTTGTAAGAACGCCCCCTTTGAGATCTGAACCTGCATCCGGTTCAGTTAGTGCCAATGCAGCCAATTTGCCCTCACCAGTTGCGACTGGGGGTAGAAAACGCTCCTGCAACTTATCATCCCCAAACAGGGAAATAGGCGCACAACCTAAGCCATTATGTGCAGATATGGCTAAAGCAGTGCTACCGCATCCCCAGCCGAGCTCTTCTATAGCAATGGCTGCACTGATAGCATCCACACCCGCACCGCCATATTGCTCGGAAACGTTCAATCCAAGCAATCCAAGGGGACCCATTTTTTGGACAGCTTCCCAATTGAAAAGCCCCTCTTCATCAACGCGGCGTGCTTGTGGTTTAACCTCACGAGTGACGAAATCATGAACGGTACTCTGCCACATTTTTTGTTCTTCCGTCAGGTCGAAATTCATTGTGTATCTCCGTTGTGCTGTCAACAGTTTCAGATTAGGAATGCGAAAATACAAATCAGACCAATCGCCACAATAATAATGAGCGGGATGATAAGGATGCCTATCGTGTAAGCGCTAAACCAAGCGATATCTGAGCGGCTGAATCCTTCATTATCGTCCGATATCCCCAGGTTAGCTCCACAACGCGGACATTCAGTGCTGCCTTCCGTCAGCATGGCATGGCATTGAGGGCACCAGACAGGCATAAATACTCCTTAATTATTTCGCTTCTTGGATCTCGGTGATAGATTCAGGATTCAATAATGAAGAAGTGTCACCTGGATCCTGCCCCAAGAAAGCGGCGCGAATCATGCGTCGCATGACCTTGGCATTACGTGTCTTAGGTAAGTCACTGACGAAATAAATCTGGCGAGGGGCAAGCGGTTTGCCCAATGAAGATATAATCAAATCCACCAATTCTTTTTCCAGGTCGGGAGCAGGTTTAGTTTTAGCTCCTAAAACACAGAAAGCAACCACTGCATTTCCTTTTAATTTATCTGGAACGCCAACCGCAGCTGCTTCGACAATATCAGGATGACTGACCAGGATAGATTCAACCTCTGCCGGACCTAAGCGTTTTCCAGCAACTTTTATCGTATCATCCGACCGACCCAATATATACCATTGTCCATCAGTGTCAACCGCGGCGAAATCGCCGTGCACCCATACACCAGGCCAACGAGACCAAAAAGTTTCTTCGTAGCGTTCAGGATCGCGCCAGAAGCCGCGTGTCATACCGATCCAGGGATTCTTGATGACGAGTTCGCCGACTTCATTGCGCACAGATTGCCCTCGATCATTAAGAACGTCTGCAGCAATTCCGGGGCATGGTGCCGAAAAAGCAGTCGGTTTGAGGGGCAATAATGGATTCCCCATGACGATCCCGCCAGAGATCTCCGTACCTCCGGAATAATTAATTATTGGGCGCTGCCGCTGACCGACCTGATCAAAAAGCCACATCCAAGGATCAGGATTCCACGGTTCTCCAGTTGAGGCAAAGAATTTGATCGATGAGATATCCTTGGAGCGGATGGGTTCCTCCCCAAAGGGGATCAGAGAACGGATCAGGGTTGGAGATACACCTAGCGTTGTTATCCGGTGCCGTTCAACCAAATCCCATATTCGATTCGGACCTGGATAATCAGGCGCACCATCGTAAAGGAAGAAGGTGCTTCCCAGGATCAATGAACCAAAGACCAGCCAGGGACCCATCATCCAACCCATGTCCGTCATCCAGTAAACACGCTGACCAGGATGGAGATCTGTTCCGAAAGCCATATCCTGAGCGGCTTTCACTGGAAAGCCAGCGTGCGTATGCACAGCACCTTTCGGTCGACCAGTTGTCCCTGAAGTATAGATAACCATCAAGATCTGCTCTGCATCGGTAATCTCGGTTTCAGCCTCTTCTGATTGGTTATCAACCAATTGATGCCACCAATGGTCACGACCAGGGACCATCTCTACGTCCAGGTTTGCATTGTTGAGCACGATCATATGCTCTAAGCTGGGAACCTGCGCGGCGGCATTATCAGCAACAGGTTTCATGCCGATCGTCCGCCCCCTACGCTGGAAGCCATCAGCGGTGAATAAGGCTTTGGCGTCAGTGTCGGCCAGACGAGTTGCGAGAGCTCCAGCACCATATCCAGAGAACAACGGCAAAATAATCGCGCCGATCTTAGCAATCGCCAACATTGCAATGACGATCTCAGGAGTCATTGGCATATACAAGCCGATAGCATCGCCTGGTTTGAGGCCTAATGCACGTAGAGCATTAGCAGCCTGGTTTACTTTGAGCCATAACTCCCGATAAGAAAAAGAAATAAATTCATTGTTTTCGTCCTCAGCAATGAAGGCGATCTGGTTCTCTATATGGCTGCCAATGTGCTTATCGAGAAGATTGTGAACGATGTTCATTTTCCCCCCAACAACCCATTTGGGCCAGGCAACTCCCTGGGACAGATCTACGACCTGACTAAATGGCTTATAGAATTCAATGTCAAGATATTTGAGAACAGCCTCGGTGAACCAGGGCACATCTTGAGTAGATTTAACCATCAGTGCCTCAAAATCCGAAAGCTTATGACGGTTGATGAAATGAGTAAGGTGGGCATGGTCAGTGTATTCACTCGTCGGGTACCAGACCATCTTACCTCCAAACATGGAATCCCCACTCACTGGATCACCTCCAATAGATGCATATACCTAATAATAGTGATTCCTCTTCTTCTCAAATAATGTAAAAGGACCATGTGAGTGTAAGTATATCGTCGATTCAATATTAGCTTAGCTTGCCCTCCTCCATCTAATTATAACATCTGGCTTTCCTGAGCAGCACAGCACGAAGGTTACATATGAGGGAATAATTCATGTGAACGCGATACACTCCTTGATTTATAATCGCGCAATTAGAAATGATTTACCAGGCTCAATGAGAAGTTTGTCAATCTATGCTAGATTTCTATTGCTATTTGGAAAGCTATTGATTTGTAACAACGATTTCGATGAATATTGGGTCACCGAAGAGAACTCCTTGAGCATCCTGCGCTTGCCAGGCACTCCGATAAGAGCCAGGTTCAACCGGAGCCGTGAAGACGATAGCAATTTCTGCCTGGCTTCCACTGCGGGCTGGGAACAGCGCTTGCTCGGAATGAGCACCCATTTCTGGTCCCGCGATTAGTTGGAGACCAAATCCTGCGTTCCAATTGCAGGAGCCGTTGTTCTCAACAAGCCAACGCTTGTCAAGCACCTCTCCTGGACTTACGACAGTGCCATCCGGGATAGTGATATCTTCCAGAAAAGCCAATCCAGCTGAGCAGATTGGTGAGGGGGTTGGGCGAACAGGTTGGGTTTGGATCGGAGTGCTCGATGCCTCCGTTGGGTCATTCTGTACTGAAGATGCTGAGATAGTGTCTCTGGTGGGAGGGATATATAGCGTGGGTGTCCCTTGCTCTTGGCAGGCGACCAGAAAGAACGATAAGATTAGTACTATCCAAATGCGATTGTTCACATTGTTAGTTGTTTTTTGGCGTGTGTACCTGGAACATTCAATCTTCTGAA
Organism: Anaerolineales bacterium; assembly: GCA_041556275.1. Classification (GTDB taxonomy): domain Bacteria; phylum Chloroflexota; class Anaerolineae; order Anaerolineales; family UBA4823; genus PFL25. The sequence continues at coordinate 3,908 of JBFFIU010000006.1, read as the reverse complement.
GCTTCGAGCTCTTCTTCCTCATCCATCGGGAAAGGTAATAATCCGCTGAGAGTTTGTTGGCGGATAGACATATCTATCTCGTCCATCATGTCCAAATTTTCCCTCAAGAATTCTTTGGCATTCTCGCGACCTTGCCCCAGGCGGATATCGCCGTATGAATAAAATGATCCTCTCTTGTCGATGAGTTCCAGCTCAACAGCTAAATCCAGCACATCTCCTGCTTTTGATATGCCTTCGTTGTACATGATGTCGAATTCAGCAGTCCGAAAAGGCGGGGCGACTTTATTTTTCACCACCCGCACCCGGGTGCGATTTCCAATGATCTCTGAACCTAATTTTATCGATTGGATCCGGCGTACATCCAGGCGGACGGAAGAATAGAATTTCAGCGCCATACCTCCGGTCGTCGTTTCTGGATTACCAAACATCACCCCGATCCTCTGGCGAAGCTGGTTAGTGAAAACAACAGCGGTGTTGGTCTGTTTGATCGCCCCAGAGAGCTTGCGCAGCGCTTGCGACATCAGGCGTGCCTGCATTCCCATCGGAGCATCGCCCATATCACCTTCGATCTCTGCACGCGGAACGAGCGCAGCCACCGAGTCGATGACAATGACATCGATAGCACCGGATCGCACCAATGTCTCGGTGATCTCAAGGGCCTGCTCCCCCATGTCAGGTTGGGAGATCAATAAACTTTCCACGTCTACGCCACAACGGGAGGCATAGGAAGGGTCAAGAGCGTGCTCCATATCGACAAAGGCACACGTTCCACCCAAAGCTTGTGCTTCTGCGACGATGTGTTGGGCAATTGTTGTTTTTCCTGAAGACTCTGGGCCATAAATTTCGGTGATGCGACCACGGGGAATTCCACCTGTGCCGAGAGCTATGTCCAGGGATAGTGAACCGGTTGGTATGACTTCAACGTCCATGTGTTGAGCTTCTCCCAACCGCATGACGGTGCCATCTCCATATCTCTTCGTTAAATCACCCAATGCTTTGTCCAAAGCGATTTGGCGTGATTCATCCAATTCTTCTGTGGAGGGGGATTTCTTTCTAGCCATGCTTAATCTCTCCTATTCAATAGATAATAACACCACTGGGATTGTATCAGGTATTTAATGAACCAAATAATCTTGGGAGATGAGGATCACTCATTGGGTTAATGATCCTCCCCTATAAGTTTAGCACAGATGTTCTGGTTGTCAAGGGAATTGAGGGGGTTCGAAATCAGAGCCAGGAAGCGGAGGTGATTCTGAAGTATAACCACTACGACCACGGAAGGAAAAATAACTTACCATACCAGGGCGGATTTCGATGTCCAGGGTATAGATCTTTGACAGGTAGTTGATCTCGATCTCATATTGCCCGGCAGGAAGGTCGCTGATGACCAGATTCTCCTGATAATAAGGATCTGAATTGATGTTCTTGCCACCATGGTATGAAAAAGCGCGCCAGAATCTTTCGTCTCCTTTTGTGTGCACAGTGACCAGCTGACCTTCAAGCTTGCGCCCACCAGTATTCATCACTCTTCCGGCTAATACGCCCCAACCCTGTGGGGGGACCAACCACAATTCTGGATTCCTGGTTGAAAAGAAGTCATCCTTTTTTAATCTGACCTCGAAATGGAGGTGAGGACCAGATGTTTTGCCAGTCTCACCACTAAGACCTATTACTTCTCCGGTCTCTACGTGTTGATCGCGAAACACATCCACCCTATCCAAATGAGCATACACGCTGTAGATATGGGATCCTTGAAAACCAAAATTGTGACGGATCATTACTGCCTTACCATAGGGATCATCGATATCAAAGCGACCAGATAATAGCCCATATCCTGCCCAAATCACTTTCCCAGGTCCAGCAGCCAATACAGGAGTCCCTTCCGGGATTTTTATGTCCATACCGCTATGAACTACATCCTCAAAGAAGGAGCCTCCATAACGATAATCTTCAACCGGCCAGGGGACGTCATGCGCTGAAAAAGGACTGGAGAGATAGAAGTGATCGTATGTGGTGAGCGCCAGCGGGGCAGGATAAAGCGCAGGTCGCCAGGTTGAGAGGGAGACCACCTGTGGAGCAGGAAAAGAAATGGGCTCTGGTTCAGCTGTTGTTTCAGGGAGGACGTAATCAGAATCTAGGTTATTAAATGTTACTTCTTCTTGAATATGATCAGTTCTCTCTACTAAAAATCTATTTGCTGTATTTGTAGGTGTGATGGCAGGGATGGAGGTTGAGGGGATGGAATATGGGGTTGGGGTATCCAGATCGGGTTGACAAGCAACACCTACAGCCAAAACCGCAATACATAATGCGATCCTGAGTGAGATTCTAACCCGATAGATCATGGTGAGGGGGTCGAGCTGAGCGACCAGCTGGGTGTACGTGTGGGGGTTAATGTGGGAGGGAAAATAGGGGTTGGGGTAATCAAGGCTTCTACTGGGTATAAATCCAACATCGACTCTTCCCAAGTCTGATCCATGGACAGGAGAAACTCGTTGAATCGAGCGGCATGGACAGCTGATTGCCAAGTGGGTAGGGCAGGTAAACGCTCCCACCCAAAGGCGCGTGCCAAATCGGTGAAGTCTACCCAGTATCCGGGGGGAAAGGACGCAACCTGATCACCACCGTTTTCGTAATATTGTGGATCACCCTGGTAGCGTGCGTTGAAGTCCCAGATCAGATCATGCAAAGGTTTACCTTGAGAGCCATTCTGAAAACGAGCCTTCAGATAAACTCGCCAGTAAGTCTGATGACCGAATCGTTCAGGTACTACAACAACCCAACCAGCGTTCATGGCCTGTGAATTGAACGCAAATGCGCGGCCGGTGTACAGCCAATCATCCCCCATGCCGGGTGGCAACGGAGATGTGAGAGGGACAAAAGCATTGTCCAGTGACATCAAGAAATCCCAGCCTGCTTTTTCAGCCACCAAATTTCGTAGAGCCTGGAAAGCTTCATCAACTTGATCGTGAAGCTGCGGGAAAGGAGCCTGGACGTCGCTTAATTCCACCAGATGCTGGCGACCTCCAGGAACATCGGAAACCTCATTCATAATCGGTGTCCAAGGTTGTGGTGTGACCTCTTCACTGATCTGCTTGAGGGTTTGAGGTAGCGGAGAAGGCAAGGGGTGAACTCCCCAGGTTAATCCAGAGACAGAGCCTGGAAGGATGATGGGCGGCAACTCCAGTAAAGCTTGATCGGCCTGGTAAGCAGTTAGCAGAGTTTGATCAGGGGCAAGCAGGGTGGTGAGCAATGTGCTGCCATCTGGGCTCCAAATAGGCCAATCTCCACTGGCAACATAATGTGCAGATTGACCGGGTTTCCAGATGTAAAGATTATGGTTCTCACTTTGCGATGCCATCCAGGTTAAAGCGCTGCCATCCGGAGACCAGGCTGGATGCGATTCTTGAGCATCAGGATTTTGGCTGAGATTAGTGAAGCGATCCTCGCCGAATTTATCGAAGTCAGCAAGCCAGATCTCTGACTCACCGCTCCTATTGGAGACAAAAGCCAGATGCCGCCCACTGGGCGACCATGTCGGATGGAAGTCTGCTGATGGGTGTTCACTGAGGTTGATAAAAGTTTGGTCGTCGAATACCGAGCGAATGACGACTTCAAGATCCGTGTTATAAGTCTCGTAAGCCAGGAGGTTTCCATCTGGAGACCAGGCGGGATAGGCATCATAATCCGGTGTATCTGTCACGCGGTTGAGATCACCGCTCTGGAGATCCAAAAGATATAAATCCCATTGTCCTGAGCGATTTGAAGCAAACGCCAACCACTTTCCATCCGGACTCAAAGCGGGTGTGATATCGTCCCACGGACCGGAGGTTAGACGGGTGTACGGTAGTTCAGTCGGTTGGAATGCGAAAAGATGGCTGTACCCGGCTTCATTGAGAGCCAAAACG
>JBFFIU010000005.1:0-32201 GCA_041556275.1 Anaerolineales bacterium | reverse complement strand
TCATTAATATCGTGCACCGTGGGCAAAGATTCATTGCCCTGATTTAAAAATAAGTGGTGTTTCTCCAACATCAGGTCTCGGGTTTCCTTCAAAAGGGGCACCTCTTCTGGTAATACTGCTTCTGCGAGATTGTTCCAGGCGACTGCGCTGGTACGGAATAGAGGTGCACTATCCTTCAGTCCAGGGAGCGCCATGATGATACTCGCTTCTTCCAGGAATTGGGCATAAACATCACGTTCAGCGCCTCCATCTTTGCCAAAGATCATGATGTCATTAAATACCGAGGTCAAGGCCGAATAAAATTCTATTCCAGGTGGGAACTCCCGCTCCCAGCTGCCGCGAGATTTGGGTTTTGTTAAAACCTCCGCCCATCTCTGGTATGCCAAAAAGCCAAAATTATGCTTTGATCCTTTGGGTGGCGGCTCGGTGAATAAGCGTATGCAATCCTGTATACCTTCTTGCACTGCAGAGGCAAGTTTGTGCTCATCTGGTAGTTCAAAAGTCAGTACGCGGAACTTGGTCTTCTTCACCCGGGCGCGAGCTGCTGCCAGTTCTTCCAAAGATACAATCAGGGGAACCCTTGCTCGATCAGCGATCCACACCTGATCTTCGTTCTCATCATACCCGTAAATCAGGATCGGAAACATGGCCCAGTTGCCCTCATCATAGGGCAGTGCATTATAGGGTAAGCTGAACAGGTCCGTCAGGACGATAGCCGGGAGACCCTTTTCTAGCACATCAACCAGGTTGGCGACTCCTTTTTGCGCGCTGCTGGTCTGGCGGATATCCTGATCGATGTTCAGCCGTTCATAAATCTTACCCAGCGGATCAAATGTGTTGCGAGTTATTATGCGTACATATGGATCGTATCCCTGGTAGTTGAATGTGAAATAACTCATAACCAACCCACCACTGATCCCGAGCAGCATCGCTTCGGAGTAGGGTTGGTTTGTATGCGGGGCTTTTACCCCTTGATAAGCATTAAAATTTCGCAGGCTGCCGGTTTCCCAATGCAATCCTTCAAATTGATCGTAATCATTTAATTTTGGCATTGTGTTTCTCTCCTAAAAAGACACATTATAGTATATTTATCCAATACCACTGGGTGGACAAGCTTGAATACTTAATAAATCCTTTCCAATTGTTCAAATTCCTTTATCCGTAGCTGCTCACCCTCTCGCTTACCCCCTTTTTCAACCCTACCTCACCCCTATAGGGGATAGAACTTCTCGCAAATCTACATTATCTTTGGGCTGATCTAATTGTACAGCACAGATTATTCGGATTGCTTTCGATCTGATAGCAATCACTTATGTTCACAGGTCATCTAATGGTTCCAACTCTTGAACTCTTCCAACCTTTAACGTTCACCGATGGGGAGTTTTACCTTTATGTCGAGCGCTATTCAAATGAGGCACCAAAGTTCGTCCAATTTCTAAAGTATGATCCTTGCCCGGCTTTCATGATAGTCCGTGCACCCGATGGAGAGAAAATTCGCTGTTTACGAGAAGATCTTTTCTTTTTCAAATTAAACAATCAGCCATTTTTATCGACTCAATTATCAGCTCTTTTCCGGCGGCGAAACGGATGGCAGGATTCTGAGCAGCTGATTTCCCGGTGTAACTTACCGTGAATTCAGCAATCACTCAAGGTCAGTTATTGAAACACTTGAATAAATTCATCGATTAAGTCACCTATCCTTTAATCATATCCACTGAAGCCCACCGTGCCCTCTTTTGAATTTCCATGATATCCTTATCCAACACCTGAACCACCGGTAATCAAGGCCAAAGAATATGTCCATCTGACCATCAACATTAACATCGGTGAGGGTAACATCATAGATGGAAAGATAGCTCACCAACCCGCAGTAAATCCAGCAAAAGTCTTATTTCCTCTTGGATTTGGCACAGCCCTGTCGTTGATGGGTGATGCCACTCTTTATACTGTATTACCGACCCATACCGCAGAGGCGGGTATTACATTGGCTGCGGTAGGCATAATATTAAGTGCAAATCGTTTCATTCGTTTATTCTTGAACGGACCAACCGGGATTTTATACGATCGCTCTCGTCGGCGGAGATTGTTCGTACCCGCACTCTTCATTGGTGCACTGTCAACTGCTATCTATGCCGCCTGGGATGGATTCTGGCCTCTCATGGCAGGGAGATTAATTTGGGGATTAGCATGGTCACTCATATGGGTTGGTGGGGCGACAATAATCCTCGATGTGACCACAGACGGGGATCGCGGTCGATGGACCGGGTTATACCAAACCTGGTTCTTCCTGGGAGCGGCAATTGGTGCCTTTGCAGGTGGTTTTCTCACCGATCGGATCGGTTATTCTGCTGCCTTATGGATTGGTGCCGGGGTGACAACCTTGGGTGGAGTGGTTGCTTTGATCTATTTACCTGAGACACGATCCTCCAAGAGTATGAACCTTTCCTATCCAAATAATGAAACAGCGCAAAAATGGCGACCAAACGGCGAGCTGGTCAGTGTCGTGTCTTTACAAGGCATAAACCGCTTCGTCACGGCCGGTGTTCTCGCTGCAACTATCGCCTTGCTTGTCCAAGAGCAATTGTCTATGAACAACCTTGTTCTTGGTGTGGCAACTGTCACTGGGATTTTGATCGGTCTGCGCACCATATTAAGCATGTTCGCTGCTCCATTAGCAGGATCACTTTCAGATAAATCAGGCAACCGTTGGGGAGTCACGATGGCGGGTTTGATCTTCGGTTCGATTGGCATGTTGTTACTCATCCGACCCGATCCTGTTTTCATCCTGGTTGGCATTGGTTTTTCGGCGATCGCTGGAGGGAGCATCCAGGCGCTGGTCACAACCCGCACAGGTGATCTCGTCGATCAAGAACAGAGGGGCAAAGCAATCGGCCTTCTGCATACCTCCGGCGATCTTGGTAGCGCACTGGGACCAATAACAGCTTATTTTTTACTGCGTTGGATCAATCTGAGCGTGGTTTACATCATCTGCGCAATTCTATTTGCGCTAGGAGCAGGAATATCTTTGCGGATGTACTGGCGCTACAGGAGCTCCTGAAATTTACTGACGAAAAGCTGAAGTTAACAGATGATGCGAGTCCAATCCCCCATCAACCGCATCAATAACAATATTCACCGGCCGCCTCACCTGCAGCATTATTAAGATAAACACAATCGCCGTCATTATTCCACACTGCTGTTTCACTCCGACACCAGAATAAGTCAACCTGTGTGTTCTCCCCGCATCCTGATCTCACCTTTACTTCTGCTCCAGCATCCAAAGAAAATTCACCGATGACATATATCCAGCCATATTGGTCTGAAATGGACCATCCAGACATATCGACGGCTTCTTGACCTGGATTAACCAAACATACGTACTCCTCGTTCAAGTTCTGATTGTCATTACCAGGTGCATTGAATTGGGAACAGTCAGGATCTATCATTATTTGACTGGTTAGATTTCCAGCCAAGGGCGTCACCGTTGCAGTGGATGCTGCCCAAAATCCTAACCCACTATTCTGGGCAATTTCTTGTTTTTTGGTGATCAATGCTTGATATTTGACATCCGGTGGATACGCAACCGCGATCGCATAGCCCATCTCTGCCAAAAGTGCATTCACCAATATTCCATCTTCTAAGTAAACGTAACGCAGCAAGCGTCCGTACTGGTCGGTCTCTGAAACATCCCTTTCCATTAGGACTATTTTGCCTTCAACCAACTCGCGGTTTGCTTTCGTTGCTGGAGCTGAATTGCGCTGTCCAGGCTCAGGTGAATCGATGCCAATATACCTCACTGTGTACATTTCCCCATTTAGCGCTACTTCTATCGTATCGCCATCTATGACCCGGACGACCTGGGCGGTTTCCCGGTCATTTTCGGATGTCGCAGTCGAACGGGCCGTGATCGTTGCTACATCTGTAACGATCATCGAATCATCAGGGCGAATTGCAGTTGAATTACCCACCGTTGGCAGAGAATAGGTTTCGGATATGAGTGGCTGCTCAACGCCTTGGAGGGGATTGATCAGAGGGATAACATAAGTCAACCCAATACAAATTACCAACAGGATCAGGCTGAGCAACCCCAACAAGACCCGGCGGAGGCAGTATGAGGTATCACCCACAGGATTAGAACCACTCATAGCAAACCTGATTTCATTTAAAACATTTTCTCAAGAAATGATCTGATTGGATCATTGTTGTGAATCCACAAGTATCATTTTATAGATTACAGCGTAGCTCGTGAAAAATCAAGTGCAAACCATCACACAGCAATTATTTGATTTTATAACCATTTTCAGCAATTAATTATCCCCTTCTATTGATGCTGCTTGAATTAACGAGGTCAATTGAAGAGCCAAACATGAAACAAATCTTATCCCCCAATCCGGAATAACACGCGAAATGCTGCAGAGACGCAGCCCTGTCCTTGGTCGGACAGACCAAGGGCCTGTCCCCGTTAGGGGGATGCTGCGTCTCTAAAGAAATCACACCATCTATTAAGTTAAGAATAATGTTGAGGGTTCTTTGAAAAGGGAGTCCCAAAATTGTACTGGCTTCCGCTCCCTTACACACCTACTCCCTTGCATTTCCGCTCTCATTAGCTTTACGCTATGGAGACCTTGGATGCCTCCCGCCCGTTCGATCCTGGTTCTTCAACCGGCTCCACACGACGAAACTGGCTCATGTAAAGATCATGATAGAAGCCTTTCGCTTCCAGGAGTTCATCATGAGTGCCACGCTCGACAATATGTCCATCATCCAACACCAGGAGCAAGTCAGCGTTGCGGATAGTGCTCAAACGGTGGGCTATGACGAAGCTGGTGCGTCCCTCAAGCAGTTTTTGAAGTGCTTTTTGGATTAAACGCTCGGTACGGGTATCGACGCTGGAAGTCGCTTCATCCAGGATCAGGATGCGTGGATCCGAGAGCGCCGCGCGGGCGATGGAGAGCAGCTGCCTCTGTCCCTGGCTAAGTCCACTCCCCCGTTCACCCAAAACCGTCTGGTACCCATCCGGCAAGTTGGCGATGAAGGTATCTGCATGAGCTAATTTTGCTGCGGCGATCACTTCATCATCCGTGGCATCTGGTTTACCAAAGCGGATGTTCTCCATTACTGTGGTGCTGAAAAGGAAGGTATCTTGTAAGACGATGCCGATCTGCTCCCTTAAAGATTCTCCGGTGACATTTCTCACGTCCAGATTATCGATCATCACTGCTCCACCGGTAACATCATAAAAACGGGGAATTAGATTGACTAGTGTAGTTTTTCCTGCCCCTGTTGGACCAACCACAGCGATCGTTTGACCGGGCTTAGCGGTAAAATTAATCCCATTCAATACGCTTTCTTCCTCTTTATAAGCTGCATATACGTCCTGAAATTCCACTTTTCCTTGGATTGTGGGTATCGGTTGAGCTTCAACCGCATCTTCAATTGCTGGTTGCAGATCCAGGAGATTAAATATTCGCTCTCCTCCAGCAACAGCGCTTTGGATATTGGTCCATAGGACAGAGATTTGCTGGATCGGCTGATTGAATCGCTGCACGTAATTTAAGAAAGTGATCACCAAGCCTAAAGAAATAACTGTACCGAAGAGAGGTTGACCACGCAGTAGCAGGAGACCACCCACTCCGGCAACGATCGCCAGCGACAGATATCCTAACGCCTGGAGCGTCGGCGCGAGGGCGCTGGTGAAGGAGACCGCACGGATATTCGCATCGCGGTTTGCAGCATTGGTGATCATGAAATTATCGATGTTTTCTTGTTCTCGGCTGAAGGCCTGTACTTCTCGAACAGCAGAGATAGTCTCCTGGAGTTCAGCATTCACGCTGCCCATCTCAAGCCTGGTCTGGCGAAATGCTTTGCGCGCCTGGTTCGAAAACCAAACTGTGACAATGATCATGATCGGCACGACGGAAAGGCTTACCAAGGCATAAACTACACTCACTTGAAACATGCTGAATCCGATCCATACGATCAGCAACGCGCCGCTGATGACGCTCACCAGTGCAAAGTTGAAAACCTGTTGGATGGTATCGGAATCGTTTGTAATACGGCTCATTATGTCACCGATCTCTTGTTCCGAATAGAATCCTAATGAGAGACGATGCAGGTGCTTGAAGAGGTCAACCCGCATCTGGCGTAAAACATGTTGACCTGACCAGGTCATCGCGTAAAAGGTAATGCCATTCAATACGGTGCTCAGCACATACAAACCAACGATCATCAAGATCACCCGCCCTAACCCGGCGATTCTTTGATCAAAAGTCAACACTCCAGGATCAGGTACGATTGTACAGTTGCTGACTGCCCCGCTGGCAACGCCTCCTTCTTCCGCAAATGGCAAGTTTCCAAAGGCAGTCACCGTTGCCGGAGTTAGAAAGCAATCTACTGCCTGTCCGATCAACTTAGGAGCAGTCACCTGCGCCCATGTAGCTCCAACCAGCAGGATTGTCGCTAGGATTAATAACAGCCAGTAGGATTTAAAATATGTCCCAAACCTGCCAAGGGTCTCACTCACCCGCTTGGGTTTGAGGGTGTCCTTACTCATTATCCGGCTGTATCCGTGGGGGCCTCCGAACATGACTATCCTCCGATAAATTCCGATTCAACTAAATCGGAATCACTGATTAATTGTGAATTGTAAATCTCGGCATAGATTTCACTTGTTTCGAGTAAATCCGCATGATCCCCCTGCGCGGCTATCTGCCCATCCTCTAATACCAGGATAAAATCGGCGTTCATGACAGTGCTGATTCTCTGTGCAATGACGAAGCTTGTGCGACCTTCCATCAGTTCATCCAAAGCGCTTTGGATTTGAGCTTCTGTTGCCAGATCAACACTGCTGGTGGAATCATCCAGAATTAATATTCTGGGATCAAGAAGCAGCGCCCTGGCAATGGCTATCCTTTGTTTCTGTCCACCACTAAGGGTTGCTCCCCGCTCACCAACTTGGGTGTCATAGCCATCTGGGAAAGATAATATTTCTTCGTGTGCTGCGGCAGCCTTGGAGGCAGCTATTACATCTTCGAAGCTTGCATCTGTCCTCCCGAAGGCGATGTTTTCACGGATCGTACCTGCAAAAAGTGTCGTTTCTTGAAGGACAATACCGATCTGAGAACGCAGAGATTCGAGCTTAAGATCACGCAGATCATTACCATCGATCATGATGCGACCCTCACTAGGATCATAAAATCTGGGGAGTAAATTGATGATCGTTGACTTTCCCGACCCGGTCGCTCCAAGCAAAGCCACAGTTTGACCTGGTTGGATTTCAAAATTTACCCCTTTTAATACTGCATCTCCGCTATTGAAATAACGGAAAGTAACATTATCAAACTTGACCTTACCTTCTATCTGGGTCAAGGAGATTGCATCTGGTTTATCTTTTACTTCGTTATCGGTATCCAGGATGCCAAAGATGCGCGTCGCAGAAGCTGAAGCCTGCGACATCTGGGTGATAATCATCCCTAATTGCATCGCTGGAAAAAACAGGAAAACCAGGTAAATGCTGAACTCCTGCCATTGCCCTAAGGTCAATGTGCCGCCGATGATCTGTCTACCGCCAAAGTAAAGCACGAGCGCCTGGCCGAGATTGGCGATCAAGAGCATAAGGGGAAAGAGGAAACTGAATAATCTAGCAACGTAGATCTGCTGATCCATCAAGCTATCTGCTGCATCATCAAATTTCTTCTCCTCATCTTTCTCACGTGTAAATGCCTTAACTACTTTTATGCCAGACAGATTTTCTTGCAAGACAGTGTTGACCTTATCTAGCCGTTTCTGTACTTCAAGGAATAGTGGTCCCATTCTGGAACCAAATATCATCACCAAAATCAGTGCGACAGGCAGCACTGGAAGAGCGACCAAAGTCAAGCGAAAATTGGTTGTAAATAAGATGATCAAAGTTCCACCCAGCAGCAATATCGCGCCGACTGCCATAAGCAATCCCTGGCCGATGAATGTGCGCACTTTTTCAATATCATCGGTAGCGCGGATCATCAATTGCCCTGTCTGATTGCGATCATGATAAGAAAATGACAGCCCTTGGATTTTTGAGAAAAGGTCGTTGCGTAAATCAAATGCCACAATCTGCGAATTGCGTTCCGCGGTGAATGTTTGTAAAAATGCAAACAAGCCACGCAGCAAGGCGAATACCAGAATCGCCACTGCCGAAGTGATCAATAAACGTTCGGCGTTCTCATAACTGTATAGCAGCTGAGCTTCAGTGATTTCAAAAGTCTCCAGGATCTGGTTGAAAATTTCCGATGGAATAGTGTCCATGCGCGGCACGATGGCGTTGGCAGCTGATCCTCGGGTCACTGCGTCAATGATATTCCCCAACATCCGGGGAATCATCAATTGAGACAGGGTAGCAATGATCAGGAATATGTACGGAGCAATAGCCTGCCAACGGTAGCGCCCCAAATAACCGATCGAACGCATCAGGGTCTTTCGATCTACTCCTGGTCCACGATTTGCCATTCTAGAGGTTTGCAAAGTTTTATCTCCTTATCCGGTGGATATGATTTTCTTCGTCAGAAATCGAAATCATCCTTTTAATTTTCAATCGCAATGTGTTCTTTTCCGGGTTCATTCTGTTCTCTTGATTCAACCTTATTGACTCTTGGTTCGAGGTCTCGGGCTGCATCAACCAGTATATTCAGGGCATTGATAATCAGAGTTTGCTCGTCGCTCGTCAAAGTATAGGTCAGCTGTTCCATCCAACGTCTTCGAGCTTCAATGCTCTCCTTAACGATTAAGCGACCATTCGCGGTCAATTGCAATTGCTTTGCGCGGCGATCGTCTGGATCTTCAGTACGCTCGATCAACCCTAAGGTAACCATACGATGGACCATTTGACTGGCAGCCGGATTCGTCACCCCTAAAAGTTCGCCAATATCTGAAACACCGCAGCTACTGCCATGATGCAAATGGAATAGTACGCTCGTTTGACCCATAGACAAGCCAGAATCTTTGCTGAATTGAATGAAATCGTGCATCGATCGGCGCATGAAAACCTCCGACCAGTCCTGCAAAACCTGAGTGAATCGATCTGGTGTTGTCATAGTTAATCTCCCTAATTAGTTAAGGATACTTAACTATACGACTGTCTATCCAAACTGTCAAGGGGATTTTTCTGATTTTGGTCGCACAATTCAAATCAGCTTATAATCAATCCAAATCCAATAATTTGGATTCAAATCTGACAAAAGCCAATTTTAATAAGATTGAAGAATTCGAGTCTGGGATGAACTGGGTCAAAGATAATATTGAAATTTCTACCCAAGGGAAGGGACTCTACCCTTTTACAAGTGAAGTGACGGCGCGAATCCTAAAATGGGGAATTCAAGAGGGGATGTGCTTTTTATATATGCCTCATACCAGCGCTTCATTTGTCATCAACGAGAGCTATGATCCAACAGCCAAGATCGATATGGAGGAATTCATGGAGCGATTGGTCCCTGAAAATCAACCCTGGTTCAACCATATCCTCGAAGGAACCGACGACTCACCCTCCCACATGCGGGCGATGCTGACTCACACCAGCTTAACGATCCCCATCGACGGTGGGAAGCTCAGCTTAGGTAGATGGCAAGGGATCTACCTTTTCGAACACCGCAAGCGACCTCACAACCGCAAAGTTCAAATCCGCTGCCTGAGAATCGAATAATTAAAAGTGAGCCGTGCATTGACGGCTCACTATTTATATGCAACATTTGACTCAAAAATTCGGAATTAAAGCCCTAATGACTTATCTTGGTTTATGAACTCAGGCGATTGCGGAAAGCCTCCGTCAAAGCGGGTACGACATCGTACAAATCTCCCACTATCCCATAGCGCGCCATCCTGAATATGGGGGCGTCAGGATCTTTGTTAATTGCCACGATTACTTTGCTCGTGCGCATGCCTGCCTGGTGCTGGATTGCACCAGATATGCCGCAGGCGATGTACAGGTCGGGAGAAACCACTTTTCCTGTCTGGCCGACTTGATGATCATAGGGAATATAGCCTGCATCAACGGCTGCACGGCTGGCTCCTACTGCTGCTCCCAAGGCCTCTGCAAGTTCACCAATCAGCTTAAATCCCTCTTGAGCACGCCAAATTTCAACTTGGCTCTCATCCATTCCATCAGGAGGATTAAGCGCAGGATTATTCGAAACACCCCGTCCGCCGGAGACAATTACGGCAGCATCGTTGAGGCTAACACCGCGGCTGCTCTCTGTGTATCCAGCAACTTTTGTCAGAATATCATCTTCACTCATAACCGCCGGAACTTCAGTCAAGTTACCAGTCTTAGAATCATCTAGGTCTGGAGTTGGAAATGCCCTGACCCGTAAGGTAATCAATTGAGGTCGAGTACTGCAGACAGCTTTGGAGAGCAATTTTCCCGCATATACTGGTCGGGTGGCGACTACGTTTCCATCCTGTACTTCCAAAGCCGTAACGTCTGGCAGCAAGCCGGTTTTCAGGTCAACAGCGACCATTGCTGCCAGTTCCCTTCCCCGGCTGGTTGTAGGAAAAAGGATCACTTCTGGTCCATGTTCTTTTGCTAAACCACTCAGTAAGCTTGCATAAGGCTCAGCTCGGAACTCGTCGAAGGTGCTATCCTCGGAATAAAAAACCTCTTCAGCACCATACTGGATCGCCTGTTTTGCGATTTCCTGAACTTGTGAGCCTGCTACAACCGCAGTCACCCCCCCACCATATTGTTCAGTTAAATATTGTGCCGCGCCGATCGTCTCCCAAGAGGCTGGGATTGCTTCCCCTTTGAACTGATCGATGTAAACCCATATTTTATTTGTCATCATAGCACCTGTTCCTCGAGGATTTTTTCAACCAGCGTCTCAGCGATTTCCTTGGGTGAATCACCACTCAGGATTTCAGTAACGATCTCTCGCTTGGGTGGATTGGTGATTTCCGGCCAGGTGACCGCTGGATTTGCGACCTCAAGGCTTAAATCAGCCTGACTCCAGATCGGAATTTCTGCGCGAGAAGCCTTTCGAATTCCCATAAACGAAGGATAGCGGGGTTCGCCAATATCCTTGACCACACTGACAATAGCTGGAAGCTTCCCATCGACAACTTGGCGACCTTCTTCGAGCGATCTTTCCACCTGAATTGTGCCAGCATCCGGATCTAATCCCGAGATTGCTGAGACAAGCGTAAAGGCTGGCCACCCTAATCCGCGTGCAGTTTGAGCTGCGGTTGCTCCTACATCGCCATCAATTGCCTGCCGACCGAAGAACGCAAGATCAACCTCACCCATCTTTTCGATTGCTGCAGCCAGTACCTGTGAGGTGATCAAGCTATCTGCGTTCTCAAATGCAGGATCAGAAATCAATATTGCGCTGTCACATCCCATTGCCAGAGCGTGTTTGACCGCCTCCTTAGCATCCTCACCCCCAACGCTGATAACAGTGACATCACCACCATGAGCTTCTTGTTGCAGCAGAGCTGTTTCGACTGCATACTCATCCCATGGATTGATCACCAAAGGCGCATCACCCCAAGTGACTTGTCCATCTTCTACCACAACTTTCGCTGCAGTGTCGGGCACTTGTTTTACACAAACTACGATTTTCAAAATAGCCTCCTATGATCCTAGATTTTTGTTATTTTGAGATTAATCATTATGCCAGAATTCGGCATCATACACAGGCAGTTCACAGCGCAAGTGAACATCCTGACGATATTCAAGTGCGTAACCAGCCTGCATTAATTGATGGATTTCACTTGTCCCCTCATAAATGATCGCCCCTTTTGCGTTACGCAGGTAGCGCTCCACATCATATTCATCGCTATAGCCGTAGGCTCCGTGTATTTGTATTGCCTCTGAGGCTGCTTCGAACGAAGCATCTGTGGCAAACCATTTTGCTAAAGATGTTTCGCGTGTGTTGCGCATTCCCTCATTTTTCATCCATCCTGCGCGCAAATAAAGCAATCTAGCAGCTTCGTAGGATTTTACCATGTGAGCGATTTTTTGCTGGACCAATTGAAACTTCCCAATCTCCCGACCAAATGCCTGGCGCTCTTTTGCATATTTAACGCTTGCTTCGAGGCTGGCTCGGATCAGACCGGTTGCACCGGCTGCTACGGTGTAGCGACCATTATCGAGACAAGACATGGCGATCTTAAATCCCTCCCCCTCCTGTCCAATCCTGTTTTCCGTTGGAACCTCCACATCCTGAAATGAAAGCCAACCTGTGGAGCCAGCACGCACACCTAATTTCCCATGGATATCCCCCTTTTTGATTCCAGCACGATCTAGTTCAACGATGAATGCGGTCAAACCATCATGTGGATCAGGAGCATCTGGATCAGTACGGACCACGATCAACGCGTGGTCTGCCTTAGTTGCTAAGGAGATCCACATTTTTTCTCCATTAAGGATATATAAATTGTTTTTTCGCCGAGCGGTACTGGTGATGCCTGCCACATCTGAACCTGCTCCAGGTTCTGTTAAACCAAAACAGCCAATTTTTTCTCCACGAGCTTGCGGGATCAGAAATTTTTCTTTTTGTTCTGGGGTTCCCCATTGCAATAATGCCATCGAGTTTAATCCCATATGAACAGACATCACGACCCGCAAGGTACTGTCAACCGCCTCCAGCTCTTCACATGCCAATCCCAAAGAAATGTAATCCATTCCCTGTCCACCGTATCGTACTGGAAGGCAAATACCTAATATTCCCAGTTCGGCCATGCGCGGCAAGATGAATGGCGCCATTTCACCTTTGCGGTCGAATTCCTTGATGATCGGACCGATCTCATTCTGGGCAAATCCTCTAACCATTTTTTGCACCATGCGGTGTTCTTCGTTTAAAGTGAATTCCATGAGTCCTCCATCAGTAAATTATAGTCATACGAGGCTAGAAACACAACTGATATTCGTCACCTTCCCCGACTGTCGGCTATAATTCTCAGCGTGAACCTGATCCATCGCGTACCAATCCTGGTCCGTATTCTGCTGCCTCTTTTTGTATTCACTATACTGGGGACGGCATCAAATATGCGATCCATGAAGCAGGCTCTTCACCGTGCTCAAGTTGCCATTCAATCTGGTAGCAGCGAGAATGCGTCAATCGCTTTATCCCAGGCTGCGGTTCATGCCCCCTGGAGGAATGATTTATGGGAACAAGCGGGAGTCCTGGCTCTGAAAGGCGGAAACGCCAAAACTGCAAAAAGCTATTTGGAACGAGCGCGAACAAAGCAAGAATTATCAGCTGAAGGGATGCAATCCATGGGAGATATTCTTGAATTTGAAGGAGATCTCCAATCAGCTGTTCTTTATTGGGAGAAAGCTCAAAATGCAGGTGCTGAGAATTCCGCTCTGCGTACGAAGCTTGGAGCAGCGTATCGGGGATTAGGAAATGTGGAGGATGCCATCCAGCAATTGCAAATGTTGTTAGAAAGCGGTCCTGGAGATGCGCATATCAACTATGAACTAGGACTGTTGCTGGCAGCTTCAGACCCAGAAGCTGCGCCAGCGTATCTCACCCTGGCCGCAGAATTGAATCCGGAATTATCCTCTAAAAGCCAACAGATCATCAGTAGTATTCGTTCAGCTCGGCGGGCTGAGGATCAAGCGTATCTCTTTACATCTTCCGGTCAAGCGTTGGCTTCAATCGAAGAATGGGATTTAGCAGCATATGCCTTATCAAAAGCGGTCGAGCTCAATCCTGAATTTGCAGATGCCTGGGCATATCTTGGTGAAGCATACCAGCATATTAACCAAAGTGGATTCGTCGAACTCAACAATGCGCTTGAGTTAGATCCGAATTCTGTTGCCGGGAATCTCTTAATGGCGCTATATTGGCAGCGCAATGACAAATTTGGGTTAGCGCTTATAAATTTGCATACCGCGGCCAAGCATGAGCCTGAAAATCCCGTCCTGCAAGCCGAGATCGGCAACACCTTAGCTTTACTTGGTAATTTATCCGCAGCTGAAATTCATTACCAACGTGCGGTTGATCTCGCCCCCCGGGATCCGAAATACTGGCAAGTTTTAGCAAATTTCTATATCAAATATGATCTTGATCTAAGGGAAAGTGGTTTATCTGCTGCCAGACAAGCTGTTATCCTCGCTCCCGAGGACCCAGCTTCACTTGATGTCATGGCGCAGGTTTATATACTGCTTGATCATCCCTTAATCGCCAGGCGATTCCTGGCTCGTGCCATAGAGGCAGATCCCGATTATGCCCCCGCACAATTTCATCTTGGGACAATCTATTTGATGGAAGGAAAAACTCATCAAGCTTACCAAAAACTGAACTTAGCAAAATCTCTGGCAAATGAGAATTCACAAACTGCGGAACAAGCGCGTCGTCTGCTCGAGAGCAATTTCCCTTGAGCGAACTCTGTCATGCTAAAATTATCATCTATTAAGGTGAAATTTATCAAATAGTTGGTACTATGTCCCGATTGATCATCCTGGCAGGAATCATGCTAATCATCATTGGAGCCTGTCAGACAACCACCTTGAGCTCGCAATTTTTTGAAGTACAGTCTGGAGAGGTCTTATTTCAGGATGATTTCTCCGACTCTGGCAGCGGTTGGGATGAGCAAACTGAAGACACAAGCAGGGTTCTGGAATACTTCGATGGGTACTACCGCATCCAGGTTGAAGGCAGCCATCAATTGCTCTGGACAGGACCCGCAATGCAATTCAGCGATGTTCATCTGGAAACGGATATGATTAAAGTCATCGGCCCATCAGATGACACCTTTGGGCTGGTTTGCAGAGCAGAGGATGCGAACAATTATTACTTTTTTGTTATCAGCAGTGATGGATATTATGGTATCGGGAAATCGATTAATGGCGCACATAAATTAATCAACGCGCCAGGGATGCTACCAGCAGATGAGATCTCTCAAGGTAAAGCCAAGAATCACTTGCGTGCTGATTGCATTGGGGAGAGACTTGAATTATTTATCAACGGACAAGGGATCGCCAAGGTGATCGACTCGCAATTTACTCATGGAAGAGTTGGTATACTTGCCGGTACATTAGAGGCTTCGGAGAACGTGGTTCTATTTGACAATTTCAGTGTCCTCAACCCCTGACCAATGTAGCAATCCCCTCTTGAGGATTGATCGAATTTAACGATGAAAATCTACCTGGACTCAATAGGCTGCCGACTTAATCAAAGCGAAATTGAGTTATATGCGCGTCAATTTCGGGCTGCGGGTCATACCCTAGTAGCAACCCCAAATGAAGCTGAACTGGCGCTGATCAACACCTGTAATGTAACTCATGCGGCTGAATCTGACTCGAGAAGTAAAATCCGCCAAATAGCGCGAGCGGGTGCTAAAGATACCGTTGTCACTGGCTGTTGGTCAACCTTGAATCCAGAAGATGCTCTATCCTTAACAGGAGTAAGCCAGGTTGTTCCGAATGCAGATAAAGATCGCTTGGTTTCAAACTTATTACAAGTCCCTCAAGAGATTTTCGATCTTGAACCGGTTTCTCGGGTACTTATTCCCGGAACTCGCCAGCGAACGCGCGCTTTCATCAAAGTCCAGGATGGATGTGATAACCGCTGCACTTTTTGTATCACGACCATCGCTCGCGGTTCAGGTCGGAGCCGCTCAGAAGAAGAAGTCCTGGCAGATGTACGATCTGCACTCGTAAGTAATTCCTACCCGGATTCAGCAGCCAAAGAGATAATCCTGACAGGCGTTCATTTAGGTTCATGGGGGCAAGATCTCTCTCCCTCACTTCGCATACGCCATCTGGTAGAAAAGATCTTGACTGAAACAGAAGTCCCACGGTTAAGACTATCCTCGCTCGAACCCTGGGACTTGGATGCGGATTTCTTCACACTGTTTGAAGATACGCGATTGTGCCGTCATCTTCATTTACCATTGCAGTCTGGTTCCACGGCTACTCTTCGAAGAATGGCTCGCAAGACAAATCCGACAGCCTTCGCAGATCTGTTAATCTCAGCCAGGAATGCCTGTCCAGAAATTGCCATCACGACGGATTTGATCGCCGGATTTCCAGGTGAAACGGAGCAAGAATTCTACGAGACTTTGGATTTCGTCAAAGAAATGAATTTCGCTGGAGGACATGTTTTTACTTTCTCACCGAGACCGGGCACCGCAGCTGCTGAAATGCCGGAACAGATCCCATTTCAATTGCGAAAAGAACGTAATGCGAAGCTAAGAGCTCTTCTCACAGAATCTGGTCAGGCCTACCAGTTCCGCTTCCTGGATAGTACACAGCTCGTATTATGGGAAAGTGCCACACTTTCAAACTCGAAGCTCTGGCAGTTGCGAGGTCTTACAGATAATTACTTGCGCGTGAGCGCACAATCAGCAAATAACTTGTGGAATATGATCACACCAGTTCAGCTAACCTCAAACTCCTCCGGAGAGATTGAGGGCCAAATCGTCAATTAGTCGCTTGCATACCTCAGAAACCCACTCTTCAGAATTTTCCTATTGAACTCAATTCTAACCATGTATCAATCTGATTGCATCTTCTGCCGGATCATTAAGGGTGAAAGCCCTAGCACGATAGTTTACCAGGACAACCAGGTGGTTGCATTTCTGGACATTCATCCAGTCGCTCCCATCCATATCCTCATCGTTCCCCGCAAACACATCGCTTCCACTAATGAAATTGATACTATGGATGAAGCACTGATCGGACACATGTTCACTACCGCGAAGATTCTGGCAGCCGAAAATGGTATTGCTAAGACTGGATATCGCCTGATCATCAACACTGGTCCAGATGCCAGGCAAGTTGTTTTTCACATACACCTTCATCTGCTTGGGGGTGGCCAGATGCGTTACCCAATGGGATAAAGTGGAGCTTATAGGCTTAAGGCGTAATTTTTCTCGAAAATAGGTATAATGAACGCAATGAATACCCGCGATCAGCTAGACAACGACTTAAAAGAGGCTATGCGCAGTGGAGATGAATTGCGAAAGCGAACCTTGCGGTTGGTTTTATCCTCCATCAAACTTGTAGAAATTGATCAGGGCAAAAGATTAGATGAGGGAGAAACATTCGCTGTAATTCAGAAAGAGATCAAATCTTATCAAGAATCTATTGCTGACGCGAAGCGTGCAGATCGTCCAGACTTAGCCGATGAAGCAGGGGCGGAGATCGAGGTCCTTCAAGTTTATTTACCGCAACCTCTCTCTCAAAATGAAATTGAAACTCTGGCTAGAGAAGCTATTAAAAATGTCGGTGCAACGTCTCCAAAAGAAATGGGAAAGGTGATGAAGGTGCTTATGCCTCAGGTTCAGGGTCGAGCCGATGGTTCTCAGGTAAGCAAAACTGTCCGACAACTCCTGGAGGAAGAGTAGTACTACAAATGGCTGAAACCAGCATTCCCCCTCAAGGAGAATGGCAAAGAAGGCGTATTATTTTCCTCGCTTTCCTATTATTAGCGACGCTTATCTTATCTATGGCTGCATTGATGATCCCGTTCTTCACCAGCCAGATCAACTCACAATTGAAAGCTGGCGAAGTAGCCAACCGGGATATCGTAGCCCCACGTTCGATATCGTACACCAGTGACCTTCTGACAGGCTTACAGCAAGATGCGGCAGAACAATCGATCGCGGCGATTTATTCCCCACCTGATACATCGATCGCCCGCCATCAGCTTGAACGGTTGCGGGCGACCTTGGCTTACATTACCAGCGTACGCGCTGATACCTTTGCCAGCAATGAACAAAAATTAGCAGATCTCGCCGCGTTAGAAGAGATAAATCTCGATCAGGAAACTGCTCAAAGCATTCTCGATCTAAGCGACTCTCGCTGGCAAGCCGTTCAGCAGGAATCAATTATTGTTCTTGAGCAAGTAATGCGCGCCACGATTCGGGAAGATCGATTAGATGATGCTCGCCAGGGGATTCCATCATTAGTGAGTTTATCATTGCCAGAGGATCAGGCGTTAATTGTTGCTGAGCTGGTCAATGGTTTTGTGGCCCCCAACAGCTTATACAACGAGACTTTAACTGAAGCAGCCCGCCAACAAGCCCGCGAATCCGTGGCTCCTGTTGAGCGCTCGTATGTTCAGGGACAAACAATAATTTTACGCGGACAAATTATCAACGAAACTGACATCGAAGCCCTGGAGCAATTTGGATTGGTAAAACCCAAAACGCGCTGGCAGGATCTGGTTAGTGCAGCCGCATTAGCCTTGCTTGCCGCAGTTTATCTATTCGTGTATCTTCGCCGCAATCCTGGACTGACACATGACTTGCGCGGGCTGGTCGTCATCCTCTTACTTTTCTTTATCTTCCTGGTAGGTGGTCGCTTCATCATCTCAAGCCAAACCTTGATCCCTTACATCTATCCGATTGCTGCATTCGGCTTGGTAGTTGCTTCCTTGTTTGGTACCAGGATTGCGTTGGTTTTTAGCCTCCCCTTATGTATTCTCTATGCATATGATTCATCCAATGCCTTAGAACTCACCTTATATTCATTGCTTGGAAGTTACAGCGGTATATTTGCTTTGGGGCCAGCACGACGGATAACATCTTTCTTCTGGGCAGCAGCGGCGATCGCTTTTTCTCAAGCTATGGTTATCCTGGCATTTCGTCTACCATTACCTAATGTAGATCTGATCCTTGTTGCTGCCCTTGTAGGAATAGCATTGGTAAATGGGATCGCTTCCAGCAGCTTGACTGTATTATTGCAATATATATTGGCCCAATTCTTGGGGATGACCACTGCGCTACAGCTGATGGAGATCTCTCGCCCCGATCACCCATTATTACAATTCGTCCTACGAAATGCACCGGGAACTTATCAGCATAGTTTACAGGTTTCTAATCTTGCAGAGCAGGCTGCCGAAATTATTGGCGCGGACACGCTACTTACCCGGGTAGGTGCGATTTACCATGATTGTGGAAAGGCGCTTAACCCATATTTCTTCATCGAAAACCAGCTTCCGGGAAATGAAAATCCTCACGATAAACTCGATCCTGTAACAAGCGCTCAGACGATAATCCGGCATGTCTCTGATGGTCTCGAACTTGCCAAAAAACACCGCTTACCGCAACGCATCCAGGATTTCATAGGCGAACATCATGGAACAATGCTCACTCGTTATCAATTTGCTAAAGCCGTCGAGTCTGCTGGTGGAGATGAAAATCTTGTTGAGGAGAATTTGTTTCACTACCCTGGTCCCAGGCCCGGATCCCGCGAAACTGCGATCCTTATGTTGGCAGATGGCTGTGAAGCTCGAGTTAGGGCTGAACGTCCGACGGATGAAGAGGAATTGCGAAAAGTGATTACAAGCGTCGTGGAAAATAGATTATCTTCGGGTCAGCTGGATGAAACCGATCTCACTTTACGCGATCTGGATGAGCTGATCGATTCTTTCACTACCACCTTGCGGGGAATTTATCATCCCCGATTAGAATATCCAGATGCGAAAAAAGAACTTCCCGTGCAGACTACAGAAGTACCGACAGTTCCGATAATATCTAGAAAATCTTCTGATATTCCCGCCAATCCCAGTTCTGAGTCTTGAATGACGATATTTGTCGAAATTGCCGATCCTTACACCTCATTGATTGGCCCAGCTCTCATCGAAAGATCAGCAATAATGACTCTAGAACTTCAAGGGAGTATTCCTGAATCTGATTTGACCATCTTTGTCACAGATGACTCTCGTATCCATCAACTCAATCAGGAATACCGACAGATTGATGCTCCTACTGATGTGTTGGCATTTCCTGCTGGATATACTGATCCGGATACGGCCCATAGATACCTGGGCGATATCATTGTCTCCTTTGACCAAGCAAGAAACCAAGCTCAGCGATCTGAGAACACAGTTGAGGACGAGTTGCAATTATTAGTTGTCCATGGGGTTTTACACCTGCTCGGATTTGATCACGACAAAGCCGATGATAAGGAGAAGATGTGGCTGGTTCAAAACCAAATCCTCAATCGCCTGGGGGTGAATGTTTCTCTGCCGGAATGAGACCAGATGATTGACTTCTTAAAGACACGTGCAAATTCATTCCGGAATGCGTTTGGGGGATGGTGGTATGTCATCCGCACTCAACGAAATGCCTGGATCCACGCCATCGTTAGTATTCTTGTGATCATCTTATCTATCTGGTTGGGATTAGAGCCGCAGGGTTGGGCTTTTATCATTTTCGCTATCGCGATGGTCTGGACTGCTGAATTCATCAATACAGCTCTAGAAGCAGTAGTCGATCTGGCAAGCCCCGAGCAGCATGAACTGGCTAAAGTCGGTAAGGACGTTGGAGCTGCGGCGGTATTGATCGCAGCTGGTTCCGCTGCCTTGATCGGATTCTTGATCCTTGGCCCTCCCCTATGGGCGCGCTTCAGCCCAGTGCTCAAGTAAATTCTTTTGGAACATTGAGGCTAATATTTCGATATTGAGGCAAAACATGTCAAATCTTTCGTTTTTATTCGGCACAGTGGGTTCTCCAATGTCAACTCCTAAAAAACCTGGAGGAAGTGTTGGCGGTGTATTGCGATTGGCCGAGCTCGGTTTACATGGTTTGGAACTTGGTTGGGTACGTTCTGTGCGTGTCTCCGAGAAAACATGTCTCAAGATCAAGGAAACCGCTGAAGAACAAGGCGTTGCGATCAGCGTACACGCTCCCTACTTCATTAACCTGAACGCTGATGATGAAGAGTGGCCGAAATCGCGCCAGCGACTCATGGATGCTGCCCATTATGGCTTCTTGGCTGGTGCAACTGACATTGTCTTCCATCCGGGTTCTTATTTCGAACGCCCACCTGAAGAAGTGCTACCAATTGCTATCCAGCGCCTTGAAGGGTGCATTGACGAACTACGCGCCACTGACAATACAGTCGTACTGAGCCCAGAAACTATGGGGAAATCTGCTATGCTGGGCTCATTAGAAGACACGATCGCAATGAGCCAGGCGATTACTGGTGTGAAACCGTGTATCGATGCGGCTCACTTACATGCTAGGCCTGGGGATGGATCAATCAACTCCTTCGATGAATGGGCGAAAATCCTGGAAAATTACGGCAGCGCTCTGGGAGACAAATCCTTAAAGGATTTGCATATTCACATATCTGGTATTGAATATGGGGAAAAAGGAGAAAAAGAACATCTCCCCCTGGAAGAATCAGATTTAGATTATCGGTCGTTTTTCAAAGCGCTTGACGAGTTTGATTGTCAGGGGCGGATTCTGTGCGAAAGTCCAATCCTTGAAGATGATGCCCTGATAAGTAAACACACTTGGTGTGAAATCAGCCATCAAGATTGTAATTGAATATTAATAAGTCTTTTGCGATTAGCGGGTCTGGTTGAAATGTATCAAAATCAGATTTTTATCGCAATCTAAATAGGTATCAAAACTGATCTGTTCAGAAAGCGGCAGCATCGCTTGATCGAATAACTGCACCCACAGCGTCTGAGATGATTCAATCGGCTCATCTCCCAGGACAAACTCATAACTCCCAGGACCGTAGGTGTCCACCCTCCCTACCATATCAAGCATTTCGACCAGCTCGTCGCCCAGGATGCCTCCCAATTGGACGAATAAACCTTCTTCGATTGGTGCTAAACTTAAATCAAACGCCTGTCCTGCCACTCCCATCCAATCACAACCCAGCTCTGGATAGCCAATATTCGCGATCGCTACTGGATCACCAGGGTGAAGAACGAAAGGCATACCTTCGGTTGGTGTCGGAGTTTCCGTATCCGCTACTTGGGTTGTTGTCGGTCCATTTGTCTGAGAAGGGGTTTCAACCGCAGGAGTCAATGTATCTGGTAGTTGAGTAGCCGTAGGAACAGGAGTATTGGTCCGGGTCGGAGTAAGCGTTGGCAGGGTGGTCACAGTTGGAGTCCAAGTGGCAGGCAAAACACTGCGGGGAGTTGGAGTCACCGTAGGCAGCTCCACCTTGACCGGCAATGTTGGGGGTGGGAAAGGGTTAATCGAGACATACGGATTTACAAGAATTGCAACAACCCCTACACAAACACACATCGCTATTAGAATTACAACTACAGTGAGAATATTCCAGATAATTGCTGCACTATCTCTGGTTGGTTGAAGTGCTTCATCAGAATAATCGAATTGATCCATAACTCACTCACTTTCGTGTGGGATGAGGATTACAACATTACTCTCTTCGCGCTGCATCGCTACCCAGTCCTTCAATGCACGTTCCTGCCAAACAAGGCGCGCTTCAGGGCTTAAAGGACGGTCGGACTCTCTCTCCATGACCTGGATGATATGAAAACCCACTGATGTCTCAATCACCTGCGAATATTCTCCCGGTTGCAGATCGAATGCTGCCTCTTCAATCGCTGGATGAGGCAAGTATCCCTTTGGAAACCAGCCCAACTCACCCTGAGTGACTGGTTCATATGCTGCAAGTAGAGTTGCAAATTCCCTGCCAGAATTAAGCTCACTAAGAACTTGATCTGCCTGATCAGAATTATATAGCAATATTTGGCGGGCGTGTACCTGTTCAGCGGATATTGGGACATCTTCAAGAATGCGATCCCGCATCCATGCTCCTTTGATCGCGCTTACCAGCACCTTATCGAAACTTTGCTGAGTATAGCCGTTTTCAAGAAGCCAATTCTCAAATTCCATCTCCCCTCCGCGGGTCTCAACCAAAACATCTCTTCGGACGTTCAAGACCTCCGGTTCCAATTCGAAGCCAAGATTTTCTGCTCCCTGGGCCAAAAGAATCTGGTTTACCATATCGTCTAGGACGATTTCGACCATCTCAGCTTCTTCCAGGTTGTTGTCTTCACCTTGAGCGGACAAATACCGGCTCAATTCAGCCTCAAATTCCTGTAATGTGATTTCTTCGCCGTTTACAGTTGCAGCAAGAGGGATTGGAGTCGGAGAAGGAGGTGGTGGGGTCATCGTGCTTGTTGGAGAAATTGTGCTGGACGGCAGCTCCGTCGCTGTGATTTCAGGTGTGATCTCTCCACATGCTGAGATCGTCAAAATCAGAACGAATAGGTAACCAACAAGGGATAAAATCCTTCTGACAACCATAATGGCTAGATTATACACTCCCCATTCATAAAAAAACTACGCAGATCATCTTATTAATTGATTGTTTATTAGCCCATATGAGGATAAAATTAGAGCAGGAGTGGAAGTGTATAAACGAATCTTCCGAAAAGTTCTTTGTGCAATATTTCGCTTGCTATTTTTCTTGCTTACCAGAGTTCGAGTGTTAGGCAAAGATAACATGCCATCACATGGGGGATATCTGATCGCAGCGAACCATCTAAGCATGATTGAAGTCCCTCTGGTGTATTGCATGGTAAATCGGGATGATGTCACTGGATTAGTAGCCAGGAAACATCAAAAAAACCTTTTCTTTCGTTGGATAGTACATGGATTGGGTGGAATTTGGTTAAGCCGAGATGAAATTGACACTCGCGCTTTGCGAGACGCCCGTGACCATATGAAAAATGGCGGTGTTCTCGGAATCTCTCCGGAAGGCACCCGTAGCCAAACTGGAGCTCTAACTCCTGCCAAAACAGGTGTCGCTTTCCTGGCTGACCAAGCTGGTGTCCCGATCGTACCGGTGGCAGTGTCAGGAACCTGGCAGATCACGAAGCAAATAATCACCCTTCGACGACCAATCCTCCAAGTACACTTTGGTGAGCCATTTAGTCTCCCGCCGATTGACCGGAAGAATCGTGATGCAAGTCTTCGTAACAATACCGAAGAGATCATGTGCCGAATCGCCGCTCTCCTTCCGCCAGAACACCGGGGGGTTTATGCCGATCATCCCAGAGTACTTGAATTGATCAAACTACAGCAAAATCCCTAAATACTCTATCAAATATTTTTGCTTATAAATATCCCGTGGGTAACATTTTAGATGAACTAAAACGTATCCTTGACAGGCTAAGTATTTTGCGGATAATAGGAGCAATAAATAAATTCAAATAGCAATGAAGGAGAAAAGTAGGCCAGATTAAACCGACAGGGAAGTGTTGGGCTTTGACTGAGACCCCACCCGGTGGAAACTGGTTGAAGTTCCCTCCTGAGCTGCCCAGGGGAACGATCGCAAATAATCGATCCAGTAGTTTGGGCCGCTATCCGAGCGTTAAATTGGGAGACCAATTGCTGTACAGCAGCTGTTGGTAGATGAGAGGACCTTAGGTTTAAGGTCAAGCAGGGTGGTACCGCGGGAACCCGATCCCGTCCCTAACAGGACGGGATTTTTCATTCGTTTGGAGGAAGACATGCTTGAACAATTAGAGCAGATAGAAACTAATGCCCTGGCTTCATTAGCTGATGTGGAAGATCAGGAAACCTTGGAAGAATGGCGTGTCCAAAATCTCGGAAGAAGCTCACCCCTGATGAAAGTCTTTGACCAGCTAAGGGAATTACCTAAAGAAGAGCGTCCAAGCATTGGTCGACGCGCCAATCAGGTGAAGCAGAAACTTGAAGCACATCTTAAAGACAAGGGAGAAGCTATTAGACAAGCTGACCTGCAGCACTCACTTGAATCGGAGCGTTTGGACGTCACGTTACCCGGTAGGCCGATCTCCTTTGGCCGTCTTCATCCAGTAACCCAGACTTTACGCAGCATCTACCGAATTTTCGCTGAAATGGGTTTTCAGGTTTACTTTTCGCGAGATGTGGAGACTGATGAATATAATTTTCAATTGCTTAATTTCCCTCCCCATCACCCAGCTAGGGAGATGCAGGATTCATTTTATGTTGATGACGATCATGAGATAGATAATCCTGTCTTGCTGCGTACACAAACCTCCCCCGGACAAATACACGCAATGCGAGAGTATTCAAAGGTCAACCCACAAAATCCAGAGCCTATCCGCATTATCCTTCCTGGGATGTGTTATCGCTACGAACAGATAACTGCGCGTGCTGAATCTCAATTTACTCAAGTTGAAGGTCTTGCAGTGGGTAAAAATATCACTTTCAGTGACCTGAAAGGTACCCTGATCGATTTCGCAAGACGAATGTTCGGGCAAGAAGTTCGTACACGTTTCCGAGCTTCTCATTTTCCGTTCACTGAACCTAGCGCAGAAATGGATATCGAATGTTTTGTATGTGGCGGAAAGGGTTGTCCAGTTTGTAAACGTACTGGTTGGCTGGAAATCCTGGGCTGTGGGATGGTCCACCCGATTGTCCTCCAAAATGGCGGCTATGACCCCAACAGATATAGTGGATTTGCCTTCGGGATGGGACCAGAGCGCATCACCATGTTGCGCTACCGCATTGAAGATATCCGTTATTTCTGGGCAAACGATATCCGATTCTTAGAACAGTTTTAATAAGGATTTCGAGTCTCGCTCAAGCACTTAAATACTTGATAGTAATCAAGCAAGTGATCAATGTAGGAGTCAAGCATTATGAAAGTTCCCATTTCTTGGATCAAAGATTTTGTCGATGTCAATTCATCCATCGAGGATTTAGCACGTCAATTAACGATGGCTGGCTTAGAAGTGGAAGAAATCATCTTCGTAGGTCTGCCAATGCCAGAAGGAAAAATTGAGATTCGTTCCGGTGGTCATACGCGCCATGAAACGAAAATATCCGGTATCGAATGGGGCCCGGATAAGATCGTCGTCGGCGCAATAACTGAGGTTATGCCGCACCCAAATGCCGATCGATTAGTACTATGCCGCTTGGATGATGGAGAAGTAGAACACATTGCCTTAACTGGTGCACCGAACTTATTCCCATTTAAAGGGCAGGGCGAATTACCTGATCCGATTAAAGTCGCTTATGCACGTGAAGGAGCCAGAATCTTTGATGGACACGAGGCAAATCAAGTTTTGGTGACTCTTAAACGGACAAAAATTCGCGGTATTGAATCCTATTCTATGGCTTGTTCGGAAAAGGAATTAGGCATCTCCGAAGACCATGAAGGTGTTATTATCCTCGATCCCGAAGCTCGCGTGGGTATGCCATTGGTGGAATATATGGGTGATGCGGTTTTGGATATTGCTATCACCCCGAATATGGCCAGGATTGCGAGTATTCTAGGTGTAGCGCGCGAGATCGCTGCATTGACTGGAGAGCGGTTGCGAATCCCGAACCTGGATACACCGATGGAAGGCCCTGCCATGAACGGGCTCGCTTCAATCGAAATCCAACAACCGGAACTTAACCCACGTTTCGTATTAGGTTTGATAGAGGAAATCGATATTCGCCCCAGCCCTTATGAAGTTCAGCGCAGGCTACGCCTGTCCGGTGTACGTCCGATCAACAACATTGTCGATGCGACCAATTATGCCATGCTCGAATTAGGCGAACCTCTGCATGCATTCGATTACGATGTCCTGCTCGATCGTACGGGCGGTGATCCTCCTACCATTATCACTCGCACAGCCACTCCCGATGAGAAATTGACAACCTTGGATGGAATCGAACACATATTGGATGATTTCACCGTCTTGGTATGCGATACTGCTGGTCCACTTTCGATTGCTGGGGTGATGGGTGGTGCAGAGTCTGAAGTGAATGATGAAACCCGCAATGTGTTGCTAGAGGGGGCAGCCTGGAACTTCACGAATATCCGCCGAACCCTATCTGCTCAGAACATGTCTTCAGAAGCAGCCTACCGCTTCTCGCGCGGCGTCCACCCATCTATCGCTGAAGGAGGTGTTCGCCGGGGTTTGGAGTTGATGCGCCAGTGGTCAGGCGGGGTGGTCGCTAAAGGTTTGCTAGATAATTATCCTTTACCACCTGAAGCTCCCATTATTGAATTCACCACCAAGGATGTTACCCGCTGGCTCGGAATAAATTTGAATCCAGATCAAATCGCCAAACACTTGCGTGCATTGGAGTTTCAAGTCGAAATAAATGATGAAAAACTAAAGGTTATGTCGCCCGATCATCGTTTGGATATCGGAGAGGGGATCGTTGGGGTTGCCGATCTGATGGAGGAGATCGCCAGGATGTATGGTTATGATCGCATCCCCGAAACACGCTTATCCGATGAACTGCCACCCCAACGGGGAAATCAATCCTTAGATTTCGAAGAACGCCTACGAGATATCCTGGTAAATTTGGGTCTCCAGGAAGTGATAACTCACCGCTTGACCACACCTGAAAGTGAAGCTCGTCTCCTTCCTAGTTCCAGTGAAGGAGGAGGAGAAAAACCTGATAATCAGCGATATCTGCGAATATCTAATCCAATCACCAGCGATCGGACGGTAATGAGACAAAGCTTGTTGGTAAGTGTTCTAAAAATCGCGGAGAGTAATGCTCGTTCTTCAGATCGACTGGCATTCTTCGAAATTGGTGAAGTATTCCTGCCGGTAGAGGGTCAGCGGCTGCCTGATGAACCTAGACGATTAGCTATCCTGCTCAGCGGACTACGTCATTTCCAGCATTGGCAATCCGATGATGAGGGTTTAATTGATTTCTATGATCTGAAAGGGACCGTGCAAGAGATGCTTAAAGGATTATCCCTCACAGATATCGAATTTGAACCTGCACAGAACCCTTCATTCCACCCGGGGAAGTGTGCTAGTGTGAAAGTAAATGGTGAAACGCTCGGCTTATTAGGGGAACTTCATCCCCTGGTGATTGAAAATTTTGAACTTTCAGGTCAGCCTGTACTGGCGGCGGAACTCGATGTGGAGATACTTATGCCGATGATACCTGACCGGTACAACCTGGAACCAGTGCCAGTATTTCCACCCGTCCTCGAAGATTTAGCGGTAGTGGTCGATGAAGATGTCCAGGCTCAACGCGTTGCTGAATTAATTCAGCAAACAGGCGGCAAAATGGTTGCCGCTGTAAACCTGTTCGATGTCTACCGTGGAGGACAGGCCGGTCCAGGAAAGAAGAGCCTGGCATTCAGTCTTACCTACCAGGATCCAGATCGCACCTTGACCGATAAAGAAGTTGCTAGCATCCGTGAGAGAATTATTAACCGATTGGAAGTAGATCTGGGAGCGCGTTTACGAAACTGAGCTATAAAAATACAGATAATTAGAAGATTGATCTTATCGGAACCATCACTGCGATACAGCTCAGCAGATTACATGGATTGGGAATAATTGCTCAACCACCTTTCTTGGCTGCTTCTACAATATCACCTGCCAGATCATAGCGATTGAATGCTGGCATTAAATAGATACCCTGAGCCCAGGCTCGCATCTGCTCGATGAGCTCGCTGGCTATACGCACACCCTCCTGAGGAGCATTCTCTCCGGCATCCTTGATCCGCCGCTGGATCTCATCTGGGATGATTATCCCTGGAACTTCATTATGCAGAAATGATGCATGTCGGTGACCGAATAAAGGCAATACCCCTCCCAAGATCGGTGTCATCAATTTTCCATGACGATTTTCGTATTCAATGATCAATATTTCAGCCATCTCAGGTTGGTAAATCGGCTGAGTCAAGATGAAATCGGCTCCGGATTTTATTTTGCGGTGTAAGTTCCTTACCTCCCGCTCAACATCCTGCGGAATGAGGTCAAGGGCACAGCCAACGAAAAATGAAGTCGGTTGACCGATCTCGACACCCGCATGGTCAATTCCGACATTAAATCCACATTTGATTAAATGGATCAATCCAGATGGAACGAGATCGTAATCGTCCATCGCCTCAGGGTAATCACCGATCTCGGTTGGATCACCCATCACCACGAACACGTTGCGGATGTCCATGGCGTGCGCTGCAAGCAGGTCGCCTTGAACTCGCAGCAAGTTGCGCCCGCGAGTTGGAAAGTGCAGGACTGTTTCAATACCAAATTCACGCTGGATCAAGCTGCATACTGCCCAGGGGCTCATTCGCATGCGCGCCATTGGGCTGTCGGCAATGTTGATCACATCTGCGCCCGCGTCAGCTAACAAACTGGCTCCTGCCAGCAGTTTATGAGTTGAAAGTCCACGGGGAGGATCCATCTCAACCGAGAAGACAAACTCACCAGAAGAGAGCTTTTGTGAAAGGTTGGAAGGCACCCCTTCCATTGTAAGCTGGGATTCGATCTCTTCTCGAGCGAGGCTCATGCCATTAGATACAAACTCAATATCAGGATCGGATAGCGCTGCACGCATGGAAGAAATGTGTTCCGGTGTAGTGCCACAACAGCCCCCGATGAGACATACGCCAATTTCACGTAATGCAACTGTATAATCGTTAAAGTAATCCGGGCCAGCCGGGTACATTATTCGACCTCCTACCCTTTCAGGCCAACCAGCATTGGGCATGGCCGATAACCGCGCATCGGGCACAGCTTCTCGCATCTGACGCAGGATGCGCCAGATCTGAGCGGGTCCTCCCGAGCAATTCACCCCTATCACATCTGCACCCGCTTGATGTAGAGTTTCGGCAACACTGACTGGGGAGTCACCAAGCACCGTACGGTCATCACGCGTAAAGGTCATCGAAGCGATCACCGGCAGGTCACATACCTGTCGAGCTGCTTTGATCGCTTCCTGCATTTCGCGCACATCTGTCATCGTCTCAAAGATCAACAAATCAGCACCAGCCTGGCACAAACTCTTGATCTGCTCGGCAAACACCTGCCGCGCATCTTCAGCCTGCACCCGCCCAAATGGCGCCAGACGTACTCCCAAAGGGCCAACATCACCCGCCACAAGGATATCTTTATTGGATTTCCTTACCGCCTCCTTAGCTAACTCAACACCGGCCTGGTTTATCTGCTCAACTTTATCACCTAGGTTATGTTCTGTGAGTTTATAGCGATTAGCTCCAAAGGTATTGGTCTGGATAATTTGTGCTCCAGCTTCGATGTATTCACGATGAACCTGAGCCACTAATGAAGGATTTTTGAGATTAAGAGCGTCAAAGCATTGATCGAATCCTACACCCAGCGCATTGAGCATCGTTCCCATAGCACCATCACCTAAAATTGGCTGGTCAGAGGACTCAAGCAATGCGATAAATTTGTTCCGGCTAAGTTGAGGATCATCCTCAGAATTAGTTATGTTCTTTTCAGTCACAAAGCACACTCCGCACAATCACTCATTTGAACTCAGTTAATCTCCCATGGGGGGGTACCGCTGCCACCCCTACCGTGCAGGGATTCAAGTATCGGTTCTCTTAACTCAGGCAAAACATCTACCGTTGCGGATAACAAACCAAAACAGCCAGTGATCATCATATCGCCAAAAGGAACTGCGAAATATGGGCGCAGATCTGAAGCACGCATCATATTACGACGGGGACCGGTTACTGCTACACCAAATTCTCCATCAGATAAAGATAATGTTCGCTCATCATAGATCAACGCACCATGACCATGATCTTCAAACACATCTTCGTGTTTCAAGCTGCCATCAGAGAGTGAGACCAACAGCTTCTCCAATTTACGCATATCGATCAAGCCAGTATGATGTTCGAAAACACCTTCAACCCCCTGCGAACCCAGCTTGAAAGCCAAGGTATGGAAATTTCCAACATTTGCGACCAATAAGCGTTCACATCCTATCAAGTGCGCATCATAAGATGCCCCTAAGACCGCAGCTGGAGCGGTATCCATGACAACCAGCGGAGCATCGATCATTCCCGCAGAATCAACGACCGCCTGAAGACGGGTCATGATAGTAGGAACGTTGTCACTCAGAAAAGCAAACGCGCTCAGCTTGTTTTCCGCCCGGATACGAGCATCCAGGTAATCAAACCGAAATTGTCGATCTGAATATCCCGGGGGTGCATCCCCGTGATCGAAAACTGCAACAGCAACTGCGGCCAGGTTGCTTAGTGACACACCAAACTCTGCCATGGACCTCTGGATAGTAAGAAAATCAAAATCACGCAGCTCAATATGGCAGGTCCTTCGTTTCAGACGTGTTGCCTCGTCTTTACTAACAATTTCGATGCCCATCTCCCCCACAGCTTCCAGATCATCGTTGAATGAACGCGCTGCCTGAGGAGTGGCATATACCGGGTAACCCGCCTGAATATGGTCTTCAGCGGCCCAATGACTTGGACCACCTCCCATGATCACTCCTGTCAGAAGCACTGCTTCCCCCTTACGAGTGGCCTCCTGCATTCGTTGGCGGACGATCATGGTTGGTGATGGTACAACCAGCTTGAAACCATTTTCAATATCAAGTCGAGAATCGTATAGGAAAATGTCTTGAGTTCCGGTGCCCACATCAACTGTTAAAATCTGCATCCAAAAATCCTTATTTATTAATCCAGGAGATCATAGCATAAAGATGCTAAACGGGAACAATAATTCGGATAAATATTGTTCAAATTTGATAAATTTTACCTCAAGGAAAGCCAGCAAGTGAATCGGGTTTTGAGCCTTTCATTATTGAGATTTGAAACGCGGTATACTTCGTGTATTCTGAACTCAGAGGTAAACTATGTCCCTTGAGTCCGAAAGACAACGGTGGGAAAAAGAGGTTCTCCAACCAGCTCGGAAGCGATTTCCTGAACGTAAAAAGGATTTCAAAACCCCTTCCGGTATTCCACTCCCACCCATTATTGATACAGGGTGTTCAGAAGAAGAGTATCTTGAGCAGATAGGCTTCCCTGGTGAATACCCGTTCACCCGTGGCGTTCAACCAACCATGTACCGCGGCCGATTTTGGACCATGCGGCAGTATGCCGGCTATGCATCCGCAGAAGAATCGAACCGCCGCTACCACTACTTGCTTGAACAAGGGCAGATGGGGCTCTCTGTGGCATTCGATTTGCCCACTCAGATCGGATACGATTCAGATGATCCGCTCTCAAAGGGAGAGGTGGGCAAGGTTGGTGTGGCGATCTCCTCACTCGAGGATATGGAAATCCTATTTCAGGGTTTACCCCTGTCAGAGGTCTCCACCAGCATGACCATTAATGCCCCTGCGGCGATTCTGCTTGCAATGTATATTGCGGTCGCCAAACGACAAGGTGTGGATATTCGCAAACTGCGTGGCACAACTCAGAATGATATCCTGAAAGAATATATTGCACGCGGCACATATATCTTCCCGCCGGAACCTTCAATGCGCTTGATCACCGAGGTAATTTCCTACTGCCAGGATGAAATACCGCGCTGGAACACGATTAGCATATCCGGCTACCACATCCGCGAGGCAGGTTCAACCGCTGTGCAAGAAGTCGCATTTACGATGGCTAACGCGATCGCTTATGTAGAAGCTGCTCTGGCTGCCGGTTTAGAAATCAATGATTTTGCCAAGCAGCTATCATTCTTTTTTAACGCTCACAACAATTTTCTGGAAGAAGTTGCCAAATTTCGTGCCGCACGCCGGCTTTGGGC
>JBFFIU010000004.1:0-38711 GCA_041556275.1 Anaerolineales bacterium | reverse complement strand
TTCATTCGCATCTTGCAAAAAAGATAAACGGGCCGTTAATATTAACGACCCGTCAAGATTGATTATTCTTCTTCAACTTCGATAATTTCTCGGCCTTGATAATGACCGCAATTGAGGCAAACGTGGTGCGGTAAACGAAGTTCACCACAATTTGAACACTGAACTAAATTTCTGGTTTTCAGTGCATGATGCGCACGGCGGCGGTCTCTACGACCTGAGGAATGTTTCTTCTTTGGTAGCGGGGGCATGAACGAACTCTCCTAACAATTGTTGAACTCATAATAATACCTGCCCTGAGGGCAGGTAGTTTGGATTATACGTGTCCCGAACTTAGATGTCAAGCCTAATTTGATCCTACATTGCTTCGTAAATACGCTTCAATAAATTCATCGAGATCACCATCGAGAACTGCTTGTGTGTTGCCTGTTTCGAAGCTGGTACGGTGATCTTTCACCATCTGGTAAGGGTGAAGGACATACGACCGAATCTGGCTGCCCCATTCTGCTTTTTGATATTCACCGCGCAGTTGGGCGATCTTTTCTTCCTGTTCCTGTTGTTTTTTTTCTAATAATCGAGAGCGTAATACACGCATCGCGTTCTGTCGGTTTTGTAACTGGGAACGTTCATTTTGGCAGCTGACTACAATGCCAGTCGGAAGATGGGTGATCCGAATTGCGGTTGAATTCTTCTGGACGTTTTGTCCACCAGCGCTAGATGAACGGAAGACATCAATCCGTAAGTCGTCTGGATTGATTTTCACTTGAGATTCTTCCTCAACTTGGGGGAGGATTTCAACTTGGGCGAAGGAGGTGTGGCGGCGGTGAGCAGAGTCAAATGGTGACAGTCTAACTAAACGATGAACGCCTTTCTCTGAACGCAAGTATCCATATGCATAACGACCATTGACAGCAATAGTAATGCTCTTTATCCCTGCTTCTTCACCAGGAGTGAGATCGAGTATATCAGTTTGATATCCTTGATTTTCCGTCCAGCGCAAGTACATGCGCTGCAACATTTCAGCCCAATCCTGGGAGTCGGTCCCTCCCGCACCTGCGTGGATAGCAAGTATTGCGTCTCCGCGATCATATTGGCCTGATAGCTTGGCTTCGAATTCACGCCTGGCTACCTCAGCCTCGATTGATATTGTCTCCTCTTCTAATTCTGAGAAAATACTTTCATCTTTTAATTGAGCCAATTCCATAGTGTCATGGATAGATTGGCGCAAGTTTTGCCAATCACTGACTTCCTCTTTTAGTGAAGAGATATCTTTCATTAATCGCTGGGCGTTTTCTGGATCCTGCCATAAGTCTGGTTCCTCAGCCTTCTTCTGCAGTGCTTCTAGGCGCCTTTCCTTTGCAGGTAAGTCAAAGACGCTCCAAGAGATGGTCGAATGTTTCTTGAACAGTTATTAATCGATCGATTAATTCTTGCATTTCTATTTCTCCTAAATCGCCAAAATACCATCCACAAATTGGTCAGGATCGAATGGTTGTAAATCGTCCGGCGATTCACCCAAGCCTGCAAATATTATTGGTATTTCCAAATCACTTTGGATGGCGAATGCCATACCTCCTCTGGCTGATGAATCAAGCTTTGCGAGGATAATACCGGTAACTTTAACAGCTTCCTTGAACGCTTTTGCCTGTTGTAACGCATTTTGACCCGTAGTCGCATCCATTACTAACCATACATCATGTGGGGCTCCAGGTAATGCTTTTCCAACGACCCGATGTACCTTCTTGAGCTCTTCCATTAGATTGAACCGCGTATGAAGACGACCAGCAGTA
Organism: Anaerolineales bacterium; assembly: GCA_041556275.1. Classification (GTDB taxonomy): domain Bacteria; phylum Chloroflexota; class Anaerolineae; order Anaerolineales; family UBA4823; genus PFL25. The sequence goes on along the minus strand of JBFFIU010000004.1, from coordinate 36,924 downwards.
TCGATGATAGCAATATCATATTGGCGAGCAACGGCTGCCTGGACAGTATCATACGCAACTGCCCCAGGATCTCCGTCTGGTTGGCCAGCAATAATTGGAATATCTAATCGATCAGCCCAAACTTGTAGTTGATCCACGGCGGCAGCGCGAAAAGTATCAGCTGCTCCAAATATTACTTTCTTCCCTTGATCTGTAAATCGTTTACCTAATTTTGCAATGGTGGTGGTCTTGCCTGAACCATTTACACCGACAATAAGAATAATTGTTGGAGATGAATTAATGTTGAGAGGGAGAGGAGTATCCAACCGGTTACGCAGCTCATCTCTTAGTACTTCGTTTAATTGAGAAGTTTTTCTGAGACCTTCTTTTTGTTCTCGCTCCCAAATAACCTCTAACAAGGCCTCGCTAGTTTCAATCCCTAAGTCTGCCTTGATAAGAAGCGCTTCAAGATTTTCGTATGTTTGATCGTTTATTTCAGATACACCAAGCAGCGATGCAATCTGGCCAAATGTTGCTTGACTAGTTTTTGCTAAACCTTTTCTCCATTTACTGATTGTATCATTCATGGCGACATATTATATCATGCACACACATACCAATGATTTCCATCATTCCGCACCCAATAATCCATATAAAATGCTCTGAATATTATCGGTCCACCTAGAAGTGGCTTCTAGGTGAAAAAATTCGGTGATTTTGAAGAGAAATCAATCAATCAGGATAAATTGTGTGTAAGATGCTATAATTCGCTCAAATGAGCCCCAAACTATCACACGTCGATATAACCGGTCGAGCTCGCATGGTGGATGTGAGTGGAAAGCCAGATACTACCCGCATGGCAGTTGCCAAGGGAGAAATAATCATGCGAGAAGAGACTTTAGAATTGATCAATGCCGGTGAAATGAAGAAGGGCGATGTTCTTAGTGTTGCACAACTAGCAGGCGTGATGGCAGCAAAACAAACCTCTACACTGATTCCACTTTGCCATCCATTGCCTCTAACCCAAATTGAGGTTGATATTCAAGCAGATAAAGGTTTACCAGGATACCTGATCGTTGCAACGGTTAAATCCGTGGGGAAGACCGGGGTAGAGATGGAAGCGCTCACAGCTGTCTCTGTGGCAGCGCTAACCATCTATGATATGTCAAAAGCAGTTGAGAAAACCATGCATATTCAAAATATTCGTTTGATCGAAAAGCATGGTGGTCAAAGTGGGGATATATTTAATGAGTGAAATCAGATTAAATGGGTGAGTAACCAAATTCCAGGTTGGTGATGATGTCACAAGTCACAGTATTGTTTTTTGCAAATCTGCGCGAACGAGCTGGTAAGAAAAAAATTCAGATGGATGTTCCTGGTGAAACTTCAGTGGCGCAGTTTAAGGAGCTTCTAATAAATGAATTACCTGATTTAGCTCCCGCATTTGAATCAATAATTATTTCGATTAATAAGGAGTTTGCTTTTGATGACGAAATTATTCCGGATGAAGCGGAAATTGCCTTATTTCCACCGGTTAGTGGCGGGTCGCAAACCAAATCTGGGAACAATCGACCTTCATATTTTTCGATCCAGGAAGAGGAGATTGATCTAAACGAACTGATCAAGGTAATCACTACAGATACCTCCGGTGCTGTTTGTATATTTACCGGGATAGTCAGGGGGACTACTCTGCGGGGCGATCCATTCGATACGGTATACCTCGAGTATGAGGCATATCAAGAGATGGCGGAAAACAAAATGTATCAGGTAGCCCAAGAAATATGGGAGCGATGGGCAGATGTTGCAGGTATTGCGATTGTTCAGCGGATAGGTCGATTATTTGTTGGGACTCCGACAGTGTTGATCGCTTGTAGTGCACCTCACCGAGATAGTGGCGCTTTTGAAGCTGCAAGATATGGTATAGATCGATTGAAGGAAATTGTGCCAATTTGGAAGATGGAATCTGGGCCTGATGGTGAGAAATGGATCGAAGGTGATTATTATCCAAAAGCCGGAGAATAGGTAATTTGGTGTTGGATATCGTTTGCACAAACTGTGGTCAACTTCTCGGGGCTCTAGAATTGCGCTATAACTGCCCTAATTGTGGTGGAATTCTTGATTTTGCACATCCCTTTGTATTTGATGAGAAATTAATTGATAGAAACCAACCGGGGATATGGCGTTATCAAGATTCATTTGGGCTCCCAGAGTCGCTAGTCCCGGTTAGTTTAGGTGAAGGTAATACACCTTTAGTTTTGGATGAGATCCACGGTAAAGAGGTTGCTTTCAAATTGGAGTATCTAAATCCAACTGGCTCGTATAAAGACCGGGGAACTTCTGTCTTGGTAAGCTATATGCAATGGCTTGGCATCAAATCTGCTGTTGAAGATTCGTCGGGTAATGCTGGTGCTTCATTTGCGGCTTATGCTACGAGGGCAAATATTCTCGGAAAGGTGTATATCCCGGAATCTGCTTCAGGTCCCAAACGGAAGCAAATTGAAGCTTACGGGATTGATTTGGAGCTGGTCCCAGGACCTCGGTCAAACGCTTCAGAAGCAGTTAAACGGGAAGCAGATTCAGGAACTTTTTACGCTAGTCATGTTTATCTACCTCATTTGTTAGCAGGGTATGCAACAGTTGCTTATGAAATAGTTTCGCAGCTTGGAGAACATCCGGGAACAGTGATCTCCCCTGTCGGCCAGGGGAGCTTATTGTTGGGTATGGCTCGGGGATTTCAAGCAATGATTGATGCTGAATTGATCTCCCAAATGCCTCGATTCATCGGTGTTCAGGCGCAGGCTTGTGCTCCACTTTGGACTGTTGCCACATATGGTGAAGATGCATTGGACGCAGTAGATGAAGGTGAGACCATAGCAGAAGGAATTCGCATCCGCAAACCAGTTCGAGGGGATCAGGTATTAAAAACAGTGATGAACAGCCAGGGATTCTTCTCAGTTGTCAGTGAGGAAGAAATCCTACCAGCTCGTGATCAATTAGCAATACGGGGATTTTATGTTGAGCCAACTTCCGCGGTCGTATTGCCGGCGTTGCTTGATTCGATGGACGAATTACCCGAACCGATAGTTTTGGTATTGACAGGATCAGGTTTTAAATTCAATCAAGATTAATATTTTGTATTACCATTTTTCAAAGATCAACGAAGCCATTTATTAGTTGCAGTGGAGGAATAATGTCAGATAAGGTGGTTGTCACAGGTTTAGGGACAGTAAATCCGATCGGTTTATCTGTAAACGAAACTTGGAATAATGCAGTTAATGGTTTTTCTGGGGTTGGTCCAATAACCCTATTTGATGCCAGTGATTTGGCAGTTCAAGCCGCATGTGAGGTGAAGAACTTCGATCCTGTCAATCACATTCCAGCAAAAGAGTTACGACGCATGGACAGGTATCAACATCTGGCATTAGCAGCATCACAAGAAGCTATTGAGCAAGCCGGATTGCTATCAACCAAAATGGATTTCTCTAGGATTGGTGTGATTATATCGTCTGCAATAGGAGGAATGCGGGCTTTTGAAGAAGGAATGACTGCGTTAACTGTCGATGGGCCTAGAAGAATAAGTCCATTCTTCATTCCAAAATTGATGTCAAATGGCGCCTCTGGCCTGATCGCTATTAACAATGAATTTACAGGTCCAAATTTTAGCGTGGCTTCAGCCTGTGCTTCTGGGGCGGATGGAATCGGTGTTGCTTGGACATTATTAAGAGCTGGTGTTATCGATGTTGTGGTGACAGGTGGGAGCGATGCCACGATTACCCAATTGGGATTGGCAGCTTTCGATAAAATCGGAGCATTATCCAAGAAATCTCCGGAATCAAATTCTGTTCCAAAGCCTTTTGATTTGAACCGTGATGGTTTTGTTATGGGGGAGGGAGCTGCTATTCTTGTATTGGAAAGTGAGAAATCTGCAAAAGAACGCGGGGCAAATATATTAGCAGAATTAGCTGGATATGCTGGCTCTGCGGATGCTTATCATATAACCGCCCCATTGGAAAATGGTGCCGGTGGAGCACAAGCTATGCGACAAGCGCTTGAGATAGCACAAATAAATTATGATGAGGTTGGTTATATTAATGCGCATGGAACTGCAACACAATTAAACGATGTCTCAGAAACAAAGGCGATAAAATTGGCATTTAAGGATCTGGCTTATCAGATACCAATATCATCAACAAAATCGATGACCGGTCATTTGATCGGCGCGACAGGAGCCTTAGAGGCTATCATGTGTGTGAACGCGATACGGGAAAATGTCTTACCACCCACGATCAATTATGAGACACCGGATCCAGAATGTGATTTAGATTATGTTCCAAATACTGCTCGGGAGCACAATGCTCATGTCGCCATCAGCAATGCGTTTGGATTTGGTGGACATAACACTGTTTTAGTGGTAAAAGAATACAGCTGATTTCAATAAATTGAATTAATAATCGATCTAGTAGGAACTAATGGATCGCAAGCTACTCGACGTTGGTGGGGTGGTTGGCGTTCCCTGAGTTCCGGGGAGAGATTCACAATGGAACATAACCAGGGTGATATTAAGCAGGTCACTCAGCAGGAATTTGCCGAACAGCTGAGAATAGATTTCACTGATCCTCTAATCCTCACACGTGCACTTACCCATCGCTCATATTTGAATGAACACCCCGAAGCCTTGGAGGATAATGAACGACTTGAATTCCTGGGAGATGCAGTATTAGACTTTGTCGTTGGGGCCTGGCTGTACCACCGCTTCCCAGAAATGCCTGAAGGTAATCTCACCCGCCTGAGATCTGCACTTGTTAGAACAGAAAACTTAGCTCGTTTTGCTAACTCAGTTGATCTAGGTGAGGTAATGCTCCTTGGGCATGGGGAAAGTGAAGGTGGAGGTAGAGAGAGACCGGCATTATTGTGCGCAACATTTGAGGCATTAATCGGGGCAATATTTATTGATCAGGGCATTGATGTTGTCCAGGAGTTCATCTCTCCAATGTTAGAATCCGCAACGCAACAAATCATCAATTCTAATAAGGACAAGGATCCAAAAAGCACGCTCCAGGAATGGGCACAATCTCAAGGATTAGGGACGCCATATTATAAAACGGTAAGTTCATTCGGACCTGACCATGCAAAAAGCTTCGAAGTAGAAGTGCATATTGGTAATACGGCATATGGTTCAGGAATTGGGCGGAGCAAACAATCAGCTGCAAAGCTCGCAGCTGAAGAAGCTTTGGAAGAGCTGAATTTACTGTATTAATCTGGATTATTTGTATGATTTCACGTTTGAAATCTCTTGAATTGCAAGGATATAAAACTTTTGCAAACCGGACGATCTTTGAATTCCCGGGTGCAGTAACTGCTATAGTTGGGCCTAATGGATCTGGGAAATCAAATATCACTGATGCTTTGCGTTGGGTATTGGGGGAGCAGTCATATAGTCTTCTCAGGGGAAAGAAAACAGAGGATATGATTTTCTCCGGGTCTGATGTGAGAACACGTTCTGGAATGGCTACAGCTACTGTGATACTTGACAATAGCGACAGTTGGCTGCCGATCGATTACTCAGAAGTTGCAATTGCCCGGAGAGCTTACCGGGATGGATCAAACGAATATTTGCTCAATGGACAAAGAGTCCGTTTGAAGGATGTATCAGAATTATTATCTAAATCTGGTTTAGCAGAGCGGACATATACCATTATCGGTCAAGGTCTTGTTGATGCCGCATTAGCTTTACGAGCTGAAGACCGCCGACGCCTGTTCGAAGAAGCTGCTGGAATTGGGTTGCATCGAACAAGAAGGGCAGAAGCAGTTCGTCGTCTCGAAATAACTCATAGAAATTTAGAAAGAGTTGAGGATATATTAACAGAGCTACGTCCCCGTTTGAGAAGTCTTGAACGGCAAGCTCGTCGGGCTCAAGATTATGAGCAAGCTGTAATTGATCTCCGATCCTTACTAAAACAATGGTATGGATTTCACTGGCATCAAGCTCAGGAAGAAATGTCAAATGTTAAAAAGCGAGCTAAGGAGTTGGAAGGGACTCTAGAAGAATCCGGACAAAGACGATCGCAGATTGAAAATGATGTATCAAATTTGAGGATCAAAAGACAGGAACTTAGGGAAAAGCTTAGCAGTCTTCATCGACAATCGGAAGAAATAAATTTCAAAAAGGAACGAATAAACCGCGAAGTAGTCATTATTGAAGAGCGAGCACGCTACTTGCAGGAGCAAGAAGATAATTATCGTGTAGATTTAACAAAAATTGAGCAGGGGATTGAGTTATTGAAAGAGCAGATCCAATATGGCAAAGAAGAGATCAATAGACTAGATGAGGAGCTACTAGAAGCTAAAGATAATGCCCGTTCATACAAGGATCAATACGATTATCGATTGAAAGAAAGAAAAGAATTAGAGAAAAAATTGGAGATCACTCGAGGGTTATATGTAGAAGTTATATCTCGTAGTGCGGATCTGAACGCTCGTAACACTGAACGTCTCAACCAAATCTCTAATCTCGAGGGATCAGAAATATCTGCAATTAGGGCAGTTGCAGATGGAAGAGAAGAGTTGCAAAAATCTGAATCAAGAGTTGGTAAAAGATCGCGTGAGGTTCAGGATGCAGAGAAAAAATATCTTCAAACACAAAATGAATTGCAGGTCACCCGCCAGGAGATTTTCGAGCAGAACAAGAAGCATCAAGAATATTTAGTAAAAATTAACCATCTCGAAACAGAAATTGCAAAATACAAAGCGCGACTCGAGGTATTTGAACAAGCAAAGAGTACTCACGCAAGTTTTTCTAATGGAGCCAGGTTATTGATTAAAGCCGCTCAGGATCTGCGTCTTGAGGGATCATACGGATTACTAGGAGAGATAATTGAAGTGCCCGAAAAATTCGAAGTGGCTATTGGAGCTGCATTAGGTGAATTTCTTGAGGCGATCGTATTGAAAAATAAATCTGGAATTAATAGTGCATTGAATATTTTGGATAATACTCCAGAAAGAGCAGCGATTTTACCATTGGGAGAAATCACTCCGTTAATTGAAAGAATAGATTTGCCAGATGATGAAAATGTATATGGGATTGCAAGGGATCTTGTAACGGCATCTGACAATTATTTACCGGTAATAAACTTATTGCTCGGAAAAATTGTTGTGGTTCAAGATAGAAATGTGGCAAGTAAGTTGTTAGAAATCTTCAGGAAGCCTTCCTCGAGCAATGGTATTCTTGACTGGCGGATCGTAACTTTAAAGGGGGAGGTATTTTATGCGCGAGGTCCTGTGAGAACAAGTTCGAAGATCTCCCATGCAAGCTTTAGTCAAAAGCGCGAAGAGCAGAAAATCCAGAAAAACGTGTTGAAACGAGAAAAAGAGCTTGCTGATCTACAAGATCAAATTAACCAAATCAATTCTAATTTGAAGACTTTAAAAGACGCAGAGGAACGCATTCAAATTCGATATCTGAAAGAGAGAGAGGAGTATGAAACAGCACAATCTGCGCATAGTAAAGAAATAGGAGCTGTAGAACAGATCAGTCAAGAATTAATATGGAGAGAAGAGCAAACGGATCGAATAAGGATCGATTTACAAGGAAAACGAGACGAGATTGAGGAAATCGATCTGGAGCTAGAAGAGATAAAAAAACAGGAACATGCACATGCGCAAGAACTAAAATCTCTAAATGAGCAGCTCAGGATGTTGCCACAGGAAGATATTCAGACTGATCTGATCCATTGGACAACGCGAATCGCTGTGATTGAGCAGGCATTGCAAGAAACTCAAGCACGCCTAACGATACGAACACAAGGGCTTGACGAGGAATCCCAAAAGTTCGAGTCTATCTTAGAAAAAATCGAGGAATTGGAAAAGACTATCCCAAATTTTGCGATGAAAATAGCCGATCTTCGCAAATCAGAGACAAAGCTCAATCGAGAAGTTGAAGCGATGCGGGAGTTGATCGTATCTGTGGAGGGAGAAATCGATGCAAATGAAAATCAATTAATGCAGTTACAAGCTCTCGAATCAAAGGAACGAACCAATGCGAATAAGATAGAACAATATTACTCCCAGACAAAGATTAATCTGGTTCGCAAAGAAGAAGCACTCGAAGCGATCCGTCGACAGATCGAAGCTGATTTTGGCTTGGTTGACTACGAATATCTTGAAGGCGTATCAGGGCCAAGTCCGTTGCCACTGGAAGGATTTGTTGAAGATCTTCCTTTAGTGAAAAAACTTTCAAAAGAGACCGAAGGGCAGCTTAGGCGTCAACGTGCCCTCCTGCGGAGAATTGGACCGATCAATCCGGAATCGATGAATGAATTTAAGGAAGTTCAGGATCGTTTTGAGTTCTTGAGCTCACAGGTGATCGATCTTCAAAATGCTGCGAATGATGTTCGCCAGGTGATTTCTGAGCTAGATGATATTATGGAAAAGGAATTTTGTAACACCTATGAGGCAGTCGCAGAAGAGTTTCATCAGATCTTCAGTCGTTTATTCGGAGGTGGATCTGCCAGGCTTGTATTAACCGATCCCGATGACCTTACCGATTCCGGTATTGATATAGAAGCTCGACTTCCAGGCCGACGTGAGCAGGGATTATCGTTGCTTTCAGGAGGTGAACGATCTTTAACTGCTGTCGCACTTGTATTCGCATTATTACGCGTTTCTCCGACACCATTCTGTGTTCTGGATGAGGTTGATGCCATGTTGGACGAGGCCAATGTGGGGAGATTTCGTGAATTATTGAGAGAACTAAGCCTTCAAACACAATTCATATTAATTACCCATAATCGGGCAACAGTGCAGGTAGCTGATATTATTTACGGGGTGACAATGGGACGAGATTCGACAAGTCAGATATTAAGCTTGAAAGTTGATGAATTGGAAAAAGTAGTTTGATGATGAATATATAAGAAAACTGTGCAAACTAAAATCTTGGTTTGCACAGTTTTTATTTTATGAATACTGTATTACAAGATCAGAATTGCTGCAGCTCGGGTGGTAGAGATGGTTCGGTTGGGATTCTTTCTTCAAAGTAATCTGCGATTTGAGGATTCACTCTGGTTCGTTCATCTTGCAACCATTGATCGAATGCTTGTTGTCTTAACTGAGCATGCTCGGATGGTGATAAAGGACGTAATTCACGACCAAGAACTTGAATGATGTGCCATCCAAATGAGGTCTCGACTGGATCGCTAATTTGACCGATATTAAGTTGGAAAGCGACTCGCTCAAATTCTTGAACCATTTGTCCTTGAGGGAACCAGCCTAAATCTCCTCCTCGATCTTTGTTGCTTTCATCCTCCGAATATTCAGCCGCGAGATCTGCAAACTCTTCGCCATTTTGCAGTCGATCTAAGACTTCAAGGGCGGTTTCTTCATCCGAGACAAGAATATGTCGCGCCCAAACCTGCTCTTGTTCAGTTGGAATATCACCGGTTATCTGCTCAAACAATTTTTCTCGGTATAAGGAAGCTTCAAAAATTGCGCGGATGTGCGCTTCACGGATATCGACATCATCATTGAGGCTCTGAATCGCTTCCTGGTAATTTTGTTGAAATTGCTCAAATGTATAAGGGGTAGGTGTTGGTGAAGGTCCGGCGGTTGGTGTCGGACCACTCGGTGTAAATGTTGGTTGTTCAGTTAAGCTTGGGGAGGGTGTTAATTCCGGAGTTGAGGTTGGTGATTCAATTGACGTAGGAGTTGAAGTTGGTAATTCAGTCGGCGTAGGAGTTGGCGGGATGAGAGCCAGTTGCGTGGGAGAGAGAGTTGAAGTAGGTCGATTGGTTGGTACAGCAGTTGGTGTTGGAGGTTGACCATCAGGATAATAACCAAATTCTTGCTGAATTCGCTGATCGATTTCATCCGCAGCCACCACAATTCCCCTTCTATCTGCCTCCTGCTGGATTAAACTATCCTCGATCATTGTATTTAATACGCCCTGACCTAATGTGAGGGGTTCTAGTTGGAGTTGAATTTGATTTAACGTTTGTTGGAAGAATGCTTGTGTGTTTTCATCTGAACCAAATGCTTGCATACTCTGTAAAGTTTGCAGGTATTGTTGGACCAGCTGATAACGCTCGAAGCGTACTAGTGCTTGAAAATCACCTGTGGTGATTTTGTCATCTCCAACTGTTGCAATTGTTTGGGATGGTTGGATTAGCATGGATTCAATGAAACCATATGAAACCAAGCCGATCACGAGCGTCAAGACAACAATCGTGCCAATTATGATATATCGTCTTTGGAGATTCTCACGCTCCATTCTGGCTAGGTGTTTTTTCGTTACGATTTTCTTCTCTGGAGCTTGGGCCATACAAACCTTTCTATTCCAATAACATTGATTGCATTAGCTTGAATATGGGGCAGAAGCCAAAGACCTCATGCCCCAAATAGTGACAAGATTTCGTTGCAAACTTCAATCGCTATCGTAAAACTTCACCGGTAAATGGTAAAAGTGCGATATGACGAGATCGTTTGATCGCCCGTGCCAATTGCCTTTGATGTTTTGCGCAGGTTCCGGTTTGCCGGCGAGGTCTAATCTTGCCTTCTTCAGTGATGAAACGCCTTAGTGCTTCTGCTTGCTTGTAATCAATTTGGCTGCTTGGGTCTGTGCAAAAATGACAAACGCGAGGACGGGAATAATACCGCCGTGCCTGAGGGGGTCTACGTTGATTTGTCAAAATCATCTACTCCTTATATCGAAGGTGCTGTTATTTCGTTCCTCTATTACCTTTGAAGTGCAGTAAGGTTTAAAGTGGAAATTCTCCATCACTTTGTGAACCTGGATCATCATCAGAAGAATTGATTTCGCTCCGATCACCGATCATGATCATTTCATTGGCTACAATCTCAGTTGAACTGCGCTTGTTGCCTGAATTGTCTTCCCACTTGCGAGTTTGCAAGCGACCCTCGATGTAAACCTGCTGATGCTTTACAAGATGCTGTTTGCAAATCTCTGCTAAACTTCCCCAGGCAACTACATTAAACCATTCTGTCTCGGAATGCCTTTCGCCGTCAGAGCTGTTCCAAGTTCGTGTAGTGGCAACATTAAACGTGGTCACGGGGCGACCAGAAGGTGTATAACGCATTTCAGGATCACGTCCTAAGCGACCAATGATCATCACCTTGTTCAATCCACGACTCATATTAAAACCTCTAAATCTGAATATAATTTGGCTAGCTTACTGGAATTTCTTGTGTTGTAAGCAAGTAGCGCATAACCGGTTCTTGAAGACCCAGGTTACGTTCTAATTCAGTACAAAATGTCGGATCTAATTGGGTGCTTATCAGCACGTAATACCCTTCGATCTGTTTCTGAATCGGGTAAGCTAATCTGCGTTTTCCCCAAAGGTCAGTTTCAACAACCTGACCACCAGAATCGGTAATCCAACCTTTAACCCGATCGACAATCTCGTTAAGTGCTGAATCGTCCAGCTCGGGGTGGACTATGAATACAAGTTCGTACGAACGCATGGGGGGGAGCCTCCTTTCCACGGGATTGCCCTCATCTTGCACGTTAGTGCACATGGGAGCGGAAAGATAGCCACGCACAATTGCGTGGCTAGCGTGAAGCATAACACAATTCAAGTAGATTGAAAAGGGGATATTTCTTCGGCTAATTTTAAGGATTAGGTTCCTGATTAGCTAGTGGAAAAAAATCTGATCTTTAATAAATCTGAGGAAGGGTAGGACGAAATGAAAACCTAATCCATTAACAAATACAAAAAGAGCTGGCATGAACAGCCAGCTCATTATATTGAGATGTTATGACAATCTTAGAACATCCCCCAATCAGCTCCGGCACCTTCTTCCATCATGGTCGGATCCCACATCTGCATTCCGAGTTCGATGGTCGTTGGTCTGTTTAGTGCTTCCTCGGCTTTCTTGCGAGCCATTTCCAGCAGGGCTGGTCCATATGGGCAGAATGGAGTCGTGAGGATCATATCGAGATGAGCTTTCTCATCTTCAATGATCACATCGCGGATTAATCCCAATTCAATTATATTCAAACCGATCTCTGGATCTAGGACTTCACGAAGAGCATCTTTGGAAGCTTTGGCCAGTTCGGGATGCGTGCTTTCTGCCTGCCAAACCAATTCTTGACGTTCTTCGGTCATGAATATTCCTCCGAGTGAATTATTTTGGTTTCATGGGGAACAACGTAGGTGCAATTATTATCCCCATCCAGGACACACTTGACTTTCTCTGTTGGTAAATTTAGCATCGTGGAGATCAATGTTTCATCGATCCGACATACTTCGGGATGGTTTTGCCCGACATGCAGATATGGACAATTGATCTCACGAATAAGATATTGGTTTTCTTTCCTCTCCCACTCAATATCGAATCCCTCTTCCTTGAGAAGATCATGGATTACATCAAGCCTCTGTTCGATGGACAAATCTTGAAGTCTTACCGAGTGTGAATATTCTTCAACTAAATCTGCAGCCATCTGCGTAAAAAGCTGGTTTACCATTCTTGGTGGTAAGTTTTCCTTGAGCTGTTCTAATAATCGAATAGTCAATCTCAAATAACGGGTTGGGAATTGCTCCAAACCCGATTCTGTTAGGTAATAGACCTGGTGGGGTCGGCCAACGCCATGTCGCACCTCCTCAGAAGTGACCAATCCTTCCGCTTGGAGCTTGGAAATATGATGACGAACAGAGATTGGATTAATGCCAACTTCTAAAGAGAGTTCATTAATCGTGCAGCGGTGCTCTTTTAACAAGGTTTGTAGAACTCTATAGCGAGTACTTTTTGCTGATTCTGCTGGCATTATCACAACCTTCTCAAGCTTTTTATTCCCATTTGGATCTACAAGTAGTATGAGATGTTTTGGAGTATAACATGAAGGATATAAACCTGTCAATATTTATGATTTCTATATTAAATATTGACTTAAATAGGTATCGCTGCTATAATTCTTCCCTGGTTAAAATGTAGTATTTCACAATTAATCAGGAATAATGTGAGAGGTCAAATAATGGAGTGTATGTCATATGTCTGAACTTATTATCCGCAATTTGCATGCTGGAATAGATGGAAAAGAAATTCTTAATGGGGTAAATCTGGAAGTAAAGCAAGGGGAAATCCATGCATTGATGGGACCGAATGGAACGGGAAAATCCACCTTAGCATATATCTTAATGGGACATCCAAAGTATGAAGTGACTGCAGGGGAAGTAACATTTAAAGGGACGAATGTACTGGATCTCGATCCAGATGAACGCTCCCGGATGGGTATGTTTCTCGCCTTTCAATATCCGGTTGCCATTCCCGGTGTAAGTGTAGCAAATTTTTTGCGCACAGCTTTAAACTCAAGGAGAAAAGCAGATAATCCCGATGACAAAGGCATCCCCATTCCCGAATTCAGGCAGATGTTGAAAGAGCGAATGGATTTACTAAAGATGGATCATGCTTTTGCTGGTAGATATTTAAACGAAGGATTTTCAGGTGGTGAAAAGAAAAGAGCGGAGATATTACAAATGGCAACCCTGCAACCTGAAATCGCCATCTTGGATGAAACAGATTCAGGATTGGATATTGATGCATTACGTATCGTTTCGGATGGTGTAAATGCATTGCGAAGTGCAGAACTTGGCGTTCTTGTGATAACCCATTACCAGCGAATCTTAAACTACATTAAACCGGAATTTGTGCACATCATGCTTGGGGGTCAAATTGTTGAATCCGGTGGACCAGAGCTTGCTCATAGGCTCGAGGAACAAGGATACGATTGGTTGCGAGATAAAACCACACCCGTATCAGCATAGATAATTAATATTGATTTCAATAAATTGCTAATTGTATTTGGAGGTAGTTGATGAGCTCTGATACCAAGATACTGGAAGGAATTGGAGAATACAAGTGGGATTTTCGTGATACCGAGAATCTGGTGTTTAAAGCCCGAAAAGGTCTCAACCAAGAGGTTGTTGAACAGATTTCAGCGATGAAGGATGAGCCGGATTGGATGCTTGAGTTTCGCTTGAAGGCTTTACAGCATTTCAACCAGCGGCCGATGCCAAATTGGGGAGGGGATCTGAGTCAATTAGATTTGGATGAAATTTACTTCTATGCCAAACCAGCTGATGGTGAAGGTCAATCGTGGGATGATGTCCCTGACAATATCAAAGAGACCTTCGATCGGTTGGGAATACCTGAAGCAGAACAAAAATTTCTATCAGGTGTCGGTGCCCAATATGAATCTGAGATGGTTTACCATAGTATTCAAGAACATTTAGCGAGCCAGGGTGTGATTTTTATCAGCATCGAAAACGGGCTCCGTGAATATCCTGATTTGTTCGGTGAATATTTTGGAAAGGTTATACCGATCGAGGATAATAAATTTGCAGCCTTGAACAGCGCAGTTTGGTCAGGGGGATCATTTGTGTATGTGCCCGCTGGTGTTAAGGTCGATCTTCCTATGCAAGCTTATTTTCGAATAAATACTGCTGAATTGGGTCAGTTTGAGCGTACACTCATCATCATTGAAGAAGGTGCCCAAGCTCATTATGTGGAAGGTTGTACTGCGCCGATCTATTCGACTGACTCGTTCCACAGTGGAGTGATTGAGATAGTCGTTAAAAAAGATGCGCGCATGCGCTATACAACGATTCAAAATTGGTCGAATAACATGTACAATCTGGTCACCCAACGGGCTCTTGTTCACGAAGGCGCAACGATGGAGTGGGTGGATGCTAATCTTGGTTCGAAATTGACGATGAAATACCCTTCATGCTACCTTCTCGGGGAGAACGCCCATGGTGAAATCCTCTCTATGGCATTTGCCGGAACAGGACAACACCAGGATACTGGCGGTAAAATCCTTCACTTTGCTCCAAACACAAGCAGCAAGATCACTTCTAAATCCATCAGCAAAGGCAAAGGAAGGGCTTCATACCGAGGCTTACTTAAGGTTCACAACGGTTCGAATAATGTGAAGTCTAATGTCGTGTGTGATGCGTTACTGCTTGATCAAGAGTCCCGCTCAGATACTTACCCATATATAGAAATCGATGAAGATGATGTCACCATTGGTCACGAAGCTTCGGTTTCAAAGGTTGGCGAAGAACAGCTATTTTACTTAATGAGCCGTGGATTGAGCGAAGAACAAGCGACAACAATGGTCGTTTCCGGATTCATTGAGCCCTTGGTTAAAGAATTACCTATGGAGTATGCGGTTGAAATGAACCGCTTGATCCAATTACAAATGGAAGGATCGATCGGTTAAAAAATTATAAGGATATGATTCCAGATATGGCACGAACAGTTGTAACAAATACCAAGAGAAGTAAAGCTAGGAAAGCAAGAGATTTCAACTTTTCACGTGAGATGCTCCCTGTAAATAATGGTGTACCCGAATCTTTAAAGGATTACCGTGACCAGGCATGGGCTGCCTATGAAAGCACTGCGATGCCAACAACATCAGATGAGCCTTGGAGGCGAACAGATATAAGAAAACTCCAGGCAGGTACATTTCGACTCCCCAGCGTCGGAGAGTTTGAAGAATATTCCTCTATACCTGAAGAATTACTGGAGCCATTGGGCGATGACCAGCTAGCCGGTCAAATCATCCTACGACCGGGGGGATCACAAATCCAAATCAAGAGTGATCTGGAAGAGATGGGTGTCATATTCACAGATCTATCTGGCGCGCAGAAAAACTATCCAGATATGCTGGTCGACAAAATTGGTCAGGTCGTAAAAGCTGATGAAGGGAAATTTGCTGCATTAGCTGCAGCTTATGCTGAAAACGGAGTTTTCCTCTATGTTCCTAAAGGTGTCCAAGTTGATCAACCTTTACACAGCATATTGTGGGGACCCGGAGCAGGTTTGGCACATTTTTCTCACATCATTGTCTGGCTAGATGAGGGCGCCTCCTTGACTTATATTCATGAGTCCGCTTCCGAGACCGATTCAGCTGGCCAGACCATGCATGCAGGTCTGGTTGAAATTCACCTTGAGGATAGAGCAAAGCTTAGATTTGTGGAATTACAATCCTGGGGAGAACATGTATGGAATTTCAGTCATAAGCGCGCACAGGTTGGCAAAGACGCTAGTATTGATTGGGTCTTTGCTGCAGTTGGAAGCCATTTGACAAAGGATTTCTCAGATTTAAATTTGGTAGGAGAAGGGGCCGAAGGCAGGATGTCGGGATTCTATTTCACGGATGGAAACCAGCACCTTGATCATGACACTCAACAGAACCATATGGCTCCTAACACTTCGAGCGATTTGTTATTCAAAGGGGTTTTGAAAGAAGAAAGCAGATCTGTTTGGCAAGGGATGATCTATGTGGCGCCTGGTGCTCAAAAGACTGATGGTTATCAGGCTAATCGAAATCTTGTATTGAGCAAAAATGCAAGGGCCGATTCAATTCCGGGATTAGAAATCATGGCGGATGATGTCCGTTGCACTCACGGGGCGACTGTGGGAAAGATTGATTTGGAAGAGCTGTTTTACTTGCGAAGTCGTGGTATTGAATTAAACGATGCTCAGCGATTGATCGTTGAGGGATTCTTCGATCCAATTATGCAGCGAATTCCGTTTAAAGGCGTGCAGAATCGATTGCAGAGAATAATTGCTCAGAAAATGGGATGATCGTTATGTTACAAGTCTCAGTCCATATTGTATAAAGATTCGAAAAAGAATTACCAAAGCTCTAAGGAGTGGAAAAGAGGAATTTTTAGGAGGCAGAGTTGTCAGATATTTATTTTACGAGTGCTCCTGACCAGAAGGAGGCATATCAGGTTGGTGATAAGGTCGAGGTTTATTGCGATCACGAAGACAAGGAGGGAAACCGGATTCGTGATTGGTTAGTTGGTACTGTTGTGCAGGTGGATCCAAAAATGATCGCGGTTCAATTTGAAGAAAATGTTTATTTGACAGATGGATGGATGGTGCCAGATCATGTTTTATGGTGCCCGAAAATATCCAGCAACATTCGACTTTTGCAGAGAAAAAAGAAACGACCAAGGTCAAGAAAGTAAAACATGGAAACATTCACACCAGCGGATGTACTTGACATAATCAAGATACGAGCCGATTTTCCAATATTGAGTCGTGAAGTTAAACCGGGAAAAAGGGTTGTCTATCTTGACTCAACCGCAACTACCCAGAAGCCGAAGCAAGTCATCAATGTAATGGATGAATACTACCGGCAATCTAATGCTAATATTCATCGCGGAATTCATACCCTAGCTGAGGAAGCGACAGCGATGTACGAAAAAGCGCGGGAAAAAGTCGCCGAATTTATAAATGCTCCTTCCGCAAAACAAATCGTTTTCACCCGCAATACAACAGAATCAATTAACCTGGTAGCCCAGACCTGGGGAAGGGAAAATTTACAAAGTGGAGATGTAGTTCTCCTAACCGAGATGGAGCATCACTCAAATTTGGTTCCCTGGCAAATTTTGGCTGCTGAACGGAACCTGCAGTTAGAATTCATACCGGTTACCTCTCAAGGTTTCTTAGATCAAGAAGAATACCAAAGGTTGTTGAGGCTTGAGCCTCGATTAGTTGCCTTCACTCATATGTCGAATGTCTTAGGCACAATCAATCCAGCGCAGGAGATGATTGAGTTAGCTCAACGATCTGGAGCGATAGTTCTGATCGACGGAGCTCAATCAGTACCGCATTTCCCTGTCGATGTACAGGCGTTAGATATGGATTTTTTGGTCTTTTCTGGTCATAAAATGTGTGGGCCGACTGGCGTCGGCGTTCTTTATGGACGCAAAGATTTGTTGGAAAACATGCCACCATTCTTGGGTGGTGGTGACATGATTAAAAAAGTTAGCCTCAGATCGTTTACACCCAATACCATTCCATACAAATATGAAGCAGGCACACCAGCGATAGCTGAAGCGATCGGATTAGGGGCCGCGATAGACTATTTGAAGCATGTTGGGCTTGATGCTATCGCTGACCATGAACAAGTGATCGTTGGTTATGCGATCGAACGTCTCGAAGAAATTCCTGGGGTGAAAGTTTATGGTCCAGATGCTGAATATCGTGGTGGGGTAACCTCCTTCACCCTGGATGGAGTCCATGCGCACGATGTAGCACAAATTCTTGATAGTGATGGGATCGCTGTAAGAGCAGGTCATCATTGCGCCATGCCGCTGCATGATAAATTAAACATACCTGCTTCAACCCGCGCAAGTTATTACCTGTACAACTCAATCGATGAAATTGATATGTTGGTTGAATCGATTTACAAAGTTAAAAAGATTTTCAGAATCTAAATCCTGTAAAGGGCCGAATATTTAGAATGGATGATTTTTATCGCGAATTGATTATTGATCGATACCAGAATCCACATTACCGCGGTGAATTGGATCCGCATGATATAACGTTTGAGGATTCAAATCCATTATGCGGAGATGAGATACGCATTGATCTGCGTGTAAACGGCAATGATGAAATCGTGGAAGCCGCGTTTTCTGGCCGCGGTTGTGCTATCTCTCAAGCCTCAGCTGACTTACTGATCGAGCATGTGCAAGGGAAGACTTTGGCAGAGGTAAAGGATTTGACCAAAGAGGATATTTTGGAGTTGCTGGGGATTGAGCTTGGTCCGGTTCGTCTCAAATGTGCTTTATTGTCTCTTAAAGTTCTAAAAGCGGGAGCTTACGGACTTGTAGAAGCCAGTGATGAATTAGTCGAGTAAATATGTATAACTATCGGGAAATCGAGAGCGATTCTATTGAGTATGTGCCGGTTTTCAATAAAGATGATCTAATGAATGGGGAGCGCATATTTGTGGATATCGACGATCTGGCGATCGTCGTTTTCAATATCGCAGGTGATTATTTTGCCATTGGCGATGTTTGTTCACATGACGATGGGCCTCTTGGGGAGGGGCAGATAGAGGGATATGAGGTGATTTGTCCCCGCCATGGAGCTCGATTTGATATCAGAACAGGAAATGCGAATTCCCTACCGGCTGTTATCGATATACCGGCCTATCCGGTAAGAATCGAGGGGGATCAAATAGAAATAGGCATACCACAAACAGAGTAATTCTCTACAACTTTAATCGGGTACCCAACCCAGCGCGTAAAAAGTTGGCACAAATAAAGTGCGCTCACCGCTCGCCCATGCGTTTAAGTCTGATTGTTTCAATGATTCAGCTAATTGAACCTGTTCGGAGTTTAAACTTAAGTATTCCAGATCGGAGCGTATGACCTCCCATTCTGATCTGAGTTCACTCTCTGAGGGGGATGAGATCCATTGAGCGCCAATCACACCGACTTCAATTTTTTGTAAATCAGCCTGGTGTAAGAGAGCCGCGAGCTGCCGCCCAATCAGAGGCTCAGCCCCTTGTTGGCGAAGTGCAGCTTGTTGCCATTCTCCCAGGATGGTTAATTCTTCTGGGAAATCGATACGACCCCCATAATCTGGTTCGGCTAAAACCAAGATTGCGCCACCTGGATTGGTCACCCGGATCATCTCTTTGATGACATTAAGAGGTCGTTCAACCCACAGCAGGAGGAAGTGACAATATGTATGATCGAATGCCCCTCCTTTGATGGGAATTTGGTGAGCGTCTCCACGTATAAATTGGGCATTGGGAACTTGTTGAGCTGCGATATTTAGGAAATCGTAACTGATATCCAATCCAAAGATCTTCAGTCCGTGGTTGGTTGAGACCTCTTTGGAAATAGCGCCGGTACCACACCCAACATCTAAAACTGAGTGCGGAGTGGAAATACCAGCACGTTGGAACAGGTATTGTCGAGCTTGGCGAGTCCACTCTGCCTGGAGAGAAAAACGACTTTGCCAATCGACTGGAGAAAGCGGCATATATCTGTTTTATTCCAGGTTTGCCGGCCAGATCTTCTCCCAGGAATCAGTGACTATATTGCCTAACACCTGATTGATATCCTGGTCAGGAAGTACATCTCCGTCGGGCTCTACATAAAGCCAGGCATGACCAGCACCAGGTGGTCTCTCTCTGCCTGAAAACTCTAATGCAAAAGGATTCTTGGCAGAATAAGGAACCGGGATATCCCACTCTAAGGAAAGATCAAGGTTAGCCGCGAGTTCACGCGCGGAAAGTAAGGCATCTGAAAGTTGATCTGTTGAAGCACTGAGCGATACGGATTTTACACCTAACTCGGAGAATCGCTTCAGATACGCATTGACCTCGTGCTCATCTTGTGGATTGATAGTAAGATGCATCGTGGTGTACATATCCGATTCAGCTGCCGACTTGATCGTCTCCCATGTTCCTTCAAGTTTCGGCTGGAATAAGTACAGCATGTGATCCAGGCCAGTCTGTAATAAGCTATCAAGATAGCCTTCTTCAGCCAGGCGGATTCCGTCGGTCATTAAACCGGTGACCTGGCCATTATTCTCTGCATGAAGGATCAATTCGATCAAATCATCTCTTAGGGTTGGTTCCCCACCGGTGAAGATGATGTGTGGAATGCCAAAATCCCATGCTTTGTCGATGATTTTTTTCCAGTCTTGAGTAGAAAGCTCCTGGCTGACTCGTTCGTGGGGAGCGAACTGCGGATCGATCCCCGCAGGTAATTTGTAAGTTAGAGCGCAATCCAATCGGTACGGGGCAGATATTTCACCAGTATATGGCCGGGTGCGATCAAAACCCAGGTAAGTCACCGGATCCAGATCTGGTAGGGTAACAAGGGTGTCGATCTGCTCCAGGAAATTTGAGTAATCCTGTAGTGCTTGCTGATAATCTACACGATATCGTGCCGCAACTTTATTGGCGATCTCTTCGACCTCATCACCTTGGACCAGGTAATATGCATATTCGGCAGCTGTTTGGTTGAGGTGCAGAACAGTCGACGCGTTGACGATCAAGACTCCAGTTCCATTACGTTCGATGCGCAGATGAAGTCGGTAATTTCTTGGATCATCCTGGGGAGCTTGATAATGGTAGATACCCGCCTCAAGCGGTTTAATTTGGGTAAACTGGCGGCGGATTGATTCCCGAATGCTGGTCATTGAAGATGCCCTCCATATTTGAGCAATGTGTTATACACGACCGATGTTCCAAATTCCAAAGATTCAACGGGAATTCGTTCATCGGCGGCGTGGATTAATTGGGTGAAATTAAATTCTGGTGGTAAGTTCATCGGTATAAACCCGTAAGTTTGAATACCAAGTTGGGAAAAGAAGCGTGCATCGCTTACAGCTGGAAGTAAAAATGGGATGGGAATTCCGTTAGGATCAGCCTCCTCGAGCAATTCTTTAAGAAATGGAAATAATGTCAAATCTAGGTGAGCTGGTCCAGGATCAAATCGCTCGACAACAATCTCAATATCCTCCCCGATGACGGGTTTTAGTTCATCAACCATATCATCAGGCGTGAATCCAGGTAAAAGCCGACCATCAAGTCCCAAGTGTATCTCCGATGGGATGACATTAATTTTCTCGCCTCCCTGGACAATCGTCGCATTTACTGAATTGCGAACGAGCGGTTCAAGAATTGGTCTTGCTGGTCCAAGTAGGTTTAGGATTCTATCTGTCAAACTTGCTTTCAGAGTCATCCCCATTAGGAGATTCAAATTCTTGGGCAGGTATTCTCGAAGAGAATCAATCATAAGACGGAGTTCAGAAGTAATATGGACCGGCAATTTGTTTTTTTCTATGGCAAGAATCACTTCTGCTAACCTTGCCATCGCGCCTTCGGGTTGAGTGAGCGAACCATGACCACCTGGTCCTCGGATGATAGCACGCATGGCACAGATTTGTTTTTCAGCAACCATGATTGGGTAGAATTTCTGCCCGGCAAAAGAATAGGGGAATCCACCGAATTCACCTAATGCATGGCGTACACCGTGAAATAAGTCAGCAAATTGGGTGGTAAGGTAGTGAGCTCCGTAATCGCCGCCTTCTTCTTCGTCCGCAACAAAGGCAAGAATCACATCACCAGCAAGCGGAAGATTTTCTGTAAAGGCGCGCATGAAAGCAGCCAGGAAAATTGCATTTCCTCCTTTCATATCCAAGGCGCCGCGCCCCCAGATATAGCCATCAATTAATCTCCCTTCAAATGGTGGGTATTTCCAATTTTGTCCTTGGGTCGTCACAACATCAAGGTGTCCATAGAGTAATAGTGGAGGTGCACTTCCATTTCCAGGCAAACGGGCAATTAGGTTGGGGCGAGTAGGATTGCGAGCAATAATCTTGCTTTTTATGCCATTCGATTCGAGTAAATCTCGAACCCATTTAACTGCACCTTCTTCGTTGCCAGGCGGATTGGTTGTATTAAATTGGATGAGAGTCCGCAGGATGGTTACCGGATCAATAACCGATTGAGATATCATTACATTGGCGGATTGGGTCTTTGAATAGAAATTCCATCCAGTTCAATTAGACCATTTGCCTGTGCCTGGAGAGCCAAAGGACATCCACCTCCACATTCGCTTAAGAGCGAACAACCGTTGCATTTATCTGGGATGTACCTTCTTTCTCTAAGGTTTATGGATAGATCATTATTCCATATACTCTCCCATGAGTCAGTCAACATGTTCCCAATGGGCTCGTAATAGGATTGGCAGGGAATTACCGCACCATCTGGTTCAATGCACATATTGTAGAGTGCAGCGGTGCACCCTTTAACTCCTAATTCCAGCTGCATGGGATCGAAGTGACAGTATTGTGTGGGTGTATACCAGATTAACCTCTGACCATAAGCGTCCGTCTTTTCTCGAGCCAAGTCTAACAATGGGGGTAGCTCTCGCTCTGCTATTCCTGTTCCGACATTCAATCCATGTCCAGAATAGATTAGAGCGTTCAACCCGACGGTTGGTAAACCAACCTCGGCTAAGAAATCAAGCGTTTCAGCTAAGTAAGGACTGTTTTGACGGAGCATCGTGGTGTTTGTCATCACGTAAAGAGGTGTATCCAGGGCATTGCGGAGACCTTTTATGGTCTGCTGCCAGGCACCTTTTGCGTGTACCATGTCATCATGAATGACCGGATCGTGAGATTCGACAGTGATTTGGAGATGATCCAGGCCTGCATCGACGAGCATCTCTAAAAAGCGTGCATCGCTTAGGCGGCGAGCATTGGTGTTCAAACCGGTGATCTGACCTTTAGATTCTGCGTGTTTGATTAATTCAGGAAGGTCGTTGCGCAGCGTGGGTTCTCCACCGGTAAAAACAATATGGGGAATGCCAATGTCCCAGAGGTGATCAATGATAGAAAGCCATTGAGTGGTGGGCAGCTCCGAATAATCACGCGGGCGGGCATTATAGCAGTGCGGACAATCATTGTTGCAACGATATGTGAGCGCCAGGTCCATGCGATAAGGCGCAGAGGGCGTGGCGCTGAATGGTGCCTGGATTTCGATATCCAAATCGCACACCGGGCAAGAGCCATCTGGTTTGATCAGTTTGGACAAATTTTCACGAAACTGCGCATAGTCACTCTTGGCTTGGGATTCTGAGACATGATAAACGGCTCTGATTGTACTGGTGATATCCCTTTCGCATTTATCGCTTAACAAAAGATATGTAAGCAAAGTCGCAGTTGGATTTAAGTGGATGATCCGGTTAGCATTTACCAATAGTACTCCGTGACCCTCACCGGAGTCGATATCACCATCAATGCGAAGATGGATGCGGCTACACTCTCCGTATCCCTGGTACTCAAAATGGTATAAGCCAGGGGAGGGAATGCTTACTGTATCCGACTTGCTTTCATTTTTCTTCCGAGAACTGTCTCTGGAAAACAATCTTCTCCACATGCTAAAACCTATAATTTCTAAATCCAATCATTAGAAATCAAAATACTTTAACGACCGCCACCAGCGCACGCGCAGGCGCAACCCGCACAGGCACAAGCACAGGCGCAACCGCCGCCGCCGCCACCTCCTGAGGATCTACTATAACTCGAGGCGGGAGGTTTCGGTGGCGGGTTGGTGATACTGGTTATACTGCTGGTGAAGTCGGTGATATTGCCAACGACTCTGCTGGAGAAGCTCTGCACACCAGTGACCACCGAGCCAGCAAATGCAGAACCGGGTAAGGTTGGCATTGATGGTGTCCCGCGACCCGTCGAAGGGGAGGAAGGGGCACGGGTAGGACTACTTGTGGTGCGGCCAAAACCTGGGTCGTATCGAGGCCACCATATTGGGATGAATACTGGACCTGTCCTGAAGACATCACGCGTGCGATCGTCGTAGTCCTTGTCAAGCATTGTCCATTCCATATGCTCGTCGTATTTCTGGCTTTTCACTTCGGGTGTATCTGCGGCTTCAACTTGTTTCCATGCTCGTTCAGTGATGTCGCGGTAATAGGCGACAGTTTCCTTTCGGCTAAAGCCCTTCATTTTCTTGCCAACGCTCTTGACCAATGCAATCATCATCTTTTGGAGATCTTTCTTGCGTCCCTTTTTGGATTTTTCCTGGAATGCTTTTAGAAAATCTTTTTCGTACTGGTGAAGACCTTCTGAGATAGGATCACGGATCTCTAATTCGAGTGGATCGCGAGTGATCACCTGGGCTGCATTCTTCTTTAATACACCGAATAAGATCATGGTCATGATCTTATCCATGGGCTGTTCCATGAGGATTCCGGCTTCCACAGCAGTCAGCCCGCGTTTTATCCCGTGCCCTTCTATGGATATCTTAGGCGGTAGATATTTTAGCTTGCGGCTGCGTCCCGAAGTAATTCCCCAGATTACCAAGGCAATGAAGCCAAGGGCACAGAGCAAAGGAACGGTGAAAATGCTCAGAAAATCCCCAATACCAGTTGTACCTGCGCCGGTGGCTGGTGGCGGCTCTGTTACGACTGAATCCGCTGGGATATATTTACTTGGGAATGAAGCACCAAATGTATATGGTTTTGATCCACTAGAACTCGTGTTGCGCCAGGAGTAGGTGATCCGTCCTTCATTATCAAGACCTGTCACAGGTTCGGAAGGAAAGCCTGGTGGCGCTTCATGCCAGCGAGGTTCTTCTGGTTGGACACCTGGCGGGAGATGGTAAGTTACAATTGTATCCGTAGATCCGTGCACTAAGGATGCATCAAAGAATTGTGTGGCAAATACAGCACTGGTATAGGTTTCATCCAAATCATCAGGGTATAAAACATCTCTCACCCGACCGATGAATACGCGTACCTCCCCTGTGGCTCCGGGTGGAATTGAATTCGGTCCTAGGCCAACAGCCACACCGGGATCGACGTACGGTGAACGCTCGATATCATTGGTCTCAACGCCATTGGCAAATGCAACCACACTATTAAGATCGTAGTTGCTGTTGGGAACACCAACGTCAACAAATTCGATGGTGGGCGCGGAAGGATCGTTGGCGAAAATGAAGACATAATCGATCGAGCTTGTCCCATCTTCGTTCCAATATACATCGATAAATTGCTGGGGAAGACTGAAGGAATACGATTGCGCATTCACCGATACCGGTAAGAATAGACTGAAAATTCCCAGGATGGTCAGGATAGGGAATATCGAAAGTTTTATTCTCTTTTTCATATCCGCCTCATTGGTCAAAATCGATCAAAATTGTAGTTAAACATTCTCGATTAAATTAAAGTGATCACCATTTTACATCTTCGGTAAGCTGATAAGTTGTGCCGCAGTATGGGCAGGTGACAACCGGAGCACCGGCGACCATTTCAATATCGTCTGTGGACAATTCACCTCCACAATTACGGCATTGGAGAGTATCCATATCAACGTTCTCTGGCAGGTCGATATTCAAAGTCACATTTTGGTCACCCTCAATAACCGGTTTCAATCTTCCACCAAACCAGATCAATCCAAATCCAATGGCGACGCTGATTAATCCAACAACGAGCCACCCTGAATTAAATTGCTCCCCGAAAGCGGCCCAAACAAAAAGGACACCAAATAGGATGACGATCCCGGCAGCAATATAAGCTATCAACCTTCCAGCGGTCATGGAATTCTCCTTCTTAAGTTAAAAGTTTACTAAGCTTAAACTGGGGCGACAAGTGACTTTTGACCATTATTTGAACTGATAATGTCAGATATCTAATATTGGTATGGTAATGAGTGATAATCTACAATTAGTTATGAGAAAGTTGGCAATCCCTTGCTTTAATTCAACGACGAGAGGTGATAATAACCCATAGAAGAGAAATGGATTCACCAGGGTTCATCCTCGAACGATTCATCATCGGAGCGATCCATCTCCAACATTTCTCCGGACACCACGAACACAATTCGTTCACAAATATTCGTTACCCTATCAGCAACACGTTCCAAATTATGAGCCACCCAAAGAAGATGATTGGCCTGATCGATCGTCTTCGGATCAGCGATCATAAAAGTCATCAACTCCCGATATATTTGATTGTACAGAGAATCGACCATGTCATCTTCCTTTGGAATTTCCCGGGCGGCTTCAGCATCTCTTGCTACAAATGCAGCCAGGACACGGTGAAGCATATCGACACAGACTTCAGCCATGCGGGGAATATCAATCAATGGTTTGATGAATGGTTCATCTCCCAGACGGATAGCAATACGGGCGATTCCTTTTGCATAATCCCCCATTCGCTCCAGCTCGGTCGTTACTTCCAGAATTGCGGTAAGGAGGCGTAAATCGCGCGCCATTGGTTGCTGGGTCGCGATCAGGGTGATCACATTCTCCTCAATCTCAAAGTGCTTATCGTTAATTTGTTGATCACCTTTGTAGATCGCTTTGGAGGTCTCAATATCACGACGCTTTAGGGCATCAACCGAACCATGAATTGCTTTTTCGACCATACTGCCCTGGATGAGGA
The DNA here is from genome assembly GCA_041556275.1 of Anaerolineales bacterium. GTDB lineage: Bacteria > Chloroflexota > Anaerolineae > Anaerolineales > UBA4823 > PFL25. Next base: position 10,210 of record JBFFIU010000004.1, on the reverse strand, counting down.
TCTGGTCCAATAAATCATCGATCGCTCGATCTAGAGTTTCTCTTGGAGATAATGATGCCATATATCAGCCCTCGCTTTTATTACTAAGAATTATCCGAAGCGACCTTCTATATAATCAGCGGTTCTTTGATCTCCCGGATTGGTAAATAGTTCTTTTCCAGGTGCATACTCGATTAATTCACCCTGGAGGAAAAAGCCAGCACAATCAGATGTACGGGCCGCCTGTTGTATCGAATGCGGTACTAAAATAATTGTATAAATTTCCTTTAACTCTTGTAAAGAAGCTTCAACCTTTCCTGTTGAGATGGGATCAAGACCAGAGGTTGGTTCGTCCAGTAAAATAACTTCTGGTTCCAGGGCTAAACTGCGCGCGATACATAATCTTTGCTGCTGACCACCTGACAGTTCAACAGCTGGATCATCGAGCCTATCTTTTACTTCCTCCCAGAGTGCAGCCTGATTCAAGCTTCTTTCCACTGCCTCATTCAGGCGCTTTTTATCACGTTCGCCGGCTATTTCCAGTCCATAAGTGAGGTTCTCTCGGATCGTCATCGGGAGCACAACTGGTCGTGCAAAAACCATACCCACCCTCCGGCGGAGTGCGCTGACATCGATTTTCGGATCGAGAACATCGATATAATCTCCGGTATTCCTGAACAGTTGCACATTCCCAGTTATATGTGAAACATCCGCCAAATCGTTCAGTCTATTCAATACCCTTAGCAGAGTTGACTTACCACCACCTGCAGGTCCGAATAGAACTGTAATGGATTTCTCCGGGATATCCAGGCTGATATCTTTTAAGGATTCTGTTCCATCCGAGTAATGTAGAACCAAATGCTCAATTACAACTTTGTTCATCAATGTTTATTTTTTGGGTGAGAATTTCACCACTGGCGGCGAGCACGGGCGCGGGAACGGATAATCGTTGCCAACAGATTCATCCCAAGGACAAAAATGAGCAGCACTAAAGCTGTACCAAATTGAATTTCAACCGGCATTCCAGGCACCTGAGTTGAGATGACATACAAATGATAAGGTAATGCCATCGTAGGATCTAAGGGCGAGTTTGGTAAACTCGGCAAGAAAAAGACAGCCGCAGTAAACAAGATTGGTGCAGTTTCTCCAGCAGCTCTTTCGAGGCCTAATATCACGCCGGTAAGAATACCAGGCACAGCTTGTGGTAATACGATTCGACGTACAGTTTGCCAGTGTGTTGCTCCTAACGATCGGCTTACAACCCGAAAGGATTGGGGTACTGCACGCAGGGCTTCTTCAGCAGTGCTGATGATCACCGGGAGGGTCATAATTGCTAAAGTAAAGGCACCAGCAATAATACTAATACCAAGATTGATGAAGATCACGAAAAGCCCCAAACCGAAGAGACCATAAACCACAGATGGTATTCCTGCCAGGTTGATAATGGCGATTCGAATCGATTGAGTCCAGCGATTTTCGGGTGCATACTCGGCTAAATATATTGCCGCTCCAATGCCCAATGGGGTAACTATGATAGCACATCCCAGTGTGAGGAAAAAGGTGCCCACTATCGCTGGCCATATCCCACCAGAGCGCATACCATCACTCGGAAAACCAGTGATGAATTCCCAAGATATGGCAGGTGCACCTTTGATCACGATATAAATAATGATCGCCAGAATTGGGAGAACCGCTATTATCGCGACCAGCCGCAGAAAAAAGAATCCCAGTTGTTGTGTTAGATTTCGTTGTTGGGGCGATCCTCTTGTCTTCATGAGAGGATCCGCTCCGAACGTTTGCGTCGTCTAAATACAAAGGTGGAAGCAGTGACATTGACGATTAATGCAATGACGAACAATACAATACCGATGAAGAATAGCACGTGGTAGTGTGTGCTCCCTGTGGCGACTTCTCCCATTTCTGCGGCAATCGTGGCAGTCATCGTTCTCGTCGGAGAGAAAATCGCACCCAAGCTGGTCGGCATGACGGGGGCGTTACCCGTAACCATGAGGACAACCATCGTTTCACCGATCGCGCGTCCGATTCCCAACATGATGGCGGTCAATACGCCTGACCTGGCTGCTGGTAATGTGACCAACCAGATGGTCTGCCATTCAGTAGCCCCGAGCGCAAGCGCAGCATCGCGGTATAATCTTGGGACGGTATCAAGTGCATCTTCTGAAATGGATACGATTGGTGGGATAGCAATGGCTGCCAGGATGAGAGCACCTGTGAACGCTGACAGGCCAGTGGGCAGATCGATTGCTCGTCGTATATATTGTGAGAGTATCAGTAAACCTAAGAATCCGAGTACAACAGAAGGAAAACCTCCCAGAAGCTCAAACAAAGGCTTGAGGAATTCCTTAGTGCGGGGTGATGCGATTTCGGCGATGTAGATCGCGGTTAGCAGGCCTATCGGAACTGCGATGATAATCGCGCCAATCGTTACAATTAAAGATCCCGCCAATAGCGGGAGTATGCCAAAATAGTCTTCAATTGGATACCAGCGGGTTTGTAGAAATTCTGAGAATCGCACTTCTCTAAGCGCAGGTAATCCTTCACTCAACAGAAAATAAAATATCAAACCGACGAAGATGATGGCTGAATATCCAGTGAATTTTATTACGAGGTTGATAATAGATTCTGAGGTTAATTTTGGTGGGTTCATTGCTCTCCTGCCATGATCATCCTGAAATCAAAGGTGAATTCGTGTTTCATGGGGTAATAATGGGCACAAATCCAAGATCGGTGACGGTTTCTTGCGCTTCTTCTGAGAAGATCCATTCCATGTATTGCTTGATAGAACCGGTCGGTTCTCCAGCGGTGTACATGTATAAGTCTCGTGCAATTGGATACGTTCCGTTATTCACCGTTTCTGCAGAAGGAAAGATGAACTTTGGCTCCTCTAATCTGCTATCTGAAACGGCAATCACTTTCATATCTGGTGTTACATATCCCAGGCCATCGTAACCGATGGCATTAGGGTTTTCCCGGATCTCACCACCGATCACCTCTGAAGAAGGTAACAACAAAGTGTTTTTTGCAAAAAGTGTTTTATTCTCTTTTTCACCTAACCGGAGAACCTGTTCGAGGAAATACACATGAGTGCCAGAATTGGTCTCTCTGGATAGACGAACTATTGGGCGATCCTCACCGCCAACTTCATTCCAATTGTTGATCTTTCCACTGTATATATCCGACAATTGTTGAAGGGTCAATTCTTCAACGGGATTATTAGGGTTAACAATTACTGCGATAGCATCACGAGCAACGATGAATTCGGTTGGTGTGATGCCGTTAGTTTCAGCATTATCTATTTCCTCCGCTTTAATTCTGCGCGAAGCATTGGCGATATCCGTTGTCTTGTTGATTAATGAGGCAATGCCAGTACCAGAGCCACCTCCAGTTACGGCTAAATTTATTTCTGGAACATCCAGGTGATAGCGCTCTGCCCAGGCTAAGGCTAAGTTAACCATTGTGTCAGAGCCAGTGTTATTTATGTATTCACTCGTGCCAGAGGGGGGGATGTCTTCAGTATCGGTCTGGGTTGCGCAGGCAGATAATAAAAGAAAGATTAAGACGAAAAGATGCTTAATTTTCATAGACATCGAGATGATTATAGCAACACTCAGCTTACGAATCAAGGAATTTATTGTTATTGTTTTGATTTAATCGATTAAAATTATATCGATGACTGACAACCATCTTTCATTCCAAGTGCGAGATCTTGATTTCTATTACGGTTCATTTCAGGCATTAATAGACATTAATATTGATGTCGAATCTCGTTCGGTTACAGCGCTGATCGGGCCTTCGGGATGTGGAAAATCAACATTTTTACGCTGCTTAAACCGCATGAATGACACTATTCCAAATACCCGAGTCGAAGGTCAAATCCTTTTAGCTGGAGAGGATATTTATGCTCCTGAAGTAGATTTGGCGCAGTTACGTAGAAGGGTTGGAATGGTCTTCCAGAAACCCAATCCGTTCCCAAAATCGGTGTTCGATAATGTAGCATTCGGTCCACGCGTACTAGGTCTTACTGAGAATAAAACCGAGCTTGAGGATTTGGTGAAACAAAGTTTAATTCAAGCGGCATTGTGGGAAGATGTCAAGAATGACTTGAGCGGTGATGCGCTAAGCTTATCTCTAGGACAACAACAACGCTTGTGCATCGCAAGAGTGGTGGCAGTTGAGCCAGAAGTGATTCTGATGGATGAACCAGCTTCTGCGCTTGATCCCATCGCGACAGGCAAAATAGAAGAATTGATCGGAATACTGAAGGAAGATTATACGATCGTAATTGTGACCCACAACATGCAGCAAGCTGCAAGGGTATCTGAAAAAACAGGATTATTCTGGCTCGGCGAACTGGTGGAATTTTCAGCTACCGAAACTATCTTCACTCGTCCAGAAATCCAATTGACTGAAGATTATATAACCGGGCGAACTGGTTGAATAAATTCTAGGTCGCTTTCAATTCCCCCTGTACTCCCTTCAAATCAATATTATTCAATAATTCAGGGATTTGCATTGCAATTGCATCACGAACTTCCCTAAATTTAGCAAGAACATGTACCTCATCACCGATCACTTTTGCTGGATCCGGGAAGCTCAGATGAACCAATTTACCTGGTTTCAACCAGGTCGGGCATTCTTCTGCAGCTGAGTCGCATACTGTGACCACCAAGTCAAATTCATGATCAATTAATTCCGAAATTGATTTAGATGTTCCAATGTGGTGAATGTCAATTTCACTTAGAACATCTATCGCTTTTGGATGAACATAACCAGTTGGTTTTGTTCCTGCGCTGAAAGCTTGCCACCTCGCAGAAAGTTGGGAGTTTACAATGGCTTCTGCTATTTGTGACCGGCAGGAATTCCCAGTGCATAAGAATAATACGTTACCGCTATTTGTTGGAACTGTAGCGTTCATAAAGGATTTTTCAACAATTAATTATATTTTCTTCAATAATCTCATCTCATTGATTTTGCGAATAAGCTCTCGTATTTCACCATGATTTATTATAATTGGCAAAATGTTGATTGATGATACCTTTTTTTATCTGCATTGGGAGCTAATTGATATATGGTAGATTTTTACATCGGCACAATGGGATTCAGCTACCGGGATTGGGCAGGACCTTTCTATCCAACAGGATTGTCGACTCGTGATTACCTGCCTTACTATAGCCAAATATTCAACGCAGTGGAGATCGATTCAACATTTTACGGTACTCCACGCAGAGATGCTGTGATCAGGTGGCGAGATACCACACCTGAAGGATTCAAAATCTGTGTGAAGGTTCCGCGAGTTATCACACACGAATCTGAGCTGATTGACTGTGATGGTGAGATGAACGCATTCATCGATTCAGTCAGCGAGCTGGACGATAAGCTGGGCGTCATTGTATTCCAGTTCCCACCGTCTTTTGACAGTACGCATTTCGAAAGAGTAAAGAGCTTTCTGAGAGAGATGCCTGGAGATATTGATTTCGCGGTTGAGTTCCGTCATCCCTCCTGGTATACCATTCAAACTGCCAAAATACTAACTGATCTAAATGTGTGTTGGGTGGCAACTGAGTTTGAGAGAGTTCCAAAAGAAGTGGAGCTAACCTCCGATATGATTTTTATCCGTTTTATTGGGAAACATGGACAGTTTAAATTACATGACAGAGAGCAAATTGACATGACACCGCAGTTGGAATGGTGGTGGCAGTGGATACAATCAAAGATTGACAGCGTTGCAACAGTATATGGGTTTTTCAATGATGATTTCTCAGGTCATGCACCCGCAGCAGCGAATAAGTTGAAACAAATCATCGGATTGCTGGTAGTACAGAATTATTTACCAAAACAAATGAAATTATTTTGAATGCAAGGGAGAGAAATTGGTCATGAAATTGTCAGCTTACGCTAAATATGCATGGTTCGTGGTAGCGTTCAATATGGGAGTCATCTTATGGGGTGCGTATGTGCGGGCGACTGGCTCAGGAGCTGGATGCGGAAGCCATTGGCCACTTTGCAATGGTGTTGTGATCCCTAGATCTCAGAGCATTGAGACATTGATCGAATTCACACATCGTTTGTCTAGTGGCGTTGCTTTTTTATTGGTGGTCGGGTTATTGATTTGGGCCTGGCGCGTATTTCCAAAGGGAAGCATTGTAAGGAATGGTGCAGTATTTTCAATGTTATTCATGACCACAGAGGCTTTAGTTGGGGCAGGTTTAGTCCTATTTGAACTTGTAGCAGATAACATTTCGATCGCCAGAGCAGTATCTATCTCAATCCATTTAGTAAATACTTTTTTGTTACTTGCCTGCTTATCTCTTACCGCTTGGTGGTCATCCGGGGGTAAGCCCGTGCAGCTGTCTGGAAAGAACTTCTACATGTCGATACTCGGATTAGGTTTCATTGGTATGCTGATTTTAGGCGTTAGCGGTGCGTTAACCGCATTGGGAGATACATTATTTCCGGTCAGCTCGCTGGCAGAAGGACTTTCCCAAGATTTTTCTCCATCTGCGCATTTCTTGGTCAGACTTCGCCTTCTTCATCCAACAATCGCAGTTCTGGTCAGCATTTACCTGATCGTTATCTCCGGTTTGATAATGCTGAAAAATGGAAAACGCGGAAATAAAGTTTTGGGGAGATCCTTGACGATACTTATCGTTATCCAATTGGTTGCAGGTTTGATTAACGTGTACCTTTTAGCGCCAGTCTGGATGCAATTAGTGCATTTGTTGATCTCTGACCTAATCTGGATCGCATTAGTTATTTTTGCAGCGAAAACATTAAGTATTGAAACTGAAGAGTATATCGTCGAGGCTGCTAAGCAGGATGTAAAGCTCCAAGAAAGTAGCAGCATATAGTTTTCAAATAACGAATTTATCAATTGCTTTCATCCATTTCCTCAACAATAAATTAGGCTATAATTTCTGCTATGGATTCAAACCAGCTCTTGGAGCAGTTAGACGCGCTTCGAAATGAGATTCGCTATCATAATTATCGCTACTATGTGCTCGACGATCCGGTTATCAGCGATTATGAATACGATCAACTGCTGAAGCAGCTGCGCAAAATTGAGCAGGAAAATCCGGGGTTGATAACTCCAGATTCCCCGACTCAGAGGGTTGGTGCATCTCCATCAGAAAAATTTTCAAAATTACGCCATCCAGCCCCGATTTTGAGTTTAGGAAATGCTTTTGATGCCGAGGATGTTATGGCCTGGTATGAAAGAATTGGCAGGCTCGATGAACGTGTGAAATCTACTGATTTTGTTGTTGAACCAAAGCTGGATGGGCTTACAGTCGTTTTACATTATCAAGATGGTCTTTTTACGCAAGGAGCTACCAGGGGTGATGGTGAGATCGGAGAGGATGTAACCTCAAATTTAAGGACAATCCGGGCCTTACCGCTGCGAATTCCAGTAAAACCAAATGGGAAAGAACCGCCAAATAGGTTAATCGTTCGTGGAGAAGTGTTTTTTTATATAAAGGATTTCGAGGAACTCAATAAGAGACTGGAGAAGGCTGGCGAGAAGACCTATTTAAATCCTCGTAATACTGCCGCGGGTTCTTTGAGACAGTTGGATCCCGAACTGACCGCTTCTCGTCCACTTACATTGCTCACCTATGACATTGTCACATCAGATGGGGTTGTATTGAATAGCGAGCAGGAGATATTAGCATATCTGCAAGATATGGGATTCCCAGTTGTCGCTTGGACATATTGCCAGGATATCGCTGCAGCGATCGAGGCCGGTTTGGGATTAGTTGATTCCAGGTTTGAACTTCCGTATGAAGCGGATGGAGCTGTGATAAAAATAAATGATCTTGGCTTAGCAGGAGAATTGGGAGTCGTTGGCAAAGATCCACGTGGTGCGATAGCTTTCAAATTCCCTGCTCAGGAAGTCACAACACAATTGAAGGATATCAGGGTGAATGTAGGTCGCACCGGGGTGTTGACACCATATGCTGTTTTAGAACCGGTTGAGATCGGGGGAGTGATCGTGAAGCAGGCAACCTTGCACAATTTTGATTATATTGCAGAGAAAGATATCCGCATCAGTGACCGTGTGCTTGTCAAACGAGCTGGGGATGTTATCCCTTACGTGATCGGCCCGGTAATTGACGTACGAACCGGGGCTGAACAACCCTATAATCCTCCCCAGAAATGCCCGGTTTGTGAACAACCCGTTGAACATGTTGAAGGTGAAGTGGCCTGGTATTGTGTCAATTCTGCATGCCCTGAGCAGTTGATCCGCAACCTTGAACACTTTGTCTCCAGAGGGGCGATGGACATCGTTGGATTAGGGATCAAAATTGTTGAGCAATTGGTAAACGAAGATATGATCCAGGATGTGGCGGATATATACTCGCTTACCAAAGAGGATTTACTCAGATTGGAAGGATTTGCAGATAAGAAAGCGGAAAACCTTCTTAGTTCTATCGAGGCCTCGAAACAACAGAGTTTGGCTCGCCTGATAACTGCATTGGGGATCAGAGGTGTTGGAGAAGTAGGTGCTGGTGATCTCGCCAGGAGATTTCATGACTTAGAAAAGCTTAGAACCACCACAACAGAAGATTTATTATTAATCGAAGGTATAGGCCCGAATATCGCACAAGCTATCGTTGATTGGTTTGCCAATCCTACCAATCAAAAAGTGCTGAAGAAGTTAGCTATGTTTGGAGTATGGCCGTCAGGAGAGGAATCTGGTCATTTAGATGAAATACCTAAGTCTTTCGCTGGCCAAACTTTCGTGATAACCGGAACATTGTCAGGATTGACCCGGCAAGAAGCTAAAGAACTTATTGAGAGTCATGGCGGAAAAGTGACCAGTTCACTAAGTAAAAAAACCAGTTACCTGGTATTGGGCACGAATCCGGGTTCAAAATTAGAAAAAGCCCAGAAACTTGGGATTGAAATACTAGACGAAGTAAAATTGCATCAATTAGCAGGATAAAAAAGACTAGTTCACATATCGAGAAATTTCAGGAGCCAACACATGGATTTTGATAATAAGGAAGACATGGTTGTCGGTCGAGTTAATGCAATCGTTGAGAGAGTACAGCGTTTACAAGATGTGGATCTTTATTTTTATAACCAACCGATAACTGAATTGAGAGGCGGTGCACGAGCATTAGTCAATGGTAGAGATATGGGGATGTATGCCTCCTATAGCTACTTAGGCTTAATCGGGCACCCGCGTATTAATCAGGCAGCTAAGGATGCTGTTGACCGTTATGGTACTGGGACACATGGCGTCCGCATGCTCGCCGGTTCTCTGGATTTGCACAAAGAATTGGAAGAGACAATTGCCGATTTCAAGGGTACAGAGGCTGCGATAACTTACACCTCTGGTTATGTAACCAACTTGACTGTTGTCTCCTCAATTCTTGGAAGAGGTGGGTATGTAATTTCCGATAAGTTAAATCACGCCTCGATCGTAGACGGCTGCTTGATGTCTGGGGCAAAATTCTTACGCTTCCGACACAACGACATGGAGGATCTCGAAGATCGATTAAGCAAGATTCCCAATGGAGCGACAAAATTGGTCGTGGCAGATGCTGTCTTCAGCATGGATGGCGATATCATTGATTTCCCGAACATCGTAAGACTTTGTAAAAAGTACGGCGCATGGCTGATGATAGACGAAGCCCATTCAGTAGGCGTACTTGGTAAAACCGGACGAGGGATCGAAGAGCATTTTGGAATGGAGGGAACCGTAGATATAAAAATGGGGACATTGAGCAAGACGATTCCCTCAGTTGGAGGATATATTGCAGGCAAGAAGGAATTAATTAATTTTCTGAGCCATGCGAGTCGTGCTTACATTTTTTCTGCAGCGCTACCTCCCGCACAAGCAGCTGCGGCGAATGAATCATTCAAGGTGATACTTGATGAACCCTGGAGAATCGAAAAATTAAAAGCCAATACGGATCAATTCATCAATGGATTGAAAAGCAGGGGATTCGATACAATGGAAACTTCAACTGCGATAGTGCCGGTTTTGTGTGGAGAAGACGATCGAGCATTCGCATTAACCAGAGCGGCCCAGCATCATGATCTTTTTGTGCTACCTGTAGTATCCCCAGCTGTTCCACCCGGATTAGCCCGACTGCGAGCCACGGTCACTGCAGCTCATCAGGAAGAAGAGATTGAATATGCTATGAACGTGATCGAGACCGCGGGAAAAGAGATCGGGATCATTTAACAACCAAGCTGAACACAT
>JBFFIU010000003.1:0-38970 GCA_041556275.1 Anaerolineales bacterium | reverse complement strand
CATTAGGTAATTCGAAGCCAGAATAAATTATCTCACTTAATTTATTTAATCCAAGTGCAGAACAGAATATTGGGAAAGAGAATCGATGCCCGCCTTCAAGTCGAAACGACTACACGCATTTAGTGATCTTATATTGCATATTGTTTATCAGCAGGTGAATTTTATCTCCCGTTCAACCTGTGAATATTATTCTGCTAATCAGGGAATTTATTTATGGAACCGGTTGACAGCCGCTTGTAACAATATTGGTTAATCTAACGTTTTCCCCCCATACAGATGCGAATACTCTTGCTCGAGTTAAATCACCGTCAATGCTCTCCCCGATCGGATAATAATCGGGTTGCCCATTCCTCCATACATCATAGAAACCAGTTTGCACACCGTTGACAGTGGCAAATACTGTGCCTAATTCATCCGTTATGGCATGAAATCTTAATGAAACCCGGTACTTGCCCCCGGTATTATAGGTGAAAGTATTGATCATGCCCCACAGCTTCGATTGGCCGCTGGAAACACCGTCGCGATCAAACCAGATTCCATAATTAGCCCAAGGATCGCCGACAGGCGCTTCAATTATTTTTTGGGGATCAAGCGCATCATAAGACAATTCATCCATCTTGTTCGGAAAGCCTCCAAGATGGAGTTTATCGTCAAGATCGTACTGATTTGGATCTGTCTGTGCAGCTTTCGGGGCTCCTGAGGACATCCATGCCCAAACACCGCTTCCAATACCAACATTTGTCCATTCAGTTTGTTGTTTAAGGGGTATATATCGGGACATGTCCACAGTATAGGACAGTTCTAAATCACAGAGGGTAATATCCCATACCTGATCCACGCTATCCAACCAAAAAGAGCCATTTTGGGTCAAATCGCCATATTCATGAATCGTTGAGCCCGAAGTAGGGACTAAAATTACAGGCACGGCCAGCGTTGCGATAATTACGAAGAAAATTGGTATTTTCATGTTTTTTGGGTGTCAGGTTCAATTAAATAAACGTATTTCAAGCCCCCATGTTACACTAAAAGGATTCGTTCTAACGAGATCTCATCCTCTTTCTGGTCTGCAGCACCATCCTTGAAAATTCTATGATATGTTTAGCAGGATTAATATGGCTGCTCTCACCGGTGTAAATTGTTCGAATCGGAACCCACTCCATGCTAAAACCTTTATGGATGCAAATCACGATCATCTCAACCTCGAATTCAAAACCAGTTTCACCGCTTCCAAGCATCCCTTCCATCATCCGTTTGCTAATCAATCGGTATCCAGATTGATTGTCTCTAATTGGTTTACCGACTGCCCAGGAGAAACTCCAGCGACCGATTGTGTTTGCCAGACGGCGTATGGGGGGAATCTGACTGAAATCGCGCTCCCCGATGATTAAATCAGGATTACTACGTCTGTAGGTGTTAACAAACCCCGGGATATCATCTGGATCATGCTGACCATCTGCATCCAAGGTTAATACAGCCTCAAAACCTTCATTAATCGCATGTTGAAATCCAGATTGTAGGGCGGCCCCTTTGCCCTGATTTGGCGATAAACGCAAGACCTGCGCACCACTCTTCTCCGCCACCTGGGCAGTCCCATCACTTGAGCCATCGTCAACGACCAAAACTGAGAGATGATTCAAAGTTCCAATCACAATGGGTGATATTCTTTTTGATTCATTGTAAGCCGGGATGATCCCCAAGATCTCCGATTCTTCAGGTTTTGCCACTATCCCTACATTTTCCTTTCATCCTTTTATAATCTTGAGAAATTATATTCGCTGTTATAAAATGCGGCAACAATATGCGATTGATATGTATCAATAACAACAATTGCCCTTCATAAATTCTATGCTAGAAGGGTTTACTCCCCAGCAGGTAAGTCCCTAGTCCGATACAAATCAAACCGATAATCGCCCACTGAACCGGATTACTTAATATAGCGAAGCTCTCTAAGATGCGAGCGATTTTATCCAAGATCTCTGCAATCACCTGCAGCTCAACGTTCATGAATTGTAGTGAAGCTCCGCGATTAAGTTCAAAAAACTGCACCTGAACAAAAGCCACCAAACCAACTAACAGCGCCACGATACCTAATATGATTAAGCACCAACCCAGCACAGTACTTGCCATAACACCTCCTGCAGATCACCCCATTCGATCCATACTTATCAGACGACGGAACTCACTCTATCGTTCCCTTGGATCATTTTTTCGAGCCTGGAGGATATTTCCGTTCATCCGATCCAGCAAGCCTTTTTGCAGTCACATTCGCTTCCACCCAGGCGCTGAAATCCCAATCCCCCATAAACTGGCGCAGCTCACCCTTGCTGTGCAGGTTGAACTTAGCGAGCACATTGCGAATATGTGTTTTGACAGTCTCAGGCGAGATCATCAGTTGTTCGGCGATCTCTATATTGGTCAGGTTCATGCACGTCAAGGCGCTCACTTGCTGCTCACGCTGGGTGAGCTCTTTCCAGCGGAGCAGATTGGACTCAGCCGTCTGGCGCCGGGCGATGGCAACGGACAACAGGTCAGTGGCAATTTCGTCCTCGGAACGCATTTCTCGCGCCGCTAAATCCTGTAAAGCGCGGCCGATATCATTTTCCGGACGCATAATCCGGTTGGCAAAGATCAATGAGCGCAAGGCCCGTCGCAGACGAGTCAATATAACCGGACGTATTTTCATATTGAAACAGGTTTCCCATTCCCGTAAAGAACATTTGTTCTATATTATGGTGATTTTACCGTAGGCAATGCCCAGTGTCAATGGAAAGAAAAGACGTTGATCGTGAGGCATTAACCTTCTTGGCGTTCAATCAGGTGTATAATCAAATTAAGCTAAGGTGATCGGGTTTTCCCCAGTAGGATGCTGAAAGGAGAATGGAAATGTCTAAAAGGCTCAAATGGGGTCTGGCAATTCTGATCGTATTGAGCGTTGCGTTTGTTGCCCAGGCCACAGTACTCCAAAACTATTATCTGCCCCTGGTTTACAGACAGCTACCCACCCCGACTCCAACACCCAAGACACAATGCCTCAGCGGAAAGACCTCTGGAGTGTGCATCACGGATTTGGATTACAAAGGAGGGATTGACGAGGAAGTTATCAGGATCAAAAATTTAAGTTCGTCGGTCGATATGGAAGATTGGCGGATTTCCAGTGATACCGGGAACAAATACGATATCACGTTTGATTTCACCCTGGCAAAAGGTGCTACTGTTAAAGTGTGGACAAAAAATGGAACCAACAATTCCACCAACATTTACATGAACTGGCCGACAGAGTTCTGGAAGGATAACAAAGATTGTGCATACATAAAGAATCCTGATGAAGGTAAAACTGTTGATGGTGTTTGTTACGGGGTAAATGGATTATTCTTTGAACCAACTCAGTAGGATAATATCCCGATCAGCACTGTTTTCAAACACTTCAGCCGCCCAAAAAGGCGGCTGAAGTGTATTAACTATTAACGATATCAAATACTCAATTAAATAGGTGGTAGAGACTTATAGGAGCTAGATTAGTCATCAAATAATTGGTTTCTTCGCAGTCAGGAATATTTGCATATAATAGAGTATCCCAAGGACATAAACGATTCACTTGGTCGGCAATTATGAATGAACCATCTAAACAACCTAGTTTATTTCCAACAGTGAAATGGCTGTTTGTAATCATTTTAATCGTTGGAAGCGTGATAGTTGTCCAGGCTGCATTTCAATCTTTGAATTACCTTCCCTACGTTGCCAGGCAAGATCTAACAAAAACCCCCACGCCGACTCAAACTTTGACACCCACTGTAACCGGTACTATCACAATCACTCCAACAGTGACAGGAACGCTCCCCACTTCAACTCCAACTGTGACAGGAACACTACCCACTTCAACCCCAACACGAACAATTACTCCTACGCCAACCCTGGTACCAGGTGTTTTTATCTTAGATATCGAATATGCACCCCAAGGAAACCCATTGGATGAATATGTTACTATACGCAATCAATTTGGAAAATTTATCTCCTTGGATGGGTGGACTTTGCGGGATGAGAAGCAAAATATTTACACATTCCCTCGCTATACACTGGTCGACTGGGCTAGCGTCAAAATTTGGACCAAAGACGGGGTGATAGATACGGAGAATCTGTACTGGGGAAGAAATGAACCTGTTTGGAACGATTTTAGCGACTGTGCATACCTACGAGATAAAGATGGCGATCTAGTAGATAGTTTTTGTTACAGTACTTTCAACATCTTGCAGTTTTTGTTCCCTGGTACTCATTAAAGCTTTTATCTGGTGACTGATCCATTGGCATAATTGAATTTATGGGTATCATTTGCCTGAGCTGCTACCGGTTATAGTATGGCCCAAACCGTTGCTGAAGTATTTGATGTGCCAGATCAGTGCACTTATCTAGACAACAAGCCACTTTTACAGGCTCTAAAATTCAAAGGAGGGCCTTACAAGATAGGAGCTGCACGCATCCTGCTTCGCCATGCCACAGCTGCAATAAAGAATGCAGCTCTCCCCTATGGGGTTACCCCTTAAACAGCGCACGAATAATCGTCAGCGTTGATTCAGCTTTGACGAAGTCACGCGGTGCAATGCTTTCTCCTAAGAGGAATTTGGATTTCTACAATAACCTTGGATGCCGATTGAATTAAATTGAGAAATTCCTTTATAACTTATCAGGCTGGGAGTTTTTCCCAGCCTGTTTACTTTCTACTTTATCCTGATTAAACGCCAACCGCCTGGTAAAGGAGAGAAACCCAGGCGGCGGCGTGCAGGAGGGAGAAGTAGGAATGAAGGAGCCAGGTATATATTTACTGGAGGGGTGATACTAAATTTTTACCGATAAAACTTGCAATATACCTGTCCTTACTTCTTACCGTATCACCCGTATCCATCAGAAATAACGATTTCTTATACGAATTGTTACACAAAATAGGTCTAAATGACCTTTCAAGTATGCAAGCTGACCATGTTTTAAAATAATTTGTAAAATATAGTCTTTTAAAAATGTCCAGGCGCTTCCTCCACGCTGGAAGCGCCTGGACATATGCACCCCCCTACCCGAGTGAGATGGTTGATTTTCACCTCACACCCCACTGGCCCCCGAGACCCAATAATGATGCTTCAAAGTCTTCCGCTAAACCCCCGCTCTCGTGGGCTAAATATAATAACGCCGTTGATTTAAATTTGTTACACTCCTTGGTGTTCAAAATTGATTTCTTTTACATCTCTGAAATCCAGAATAGATTAACCAAATAACCCCTCTGTCTGGTTGGGGGGGGCAACCAGGACAGAGGGGGCCTAGTGGGGCAGGCCTATTATCGCACTAATTTAATAAAAATGCAAGGCATTTTTAATGATTTACCAAAACGCCAACCTGGTAAATTTGTAACCAAGTTCTTTCACAATAGGTCTAATGATAATATCCTTCAAATTATTTTTTTGATTATTAATTTCCACTGCAGGAAATCATTCATAAACCCAAGAGACCCCCAGCAGGCGATTGAGCTAGAGGTCTCATTTTATTTATCGGTGTCCACATCAATGTAACTGTATATGCTAATAACATTCTCCATTTTCTTCAACGTATATAATCTTACTCCCCTGTGGTTCAAATTTAAATGTCACTGGTTGCAATTCAGGCAAGGCATGCATGATCTCTGGGAATCTGTCGGGGGGAGCATACAAAAGTAAGAATCCACCACCCCCTGCACCAAGGACTTTCCCACCGATTGCACCGTTCTGCCTGGAAGTCTCGTACCATTGGTCAATTTGTTGATTGCTGATCCCAGATGCTAATTTTTTCTTCTCCATCCAACCTTGGTGCAAAATCTCACCAAAACCATCCAAATCGTTGAGTACAAGCGCATCTCTTAATTCTTCAGCCATGTGGGTCATTCGCCGCAGGCTTTCACGCTTTTCACCATCATTCTGGGTATTAACGCTTTGTTCATGAAGAATACCATCTGCTGACCGCGTCAGTCCTGTATAAAGCATAAGTAAACTTTGTTGTAAACGTAGTTTTGTTTCAGGATTGCAAATAACTGGATCCACATACACACTTTCATCGGGATTGAAGCGGATGTACTGCAAGCCTCCGTATGCAGCGATATATTGATCTTGCTTGCCAATTGGTTTCTGGCAACGTTCGATCTCTATCTCACAAGCTTCTTTAGCCAACCGCTCTGCTCCTACATGTTGCCCGACATGTGCGTACAACGAATTTAACAAGCCCACTGTATAGGTGCTTGATGAGCCTAATCCAGTACCCTGAGAAGGGATGTCAGAAATTGATGTGATCTCAATTCCACATGGTGGAAGTACAATCTTTAGAGCTTCTCGGATCAATTCATGTTTAAGTTCATCTACACCATTAACAATCTCAGTTATGGAATAGCTAGCTCTTATTTTTTCATCAAATTTCCTATTTACAGTGATATATATATATTTGTTTATAGAAGTGCTGAGAACCGCTCCAGTTTCTTGCTGGTAGAAAGCAACCAAATCACTGCCCCCACCAGCAAAACTGATCCGCAAAGGAGTACGAGATATTATCAAACAAAAACCTCCGAAAGAATACAAACTAAAATTGGTATGAGGACAAATTAGAATTTTTGTGCATTTTTCCCACACCCACCATTCATAACGAATTAATGCCTGATCATGTTACACCAATTTGATCAATAAAGTACTAATCATTTTCCCGTTTATGTGAGATTTGGTTATAATCCAATCATCTGATCATCCGTATCCTTGTTGGAATAATTCCATGTCAATTCCACATATTGATTCTTATCAGTTCGGAAATATTGTAATCGATGGACAATCTCACACAAAAGATGTAATTCTTCTTCCCGATCGGGTTATCGCAAATTGGTGGAGAAATGAAGGACATCTTTTATCCATTAATGACTTAGAAGACGTGTTGGCAGAAAAACCACACGGACTAATTGTCGGCCAAGGGGCGTACAGTCGTATGCAAGTTCCGAATCAGCTGAAAGCCACGTTGAAAATTGAGGGGATAGAATTAATCGTTTTACCAACCTCCGAGGCGTGTCAGGAGTATAACCGCTTATCTCGAGAAGGTAAGTATGCAGCTGCACTGCATCTAACCTGCTGAACATGTACCTGAACGGAATAATCTGTTCTTATACTTAGTTCCTGGTTTTTCTTTTTCTCTCTCAATGTCCAGAATTCAAGGGGCACTGATAATCATAATTCTTATGATAAAAACAGCTTTCTTCATATGAAAAGAAATTTCACAATAAATCCTTCCATTGGATGAATTTTGTGCTAAACTAATTGCATAAAGCCAAGCGAAATTATCGCCATATATATCAGTACAATTGATCGATCATATCTGATTCTCAACTAAATTGCAGGAGGATCCCACTTATGAATAAGGAACCGAGACCTCATTATATATTCTGGTTTGGAATTCTCGGATTTGTTCTTGGTCTTCTCTTTGTCGCCTTAGCAACATTGATCGCTTTATTTGGCCTTGGAGAAGATGTTACACTCGAAAACATTTACCAACTTCATTTTTTTCAGCCTTTGTTCTGGTTGATAGATAGCGTACCATTCCTGGCTGCATTCTTGATGGGAATTATTGGGGGAAGACAAAATGTACTTGTTAGAACTCGCTACCAACTTGGGAAAGCAATACACCAAAGGGATGCGGAGATTCGCCATCTGAATTCTGTTTTGGCGAAGCAGGATGAGGCGCATCATGAGCTCGATGAAGTCATCGGGCGCGGTAAGCGCGATTGGGAGACCACTTTTGATGCAGTCGAAGATATGATCATTATCACCGATGTCAGTGGAAATATCTTGCGCTGCAACCGCGCCACAAGTCACGCTTTTCGGACAAAATTCGAAAACATTATCGGCCAACCGATTGATAATCTATTTTTTGGGGAAGATGTTGAAAGCAGTCAACGCCTCCCTGCACAAAAGACAGAAATGCGTTTTCCCATGCTTGAAGGTTGGTATGAGATTTCAAGCAGTGCCACAAAACTTGATGAAGAGCGCGCAGCAACGATTTACCTGGTACGAAATATCACTGACCATAAGCGGGCCTCGTTAGATCTCTCGCGGCAGAAGGAGTTTTACGAAGCACTGGTGCAAAACAGCCCATTTGCAATCGTCACCCTGAGTCTCGACCAGCGAATCGTTGCCTGCAACCCGGCATTTGAGCGTATCTTCGGATACAGTCAACAAGAAGTGGTCGGTCATGATTTGGATCAACTCATAACTCCAGAAGGTTTGATAGATGAAACGCATGCTCTTACTGAATCGGTTTTAGAAGGTGATGTAATCCATCAGGTATCCAATCGACAGCGAAAAGATGGCACACAAGTAGAAGTCGAAGTGTATGGCATTCCGGTTGTACTATGGGGTAAACAGATTGGGGTTCTTGCCTTATATCATGACGTTTCAGATTTAGTTCAAACTGAATCTGTGGTCCCCCCCGTCGTAATGTACGATGAATATACAACTCCTGACGAGGAAATCGTTGAGGCTGAAGAAGTACTTATAAAGGATCTTGAACCTGAACTAGAAATTGATTCATTTGACGAGGAACTCGCCCAAGAAGCAATGTCTAAATTGGCATCAAAACCAATGAGCGAGATTGAGGGCATTGGTCCAACATATTCGGAAAAACTGGCTGCAGTCGGAATCGAAAAAATTGACCAATTCCTCATCACAGCTGCAGACCGAAAAGGCCGGAAGGATCTGGCAGAAAATTCAGGGATCTCACCAAAATTGATCTTGGAGTGGGCAAACCGGGCAGATCTAATGCGCGTTCCCGGCGTTGGTGAAGAGTTCAGCGATCTACTTGAACAGGCAGGTGTAGATACGGTCAATGAACTCAAGCAACGCAATCCAGAAAATCTACACAATTCATTAGTAGAAATTAATATCGAAAAGAACCTGGTTAGACGCCTACCTTCACAGGATGAAGTTTCATCCTGGATAGATTCCGCGAAGCAATTGCCGATTATGCTTACTTATTGAGTGATTATATTAGTACAAAATCACTATTGATATTGACGTCAAAATGGGCTATTTTATATGTTGAGAGAAGGAGATAAGAAATCCTCACTTCCCACCCAACACCCCCCAAGTCCCTCCTAACCTTTTCGAAATAAGGAGGGACCCAAAAATCCCCGCAGAACCAGAAGATGGTCTGCGGTTTTTTTCTATTTGTGATGATCGAGCAGTGATCCTTAACAGTGCAGAAGGAGTTAACGCAGATAATATCCAAATTTCTGAGATCCTCCAACAATGTACGCTTTTATGAAATTCACTCTTTTACTACAAATCTAGATCAGATCCCTGATTGATAAAAACAGCTTGACACCAATACTTCTACGTATCATACTGGTAGTGTGTGGTGCATGGATCAATTTATTTTATGGAAAATAATATGGAATTCGATCATCTGCTTAACGACACAAAGAAGAAAAAAGCTCTCTCGAAGTTAGGATTCGCTTGCATTTATTACAATCTTCCGGATCTCCATGATTTATGGAATCAAGCATACCCCAAATTGCCGATGACATATGATCAAGCATCCACAATTTTTTTCGAAGGTGTTGATGGAAGTGAAGGATATACTTTCTCTTCAGATGCGGACCGGGCTATAGTTCTCGAGGATCTTCGCCAGGCTGATTTAGGAAAATTAGCCGATATCGTATCAGGTTTTCTCTATTGATCTCAGCAAGGCGTTTCATTAGCCTATTGATCCTGCTCCTTTTCACGTTAAGCTTTACACCCAATTCCGATTTATCGAATCCCCAGGTCATATCGGTTGCCTTCATAGATATCGGTCAGGGTGATGCAACGCTTATTAGAGACGGAGCTGGCTTCGATGTACTGGTTGATGGAGGTAAGAAATCCTCAGGAGAGGACCTGCTCGCATATCTTCACCAGGTTGGCGTTGATGATTTAGAAGTAATCATCGCGACACATGCCGATCGCGATCATATCGGCGGATTTATTCCATTGTTAGAATCGGATGATATTCAAATCAAGAATGTCCTATACAACGGATATCCTGGAACCACCGAATTGTGGGCAGACTTTGTCAATGCTGTAGAGGACGAAGGTTTAATCCTGGTCCCAACCCAATACCCTCAGATTCATTCTTGGGGTGCGATCTCCATTCAAGTTCTAAATCCATTAGATGACTTGATTGATCCCGAACAGAATAAAGCCTCAGTCGTTTTATTACTCGATTATGCCCAAATTTCGATTCTTCTACCAGCTGATATTGACTCGACCGTGGAAAACCAGCTTCTTACCCGTGTGTCCACACTCCAACCCGATATCCTTAAAGTAGCTCACCACGGAAGCAAGTACAGCTCTTCACAGATCTTCCTTGATAACATCCAACCCAAAGAAGCGGTCATCTCAGTCGGAGTAAATGCATATGGTCATCCCGCACCCGAGACTTTAGCACGCCTCACCTCAAGTGAGATCAATATCTGGCGAACTGATTTCGCAGGGACAATTATGCTATCCAGTGATGGTTTCGATTACACGATTTTGCCAAGATTTACCTTTCTGCCGCTATCCTTTTATTTTCCGCCAGGTCCTTGATTCGCCTCGCAATCAGGAACCAAGTTTCCATATCTCCAGCTCCCTTGATACCGAGCAATCCCCCCATGTTCTACCTAAATGCGATCAATGCACCCATCAAATTCTAAAATAGGGATGATGTCTGCTGATTTATACTTTTATTCACTCAGAAGGGTTGAGATATTACTTTTCCTGGTCTACTAACGAATATTATTGGTCTTACAAAGGAATAATCAATGCCCCAGTGGATAATCTTGGATTAACTAAATACACTATGGTTGCCAGACTTTTTGTACTTTTGGCAGGGCATGGAAAGATTCTCTAAGTTTCTCATCTGAAATTTTGTCACTGATGAATTGAATGATCTCCATAGCTTCTTGCTTATATCTTTCTGCTAGGGCTTCATTTACCTCAATTTCGGCTAGATCAATGAGGATCGCCCAAAGAATTCGCCGACATTTTTGTTCCTCAGCCATATCCCGAGCTGCAAGTAATTCTTGGTAGGCTTCTTCCCGACGATTCAATCCAATCAGTGCTCTTGCTTTCTGGTTGATCAAATCAGGCACCATAAGTTGGATTTCCTGATTCTTCAATGTCTGAAGAAAATTATTTGCTGTCTCTAGTGCCATTACATAATTCTGATCAGCCAAGTAAATTTCAACTTGTAAATTGAATACATAAGGATTGAATATTCTCTCGCTATCGGCAATATACTCTCGATCAACATTTTCCAGGATCTGCAAAGCCTTTTGATGGTTGCCTTCATACAGCTTTTGTAGTGCTTGTACCAGGTAAAGCAAAGGTTTGAATGTTTCGTATTTTTCAACAAATTCTTGAATGACGATCTGGATCTGATTTGCAGTTTTTAGATCACCCAACATTGCAAATAACCAAGCTTTGATAATCTGACTCGCTACAACGCCAGCAGCAAAATTGGCTTGTATGGAAAGTTGATATGCCTCTTCTAACGCATCCAGGCTTCCACCAATATCACCCAATTCGAGCAAGATTGGACCAATATTCATCATATTGTATGCCTGACCCCAAGCGCTGTTGATCTGGCGGCTGATCTGAAGACCCTCTTGCGCGTATTCCATCGCCTGATCGAACAGCCCAATTGTATACAAAGCCTCCGCCATGCTGGCCAAATTGTCTGCCAGCATAGGTAAATTATTGGTCTCTCGCCAGAATTCCTGCGAACTCTGATATGAATTCCAGGCTTCTTTTATGCGCCCAGTGCGCAAATACGGCCGGGCAATATCATGTTGAATATATGTGTAAACTTCTGATAAATTGTTTTCTCGAGCGATCCTTAATCCTTGTTCGCCATAAAAAATAGCCTTCTTCAAATCACCGGTTGACATAGTCTCGATTAACATCAAGCTCCATAATGCCTTTGCTTCAGCTTGTGAATCACCTAGATCGATCGCCAATTCCAGTGCTCGCCGAGATAACTCACTGCCTACATCAGGATTGAATTTCACCGTAGGGGTTGAATAAATTGTAGATTGGGGCACTAAAGCAGCCAGTTCAAGCGAGCGATCATTTCGAACATGACCTAGCTCTTCCAAATCTTCATAATTTTCCAATGCTTTGTCAAATTGGCTTAGCAATTCAAATGCCCGACCACGATTCGTATATAGATTTGACAATTGCACACTGGGCACATTCATACGTAATGCGATCTCGATCGCTTTTCCATAGTGTTCACTTGCTTCTTGATTTGCGTAGAGATTGAATGATTGGTCTCCAGCGATTTGATAGTACTTGAGCGCACGAGGTAAATCGCGTGCCTCATGGTAGTGATATGCAAGACGATGAGCCTCTTCAACAGTTCTTTCTGGGAAAAGTGTCTCAATTGCTTCTGCGACTTTGCGGTGATATTCACGCTTTTGTCGTCGCAGAATTGATTGATACGCAGCATCACGGGTTAACTCATTCCGAAAAATATATTCCACTTCTGGGTAGCTCGCAGTCACCATGATCAATTCCATTTGCTGTAAGATGACCAATTGTTCATCGATATCAGTGACCATATCTGCAATCGCCTTTAAAACACGGTACAAGAAGGAACGCCCAATAACTGAGGCCAGCTGGAGAGCTCGGCGAGCATCACTTTCCAAGGCATCAATTCGGGCGAGCAATAAGGTTTGCAGATTATCAGGAATCTCAATTTGTTCAAAATTCGAATTGGCTTGCAAGTACAAACCGTCTCCATCACTTCGAATCACACCATTATCGATCAAGCTGCGGACAACCTCTTCCAGGAAAAATGGATTGCCCTCTGATTTGCGTAAGATTGTCACACGCAGTTCTGGTGGCAGATCAGAAATAGCCAACAAATTATCCACCAACTGACCACTTTGATTTTCATCCAGAGGTGTCAAATGAAACTTAACAAAATGATGAGGATAAGATGTCTCAGCAGATGTTTTCATTTGCCAGGCTTCCGAAGCAAGGTATGGCCGAAACGCACATAAAAAAAGGATTGGGACTTGGTCAATAAGCTCGAATAAATGCACCAACAACTCAACCGAAGCGGGGTCTGCCCACTGCAGATCATCAAAAACTAGGATTAATGGATTTTGACTCGCCAAATCAAGCCAGATATTCAGCATACTTTCAAAGATCTCCTGCTTAAGAGCTTCTCCCTCCAGGGGTAGATCTTCTCTTGCTGGTGATTTGTGGATTGACAAAAGCAGCTCAATCGTTCGTGTAATGCCTGATTCTTGATCAAAATTCAGATTGCTGAAACTTTCTGCCACTTTTCTCCGCACAACTTCCACAGAATCATTTTCTTTTATATTGCATACTTGCCGCAGAGCTTGTATGAAAAGACCATACGGTCGTGTTGATTCATAAGATATGCCCCTCGCTTCAATCCACTGAATCGATGATTTAGAACTACCCTCTAGATTTGCATGCAACTCTTCGATCAGGCGAGTTTTTCCGAGGCCAGCTTCTCCTATCAAAGCCAGAATCTGACCATGGCCTTCCATTAAATCCTCGAGTACAGTTCTTAATTTCTCGAATTCCTTAGCTCTTCCCACAAGAGACGAACTTAAACCTGCAATTCCACGTGCTCGACTGGGTTGAGCCTTCCGTCCAATTACCCGATAAGTTGTAATGGGTTCCTTTTTTCCTTTTATATTAATCCCCCCTAGCATTTCAGCTTCGATCCAAGGCGCTACAAGGCGATATGTCTCATCTGTTATTTGGATCGTTCCTGGTTGGGCAGTCTGTTCCATACGAGCAGCTAAGTTTACAGCATCACCCATAGCAGTATATTCACCAGCCAATGCTGTTCCCATCTCACCAACTACGACTATTCCTGTATTTACCCCCACCCGCACGTTGAAATCCAGATCATATTCAGCAGAAACTTGTTGCCTAAAGGATTTAATGCCATCTACTATATCCAATCCCGCCAGGACGGCCCTTAATGGGTCATCTTCATGTGCAGATGGTGCCCCAAAAAATGCCAGAACTGCATCCCCCATTAACCTGGCAACTGTCCCGCCATAACGAACGATTGGTGTCGTTAAGAAATCGAAGGCAGAATTCATTATCTCGGCCCAATCCTCAGGGTCGAGTCCTTCAGCCATTGCAGTGGATCCTTTTACGTCAGAAAAGAGGATTGTTACGACACGTCGCTCACCCGCCAAGCTACGACGTATCGAGGAACTACCACCTATTTGATCAAAATCCATCTACTGATTTTTAATCATTAACAAATTTCCTATCAACGTAACACCACTTCCAATCTTCACCAGGTTCGAAAGATTTAATGATGGGATGTCCTGTCGAATGAAAATGTTTCGTGGCGTGCTTGTTCTTTGAATTATCACAACAACCAACATTGCCGCATATCAAACATAAACGAAGATGGACCCAGGTGTCTCCCAGTTCTATACACTCCAAACACCCCTTCCCGCTGGGGATCACATCCTGAATTTGATCCAGATGTATGCATTCTTTATCAGTGGATTTCTCGGACATAAACACTCCTTTTTCGATATTATAACTTCTTCTACTGAATTTTGGAATTATTGGACAGCTAATCATAATCACTGTTATGATTAGTAATGAACATGCTCAAATAAACTTGGAACATCGCAGTTTGATCTGATGTGAGTTGAATAATGCATGCCAATTCTAATATTTGATTAACAAAATTCAAAATATCTTGTAAAATATGTGTACTCGTATTTACGAGAAATAGGAATTCAATAATTCAAAGAGTCAATCGTATCATCTCGAAGTTCATATTTAGCCGAATGGATTGAATTTTTTTACAAGAAAGATTTTTCTCATTTATTGCTCAATCACGGTTTTCTTCGTTAGATAATTGTGAGTTCAATTTTTCGGAAAAGATCAAATGATACCTTTGGACATTGGAAGGAGGTAATATTTAGAAAATAATTGATGCATATATGAAGCTACCCATCATTCACTACTTAATTCAATTTATTTTAATATCTTTTGCAGGAGGATTTTAATGATTCAAGCATTACAAGATTTCTTTGGACCACTTGGGATCAGCATCGGCAATTTGCTTATCGCCTTGCTGATCTTGATCATCGGATATATTGTCGCACGTATCCTTGGCAGTATCACCAGGCGACTACTCAATCGCACTGATCTCGACAATCGATTAGCTGATTCCCTAAGCGAACCCGATGAACCCAGACAATTCAATGTTGAGAGTATTATCGGCAGTGTTGTCTTCTGGTTGGCTATGCTTTTCGTCCTGGTAGCATTTTTCGATCGATTGAATCTAACCGGGATAGCCGAACCACTATCTCTATTTCTTCAACGGCTGACAGCAGAATTCCTTCCCAGACTCATTGGTGCTGGCGTTCTTCTTTTTATAGCTTGGTTAGTTGCTACAGCACTCCGATTTTTAGTACGAAAAGGAGGCTCGCTTCTTAAGGTTGATGAGCGATTGAGCAATTATGCTGCACTCAAAGAGGAAGAACAGGTGACCTTTACCGAATCCCTTGCAACAGCGGTGTATTGGTTCACATTGCTTCTCTTCTTGCCATCTGTATTAGCCGCCCTCGGAATTGATGCAATTGCAATTCCCATCCAAACTGTCTTTAATGACATCTTCGCCTATATACCCAACATACTCGGCGCGGGACTCATCCTTCTCGTCGGTTGGTTCATCGCACGGGTGGTTCGCCAGGTCGTAGAAAACCTGCTGAAGGCGATTGGAACAGATACGGCAGGGCAACGAGTTGGTCTCTCTGAAGAACGTTCTTTGTCAGAGATCGTTGGTTTGATCCTTTATATCTTCATCTTCCTGGTTGCTTTTATCGCAGCTCTGGATGCGCTTGCTATCGCGGCCATCACCGTCCCAACCACCCAGATGTTGAGCACCATCATCAATGTTATTCCTAACCTGATCGGTGCCGCACTGGTTTTAGTCATCGCCTACTACATCGCCCGTCTGGTCGCAAATCTGGTGACTGACTTGTTATCTGGACTCGGACTCGACACTGTGCCAGAAAAACTTGGCATCACCTGGAGTGGAACAACGACTCTCTCCCAATGGGTTGGATACCTGATCCTAGTCGCGATAATGCTGTTCGCAGTTGTATCTGCGACCGAGTTATTGGGCTCGGATGCCCTAACCGAGATCATGAATGTGTTCATCGCCTTCTTCTGGAAAGTCGTGTTAGCGATAGTGATCTTCGGCATAGGTTTGTATTTTGCCAACCTGGCTTACAATGCAGTCATGAAAGCTGGGATAAACCAGGCGAATTTCATCGGCAGAATGGCACAAATCGCGATCGTCATTTTTGCAGCCGCAATCGCTCTCCGCGAAATCGGTGTAGCGAATGAGATCGTCAACCTGGCTTTCGGCATATTACTCGCAGCCATTGGTCTGGCCGTCGCACTGGCCTTCGGTTTAGGAACACAAAGGATCGCCGAACGCGAGTTGGACAGCTTCTTGACCAAGATGCGTACACCAGAAGGTGAAGATTGATCTGAACTTCAGATAATTCTTCATAGTGAAAGTGCTTTGAGTTTTAGATTTGCTCAAAGCACTTTTGGTATTCTTAGGATTACCCAGATTCAAATTGCTGATATTAAATTTTCATGTTTTTTCTTATCCGGCTCTCTTCCGTTTTCACCACTTCTATATCTGACTCCGTGGGATCAAGTTGGGTGCGCTTACGATCAAGCTGCCACCTCATCACTTCAATTCTAGGGATATTATTTAAATCATCGAACTGACGATATAAGCGATTTTGATGCTACTGTTAGCGGAGCTCATACCTTACTAACCTCGAAGATATGCGCATTCCAGGCTGACATATCCAGGTAAAGACCAATTTGTTCTAAATCATCACCGCTGCGGACATATTCAGCTTCACTCAACTTATCCAAGAATTGGACTTGTTTATCTGCCAGATCACCCCAAGGTAAGCGCACATAACACTGGCTAGGATGAGGAGAATAGTTAATTACGACCAGTAAACACTCGTCATCGTCGTGCCAGGAGAAAGCCACAAAGTTATCCCAGGTCCAATTGCTTTGCCAGGCCGGGAGACATTCGAGTAGCTGCCAGCTTCCCATCTGCAAAATGGACAACTGTAGGAATTCAAGTAATTGAACATAAAACGCCGTTATTTGATGATCCTGGAGTGCTTTTGGTGCTCGGCAAAGCTGCACGGGGATTCGTTTCTTGTACCCCATTAGCTGTCCCTGGTGAAAAAATTTCAATCCCGGCGTCAAATAAGTAATTAGTGCAGCAGCTCGATGCACCTGGAGAGGAAATGACGCCGCTGCTCGAGGTTCATCGTGGTTTTCCAAAAAGCGGGCTGCTCTCTGTTGGAAATCCAAACTGGCCATGAGATGTTCGCGCACCGGTCGGGCTTCTTGATGAAGCAAACGGTCATAAAGACGTTTGTCATACGTGTAATTGAAGCCCTGCTCTTGGAGTGTCCACTCCAAATCCCAATAGACTTCAGCGATGAAAGTGAATTCTGGCCATCTAGCACGTATGCTCTGAATAGTCTCTGGCCAAAATGGCTGCATTTCAATCCCCCATGTGTCTTTAAAGACCTCTGGCAGGATCAACATGGCCATATCACAGCGCACACCATCGCATAAAGTGGCAACTTTTGATAGCTCTTCTCGCATGGCAGTTTGCAGTTGGGGATTGCCATAGTTCAACTGGAAAGTATCAGTCCATCCTGGAAAGTATGGATCACGACCAAAAGCGAAAATTTTATCTCCTTGAGGAGCGCGATCAAAGTTAAACGGCTCGCTTATTAGCTGGTCTATGCTTCCCTGAACATAGTAATTTGGATGCAATGTGAGCCATGGGTGATCGCGCGCAGTATGGTTGGGAATAAAATCGAGTAGCAACCTTAATCCGCGTGCCTGAAGCCTTTCGCGCAGGATAGCTAGACCATGATCACCCCCCAAATCTGGACTCACTGAGTATGCAGTAATGGCGAAAGGTGAGCTGCAGATATCATCTTCTTTTATATCCGGAAGAATTGTTAAGTATTCCTGGCGTAATTCAGGAAGTTCGCACGCGATTTGCCGCCCAATATCCCCAGTACGCCATACACCCATCAACCAAACCCACTCAAAATCCAGGCTGGCAAGGTGATCGAGCTCTTCATCTGGAACCTCACTAAGAGTGATCTGTTGACCAGCTTGTATGGACAAGGATTGCAACCAGACGCGGGTATTGATCTGGTATAGAGAAGGATAGCGCCGATTCTTTACATTCATTTTCTCGTTCCATAGAAGGAAGTTATCTGAGTATATCACCCCTATTCAAGCAGGATCATTTATAAAATTTCACAGAAAATAAAACGGCAAAATCTTCAAAATTCCTGTCTCCGCCGCAAGCAGACGGAGTATTTCGGATTATTGTCCCTATGGGTACAGATTTTGGTAATGCTCGGAACCCACGTAGCAATCTACGGGGTATTCTGTGTGAATAACTCCCCATTTATCGCCTACGCTTGTTGATCAGGTCGACGGTGACCGCCAGGATAAATACCAACCCCTTGATGACTTGCTGGTAATAGGAAGGCACACCCATCAGGTTCAGCCCATTAGATAGCACACCGATAATGAATGCCCCAATTACGGTTCCGCCGATACTGCCAACCCCCCCAAACAGACTGGTGCCACCTAATACAGGAGCTGCGATGGCATCCAGCTCCCAGCCCACAGCTGCGTTCGGTTGGGCAGACCAGAGACGGGCGGTGAGCAGAATACCGCCCAATGCAGCCAGGAATCCGCTGATCATATATACAGCAAGTTTGATCCGATCGGGGGAGACCCCTGCCAGACGAGTAGTCTCCTCGTTGCCCCCTGTAGAGTAAACATGCAGACCAAATGGTGTGTAGCGCGTGATGATATGAGCGACGACAGCAATAACTGCCATGATGATCACCGGCAATGGAATCCCCCATACCTGACCTGTGCCCCAAAAAATGAATTGCTCATCCAATCCGGCAATCGGTCGACCATCCGTATAGACCAGGGTTAATCCGCGTGCAATGGCCAGCATTGATAAGGTTGCTACAAAGGGTGGAATACCACCTTTCACGATCATCAGACCATTTACAGCACCAAGGATCAATCCGATCCCGAGTCCGATGGTGATGCTAACATAGGTATCAAAACCCTGCCTGACAGCCATACCTGCCGCGATTGCCCCAGCCAAAGCCATCATTGAACCCACTGAGAGATCGATGCCTGCGGTGAAGATCACGAAGCTCATCCCGATGGCGACTATGGCAATGATCGACGTTTGCAATGCGACATTGAGCAAATTGGACGTGGTCAGGAATTCGCTGGAACCAAGAGCGAAAACGACGCAAATCAAGAGCAGGATGCCAAGTACGCTTATCCGGCGCAGAGATTCTGCGGGTTTACTGAGCGCGCTGCTGCGCATTGTTTTCCTTTCCACCGGTAGCGGCGTGCATGATATCGTCCTGGGTTGCTTCCTGGCGAGTAAATTCTGCCACAACACGTCCGGCGCGCATGACCAGGATGCGATCACTGACGCCCAAGACTTCCGGCAAATCAGACGATACCACCATTACCGCCACGCCATCCAATGCAAGCTGGTTCATGAGCGCATGGATCTCTGCTTTCGTGGCAACATCAATCCCTCGAGTTGGCTCATCCAGGATCAGGATACGAGGATTTAGTGTCAACCAGCGGGCGATGATCACTTTTTGCTGGTTGCCACCAGATAGGTTTCGCACGAGCTGCTTCACACTGGGCGTGCGGATTTTTAGCTTCTCAATAAATTCCCTAGCTAATTTGTCCGCTTGTGGGAAATTTACGAAAGAGAAGCGACTCACCTCGGATAAGGAACTGATAACCACATTTTCACGTACGGCCATGTTGAGGAATAACCCCTGCAATTTGCGATCTTCGGGAACAAAACCCATTCCGAGCTGAATCGCCTTACCTGGGTTTTTGACAGGCACATTCCTTCCACCAATCTTTATCTGTCCTTTACTGGCTGGACGGACACCGAAAAGAGTCTCAGCCAATCCTGTGCGACCTGCTCCGGCTAGTCCAGCAATGCCAAGTATCTCGCCAGCTTTAAGGGTGATGCTGACCGAATGCAGCTCACGACCATCCTCCAAATTTACAGCTTCAAGGACGACTTCCCCCTGTTCAACTTCTTCCTTGGGATAGAGTTCTCCTAAATCCCGCCCGACCATCATCCTGACCACCTGATCAACATCCAAGTCAGCTACCGGTGCGGTACCAATGGTTTCCCCATCACGGAGCACAGTGACACGATCGGCGATCTCAAAGACCTCCTCCAAGCGATGAGAGATGAAGATGATGGAGATACCCTGGTCTCTGAAAGAGCGCATGACCTGGAACAAGATCTCAGTCTCACGGTCGGTGAGTGAGGAAGTGGGTTCGTCCATAGCGATCAAATTGGCGTTGAATGAGAGTGCTTTGGCAACCTCAACCATCTGGCGCTGGGCGATGCTTAGATCCTGGACGCTAGCCCGGGAATCCACTTTGACCTGCAAGCGATCAAGTAAAACCTGCGTTTGGTCATACAACTCGGGCCAATCGATGAATGCACCCAGGCGGGCGCGTGGCTCACGGCCAAGATAGATATTCTGCCCCACGGTAAGATAAGGGATGAGGGATAATTCCTGGTGGATCATGCTGATGCCGAGCGCCTGAGCATCACCTGGATCCTCGATCTCAACGATTTGATCTTTGAGACTTATCTGACCTTGATCGCAAAGCAAAGCGCCGGTGAGGATTTTCATCAAGGTGCTCTTTCCAGCACCATTCTCTCCCACCAAGGCATGAATCTCCCCCTCAGAGACTGAAAAATCGACTGAATTCAGAGCCTGCACCCCAGGGAAGGATTTGCTGATACCCTGCATGTGAAGATAAATCTGATTATCGGACATTAATTCCACAATCAAATCAAAAAATTGGATATCAGGCAGGAATACTCCCACCTGATATCCAGTGAATGTGATTATTGAACAGTTTCAGTAGTAACCAAGGAAAGATCTACTGGGATGTAAACCTCCACCTGTTCACCGTTCAAATGTCTCACAGCAAACTCAACACCCAACTCTCCCATTAGTGCTGGTTGTTGAGCGATAGTAGCTGCTAATTTCCCATCTCTAACTGCCTGGACGGCGTCATCTGTTGCATCGAAACCGACAAAGATGATCGCTTCAGCGCGCCCTGCTGCTTCCGCAGCCTGGATAGCGCCCAGGATCATCTCGTCATTATGGGCAAAGGTGCCGTCGATTTCCGGCTGCGCCTGTAGGACATCTTCAAATACGGTCAACCCCTCCGCCCGGTCGAAGTTCGCGGTCTGTTTAGCGACGATCTCCACCCCAGAGCACTCATCGCTCATGTAGTCATTGAAGCCTTGACCACGGTCGCGAGCTGCAGATGACCCAGCGATGCCTTCCAACTCGACCACCTTGCCAGCTTCTTGCAGCGCTTCGCAAAGGAACATACCTGCCATTGCGCCACCCGCTACATTATCCGAGGCGATGTGGGAGACAATGGTTCCACCGTTGGCTGCCCGATCAACAGTAAAGACGGGGATGCCAGCATCATTGGCTTTCTGCACCGAAGGGATGATGGCGTCTGCGTCAGTAGGATTGATCAACAAAGCAGACACACCGCGCGAGATGAGATCCTCGATGTTTGTCGCTTCCTGGGCCGGATCATCCTGGGCATCCACCACCACCAGTTCGACACCAGCCTCATTGGCAGCTGCTTGAGCGCCATCACGCAGGGTGACGAAGAAGGGATTGTTCAGCGTGGAAAGTGAAAGACCCAAGGTGAATGCTGCCTCTGGAGGTGGCGGTTCGGTCGGCTCTGGAGCCTCGGGAATTGTACCTGAGACCAAAGATAGATCAACTGGGATATAAGAATCCACTTGCTCCCCGCCAAGTGAACGCATGGCAACTTCCACTCCCAGCTGCCCCATTAGAGCTGGCTGCTGCGCGACGGTTGCTGCCAGTTTGCCCTCATTCACGGCATTTACCGCGTCATCAGTGGCATCGAATCCAACAAATATGATCTCTGCTGATCGTCCAGCCGCCTCTGCGGCCTGGATGGCACCAAGTACCATTTCATCATTGTGGGCGAATGTTCCGTTGACCACCGGTTGGGCTTGCAGGATGTCCTCATAAACGCTCAAACCCTCTGCCCGGTCGAAGTTAGCAGTCTGACGGGCGACGATTTCAACGCCAGAGCACTCGTTGCTCATGTACGTATTGAAGCCCTGGCCTCGATCGCGCGCAGCTGATGATCCAGCGATGCCCTCCAACTCGACAACTTTACCCTGACCGCCCAGCGCATCGCAAAGGAATTTACCTGCCACGGCGCCCCCGGCGACGTTATCAGAGGCAATGTGGGACACGATGACACCGCCGCTGGCTGCCCTGTCGATGGTGAAAACTGGAATACCAGCTTCGTTTGCCTTCTGCACTGAAGGCACTACCGCATCGGCATCTGTCGGGTTGATCAATAAAGCGCTCACTCCCTGCTGGATCAGGTCTTCTATGTTGGTGGCTTCCCTGGCCGGATCATCCTGAGCATCAACGACCGTTAGATTTGCACCGGCCGCGTCAGCAGCTGCCTGGGCACCATCGCGCAGAGTGACAAAGAACGGATTGTTCAGCGTCGAAAGAGAGAGCCCCAATGTCACCTCTGTCGGTTCTGGAGGGGCTTCTGTCTCTTCAGGTTGCACATCGCCGGCAACCAGTGATAGTTCCACCGGGATGTACTGCTCAACACTCTCTTCGTTGAGATATTTCACGGCTTCTTCGACACCTAGCCGCCCCATCTCAGCCGGCTGTTGTGCGATTGTCGCCGCTAACCTTCCGGCACTGACGGCAGCCACTGCATCATCAGTAGCATCAAACCCGACAAAGGTGATTTCAGCTGCACGACCAGCCGCCTCAGCAGCTTGGATCGCACCCAAGATCATCTCGTCGTTGTGAGCAAATGTCCCGTCTATCTCTGGCTGGGCCTGCAGGATGTCCTCAAAAACGCTTAAACCTTCTGCCCGGTCGAAGTTAGCCGTCTGGCGGGCAACAATTTCTAAGCCTGAACATTGGCTGCTCACGTAGGTATTGAATCCCTGTCCCCTATCACGCGCAGCTGAAGATCCAGGTATGCCTTCCAGCTCGACAACTTTACCCTGGCCGCCGAGGGCTTCGCACAAGAACTCACCAGCGACACCACCACCGGCAACGTTATCCGAAGCGATATGGGAGACGATCGTCCCTCCACTAGCAGCTCGATCAATGGTGAATACGGGGATGCCAGCTTCGTTTGCCTTCTGTATCGAGGGCACAACCGCATCGGCATCTGTCGGATTGACTAGGATAGCATCCACACCTTGCTGGATAAGATCTTCCATGTTGGTTGCTTCCCTAGCAGGGTCATCCTGTGCATCCACAACCACTAATTCAACGCCAGCCTGATCAGCAGCTGCCTGCGCACCATCACGCAGTGTGACAAAGAATGGATTGTTCAGGGTGGACAGCGATAAACCGATTTTGTAGCTTGGTTCACCCTGCGGTCGCAATGCCAGGTAACCAAGGATGACGATCAAGACAGCAATCACTGCTAATGCAATCCACATCCAGGTCCGGCTGCCACCTTCCTCGGGAGGTGTCTCTTCCGGAGGCGTTTCTACTGGGGGCTCTGTCCCTTCAGGGGGTGCAGGTTCTGGAGCTGTCTCCATAGGAACCTGTTCTTCTGGACTTACTTGTTCATCTTGATACATTATTACTCCTCCTGATTAATTATGGATATTTGTAATTCGCTACTTGCATCTTAGACCAGTCTTTTTTCTATTGTTACCTCCTTCCAGAATTCGATCTGGTTAATAAGATAGGTTCCATTATCCGTTTTCACATCATTTCAAATCCATTCACCTTCAATCAAGGTTGAAAGAATTCCTTCCCCATCGCTCAACGTATGGCTTTATAGAGCAACAAAGCCAAGGCAATGACCACACCGGTAACCACCGGCTGATAGAATGATGAGACATTTAGTAAATTCAGCCCGTTGTTGAGTACCGAAATAACCAATACACCTAACAAGGTTCCGATCAGACTCCCTTCTCCTCCCGCGAAGCTGGTGCCGCCAACAACAACCGCGGCAATAGCATCAAACTCGAAACTGATACCCGCCGTCGGTTGAGCTGAATCCAATCTGGCAACCAGGATCATGCCTGCCAATGCAGCCAAGGACCCGGCCAAGACGTACACAAAAGTGAGATAGTTGCTCGTTGCGATGCCGGTGTAATGGGCCGCCACAGGATTGTTGCCTAATGCGTAGATGTAGACACCCATACGGGTCCGCGTGAGTAATATATAGCCTCCCAGGAAGGTGATTCCGGCGATGATGATCGGCATAGGAATTGGACCTAAGTAACCTGTGCCAATGGAACGGAAAAGATCAGGTAATCCAGTGATCGGCCGCCCCTGAGTATAGGTTAGTGCAAGTCCGCGCGCCACCGTCATCATTCCCAATGTAGCCACAAATGGCGGAACTTTAATTCTGGAAATCAGCAGCCCATTCGATAATCCCAGAACGCCTCCCAACAGCAGACCAATCAGGACAGTTGGTATTACTGGTACGCCACGCTGAAGCAGATCCGCGGTTACCACGGTTGAAAGCGCCAATACCGCCCCGACGGATAGGTCGATTCCCGCGGTCAGGATCACATAGGTCATGCCGATTGCGATGATCAGGTTAATGGTGGACTGGCGCAAGACATTTGTTAGATTCCCAATGGTCAGAAAACGATCGGAAAGCAAGCTGAGTACGATGCACAGGATCAGGAAAGAGATTGCCAATCCATAGCGCTGTAGGAATTCTCGTAAGCTGGTTGTAGTCACGCAGGGGTGCTCCAGAAATTAAAATACCACACCGGATACCAGGATGACATTGGCGTATGGTGTGAACTCGCCAGTACGCACGACCGCACATGCTGAGCCAGTACGTTGCTTGAATTCGATGTGTGGAATTGTGTCAATTGGGATTTCCATTATAAGTTCCTGCAATTGTTGATAAACCTGGGGGCTTTTTGTGAGCAATTCTTCAGCCACGATTGCCCGCTCAACTTGTACTTCTTCCAAAATCACCCCAACAGTCTCAATGAAACCGGGAACATCTTTTGTTAAAGCCAAATCGATCCGTTGGGTTTCAGCGGGAATCGGTAAGCCTGCATCGGCGACAACGATTGTATCCAGATGACCGAGACCAGATATTACACTTGACAGCGGTTGGTTGAGGGTGCCGATCTTTTTCATCACTCTCTCCGGATAATATCCACTGGACTCTCTCCAGCGAGCAATCGAGAAACTTCATGATGGGTTGGCAAGGATGTTTGGGCGCCGAAGCGTAAGGTTGCCAGAGCTCCAGCGGCATTACCCCAACAAATCGCATCAGGAAGAGACTTCCCCATGCCTAGGGCGACTGCCAAACCGGCAACAAAGGCATCTCCAGCAGCAGTGGTATCAACAGGTTGAACATTATACGCGGAGAACATTTTTACCTCATTTTTATTGGCCATTAACGCGCCCCGATTTCCTAGTGTTATAACAACCGTCTTTATCCCTAAATCTAACAGAAATGAAGCAGCCGTTTCCATTTCAATCTGACTTTCAGCAGGTAACCCGGTCAGTATAGCTGTTTCGCTTTCATTAGGGATTAACAAATCCACCATACCGAACAGATCGCCAGGTAAAGGCATGGCCGGAGCCGGGTTGAGGATCACAAGAACTTGATTGTCATGTGCGATTTGCGCCGCTCTTCTCACGATTTGCAAAGGTACTTCTAACTGCATGATCAATACCTCCGCCCCGGATATTACTCCTTCGGCAGCTTCAACATCCTCTTCAGTAAGCTGCATATTCGAGCCAGAAGCGACAACGATGCTATTTTCACCTTGGTCATCAACGACGATCAGGGCAACACCGCTGGCTGCATCTGGATCTTGGCGGATGTGCTTCCCGTCGACACCGACCATCTCAAGATTATGTAAAAGTTCATCACCAAAAGAATCTTCGCCCACCCGTCCCACCATACTGACTTGACTGCCCAACCTGGCAGCAGCAACAGCTTGGTTGGCACCTTTACCCCCGGGTATGATTTGGAATTCACTCCCCAGGATTGTCTCACCAGGTTTGGGAATATGCGCAGCACGAATCACCAGATCCATATTCAGGCTGCCAACTACAACAATTCTGGCGCTCATACCTTCAATTCTCTTTCCATCTGCGGAGATCTTGTTGTCGAATCACGAACAACAAACTCCGTGTCTAGTACCTCGAGACGAGGTGCTAAATCCCGCTGATTCATGCGTTCAAGAAGTAGTCTCGCAGCTAAAGCTCCCATCTTATGCTTGAACTGTCTAACTGTGGTAAGTGGTGGATTTGTATAGGCAGCCAAGCTCACATCATCAAAACCGACGATGGAGAGCTGTTTTGGAATCTGATAGTCTTTCTCATGAGCATACCGGTATGCACCGATAGCCATCAAATCGTTACATGCAAATATTGCTGTGGGTAGTGGTTCACCTTCAAACAATTCTCGGGCAGCATTGTAACCACTCTGGTATTGGAAATCTCCTTCCACAATCCATCTTTCATATATGTTGATGCCCGCTGTTTCTAGAGCCTGGTGATATCCGGCGACACGTTCACGGCTTAGCTCGACATCGACGGGTCCAGCGATGCAAGCGATGGCTCGATGCCCAAGATCGATCAGATGATTGGTGGCGAGAATACCTCCCTGTAAGTTATTAGCGAGGACATAGTCCGCTTCAATGTTTGCCAAGCGACGATCAACCAGTACCAGGGGCACATCCCGATCTTGTAAATAATGAACAATTTCACCACTTGAACCTGCAGCCACCATAATAATGCCATCGACTTGTTTTTCAAGCAAAACATTGGTATAAAGACGCTCTTTCTCCAAATCATTATCTGAATTACAGAGTATGACGCTATATCCTTGAAAAAAGCTAGAATCTTCAATGCCGCGTACAACTTCGGCGAAATATGGATTCGTGCTGTCAGGAAGAATAATACCGATCGTATGAGTTTCCCCCTTGCGCAAACTGCGTGCTAACACATTGGGCTGGTATCCCAATTTGTGCATAGCTTCCTCGACTCTCTGGCGAGTTGAGGGACTAACATTGCGAGTGTTGTTGATAACGTGCGAGACAGTGGTGACAGAAACACCAGCCCTTTCTGCCACATCGCGCATGGTGACGATGCTGCACCTCCGCGTGATGTTGCTTGCAAACGATTGCGCAAACGATTGCGCACGCTTGCTTAGAATACCAATTTTTCGATCAAATGTCAAGCTTTCATGACAAAAAAGTAATAACTGGCAAAATAGACTGAAATAGTCTATAATTTTGGTTGGAATTCGCAGCACTCTCTTTTATACTCGTTATTTGTGCGTAAGATTTTGGCAGTTATGTTCGTCCATTATAGAGATCTCACGAGTGAAATTAGCTTAAGCATTGGCTTGTTTACCCGCGATTTGTCAACATATTATTTAAGGAGAGAAACATGAGTGAATTGACCCAATTCAGAAAATCCAAGGATGAATTTATCGCTCACGATCATCACAGCCCGTTAACTCCAGCACAAAAGAGGCAATTTGATCGTTTGGAATATTTCCCTGAGAATCCGGACTTGAGACTGGAATTAGAAGTCGAAGAATTTGCGGAGAAAGAGGTCATCCAGATGCAGACCTCAACGGGAGATGTGCAGAATCACACTCGTTTTGGAAAGATCCATTTCAAGGTTGACAACCAGGAGGTAGAGCTGACCCTTTACAAAGACCCGCATGGATATTTCCTCCCATTTGTTGACTCTTTAGCGGGCAAAGAAACCTACGGCGCTGGTCGTTATTTAGAGCCACAAGCGCTCTTGGGCGGAAAAGTGCTGGTAGATTTCAATCACGCTTATAACCCATACTGCGCATACAACGATCTATATTCCTGCCCGTTAACCCCCTGGGAAAATCGTCTCAAAGTGCCTATTAAGGCTGGCGAGAAGCTTCCGACCGGAGAATGGGCAAAATTGGAAGCTTTTCATCCTGAATAAACACAAAGCATGATTGTGATTGATAAAAAGCTACTCGGTATTCACTCAAACGAGTAGCTTTTCTGATTAATTTACGTCTAATTGTGGATCTATACTCAGAGAAGTATTAACTTAGAGGCGATTCCTGTTTAGCCTTCTCCGGCAATTTAAGCCTGGTAGATTTATTCAACACCATTGCATTACCCAGCAATACCAGCAAAACACCAAATAGCTGGGGGATACCCCATGCCAGATCCTCAAACAATGTTGAAAGCAGAAGAGCAATAATGGGAAAGAGAACGGTGACATATGCTGCCCGGTCAAGCCCGATGCGACCCAACAATGTCAGGTAGCTGCCGAAAGCGATCACCGAACCGAAGATGGCCAGGTACAGCAAGGATAAAACATAATCCGGGCTCAGATCAATTTGTAGCTGTGCGCCTCTAAATAAAGCCAAGACGAACATAAAAATCGCACCGTAAAGCATGCCGTAGGCGTTGGTCTGGATGACAGGTAGTTTATTGCGTTGATTTCGGGCTGAAACAACATTACCCAGTGAAGCTGACACTGTCGCGATTACCGCCAACAAGATTCCTAACGCTCTCCCGCTGGAGAGATCAAAAGATATGAGTTCGGGCCAAAATACGAGCGTTAAGCCAAGTAATCCGATCAGACCACCGACTACTACACGCAACCTGATGGGATTACCGAGCAAGATTGCGCCAAAGATGATGTTCATGATGATGATCAGCGAGAAGATAATGGCTACTAGACCACTGGTGAGGTAACCTTCCGCCAGGTAAACCAAGATGTAGTTTAATGAAAACAATAAGAGTCCTTGCAGGGCGAAGTATCCGTGGGATTTCAGATCAAATCGTAGAGGTAATCGGCGCAGCACACTAAAGATGAGCAATATGGAGGCCGCCAATCCAAAACGATAAGCTATCGAAAGCTCAGGAGCGACAACCCCCAGCTGGAACTTTATGGCCAACCAGGTTGAGCCCCAGATGAGTACGGTGACCAAATAAAGAAAAGCGTTATACATTTCGGATCCTTTCTGCAAATAGCTCAACTAAAGTAACAATCGGATAATACATGGATTCCCCTATCCATCGACTGAGACGGATTGACAATATCCGGGTCACCAAAGCGATCTTGGAGGTTACCGCCCCATCTGGATAAAAGGCTACCCAGTCGATTAAGTATTGGACCATAGAATTGATTAATTCGTATTGGGCGCCGATCTGCTCGAGCAGCCAAGTGAATTCGCTCTGCTTCTGCTAGCATCTGCTCATGTCGGAGATAAATCAGATTTTCGTGGATAATCACCTGCATCCTCCTGTTGCTTGACAACGACAACCTAACCTACTATAATATTTACACCGGTTAGATAATAACACGAGTTTTATAACCTGTCAAGACGATTTAGTAGGTTATAAACGTGTATTCTGAAGACGGAACTTACAATGAATGCAACAAATATCGACAAGAAATGGGATTTCGATGCGGGCAAGCTGCCGCTGGACTTTGCCAATACGGTTGAATGGCATGCAAGTGTCCTTCCGGATGATCACTTGGAGAACTATTCGGACCTGGTCGCCTGGTCTCAAGAAGCCGGTCTCCTCTCCGAAGCTGAAACTAAGAGTTTACTAGTCAAAGCAAAACATCATCAGCGAGAGGCCTCCAAGGCATTCAGGAGAGCGATTGAGATGCGGGAGATCATTTATCGCATATTTTCGGCTATCGCAGCTAGGGAAGAACCAAAGACCCAAGATCTATCAAAGTTTAACCGTGCACTGGGGAATACACTAAAGAAATCAGCCATCTCCTATACTCCAAAAGGTTTCGTGTGGACGTGGCAAACAAATGATATTTCATTTGACAGAACCCTCTGGCCGATCATACAGGAAACGGCAAACCTTCTCACTTCGAAGGAAATAAGCAGGGTAGGAGAATGCGCGGACGAACGTGGTTGTGGCTATTTGTTCTATG
This sequence comes from Anaerolineales bacterium, assembly GCA_041556275.1. Taxonomy (GTDB): domain Bacteria; phylum Chloroflexota; class Anaerolineae; order Anaerolineales; family UBA4823; genus PFL25. The sequence continues at coordinate 8,777 of JBFFIU010000003.1, read as the reverse complement.
ATACCAGCCGAAACCACAGCCGCCGCTGGTGCAGTATGGAAAACTGCGGCAACCGCGCCAAAGCACAACGGCACTACCAGAGGAAATCAAAATAACTGTTCAATCAATTCCAGAATAGCTTTAAAGGAAAATTATGTAGGTTAGTTGTCAACGAGGACTTATTAAATCCATTTTATAGAGTAAAATTGTCTGATAACATTTCTTGAAGGAATATCTCCATGGGATTTTCTGGGGAAATTTAAACATATGAAGGGAGAGTGAGCATTGGATACAGCAGAGAGTCTCTTAAAGTCGAAGGGCCACGAGATTTGGTCAGTTCATCCTGATGCATCGGTTTACGATGCGCTTGTAATGATGGCAGATAAAGAGGCTGGCGCCTTGCTAGTGATGGAAAATGATGAATTGGTGGGCGTCATTTCCGAACGGGATTACGCCAGGAAGATCATCCTGAAAGGGAAAGCCTCCAAGGACACGTTGGTGCGCGAGATCATGACCGCTAAAGTGATATGTGTTAATATTCGTACTCCAGTTAACGAGTGCATGGCGATAATGACAGAAAAGCGCATTCGACACCTACCAGTGTTTGATGGTGAACAACTCGTCGGTGTGATCTCTATCGGAGATGTGGTTAAGGATATTATCTCTGAGCAAGAGTTTGTCATCGATCAGCTCGAAAAATATATTATTGGACGTTAGGGATTCCCCCAGATAAATTTTCGTAGAGTCCCTTACAATTCTTCATTAACCAATAAATTTCAATATAAAGACGAAAAATCGAACTCGACAAAAGGCACTTCGTTCTCGATCCGTTCCTTGCGGTTTTCCATATACATCGCAACCCAAGGGTGGTCGATGTTTTCAACATCGAAACTGCGATGGATCACAGCGTACAGGTCAATCTCGCGCAGTTTCAAGAATAAGGGGATATCAATCAGCCATTCCGTCTCAATTTGATTTTCTTGGCAGTATCCCTTTAGGAAGTAGGTCATAAACTCCCTTGTGAAGGAGGATTGATCTTTCTGTCCCATGACGATGTAAAATAAAACGATAGCGATATCGTTGATAAACCAACTATAAGTACAATCGTCAAAATCAAACAGTGTGATCTCTCCCTTCTCATCCACATAGAAATTTCCCGCATGAGCATCCTGGTGGATAAGCCCGAATATATCCTTATTCTTTGGTAGTTTATCAATGTGGGATTTTAAATCGAGATACTTCTGGAGCACCAAAGACTCAGAATCCGGCAACCAACCAATGATATCCAACATTTCAGGTCCATCCCATTGCGGACGAATCCAGGAGGGATCGGAGGGAGAGTAATCCTTGGTTAAAGAATGCATCTTCCCGATCAGGCGCCCATAACGCTCATAAAGCACTTTGCTCCATACTTCTTTCGTGGCCGGTTTACCTTTGGCTTTTTCAAATGCGGTTGCTAAAAAATGTCCACCCCGATCATCTGGGACCGCCACGACAAGGTCTCCATGTATGGTCAAGATGGCTTTCGATACCGATGCCCCTCCACGATGGAGGTAGTTGATCCAATCAACCTCCCCGCGAATGAGGTTTTCACTACGGCGGAGGTCGTGACCGATGCGCAGGATGTAACTCTTTCCATCCCGGTCAAATTCATAAATGAAGCTCTCGAATCCATCTAATAGTTGGATGTCATCATTTCTTACGCCATAAGATTGGATAACCTTCATCAAGATCAGGTTGTTGAATCTTTCCTTTATTTGTTTTTCCAAAGCATATCTCGACAAATCTTCGTAAGAATTCCAGCAGATAATAATTCTAATGAAATAGAATTCTACCATCCTGAATGTTGAATAATATAGCGATATTTTCTCTGAAGAAGCGTGATCTTGAACAAAATTGACTTTAAAGGTATAAGTTATAAATAATCATTTAGGTAGATATTGTGTGGAAACGATCCTTGTGAAGGTGGGAAAATGATATATCTTCAATCTGAAAATTCCGACGGCCGCGCGACAGCGGTTTTTTAATAGCGATCAGATGATCATATAACTAAAGGAGAATTGAGATGGATAAACCCGTAATCATGTCAGTGGATGATGAGCCGGTTGTTCTCAAAGCGGTAGGGCGTGATCTACATGCACGATACCAGAGAGATTACCAGATCATCGAGGCTGGATCAGGTAGTGAAGCACTCGATATTGTATTGAGACTGAAACAACGGAACACTCAAATCGCGTTATTCTTAGTCGATCAACGAATGCCGGATATGAGCGGCACGGAATTCTTAGCTAGGGCAACCAAATTTTACCCAGAGGCGCGTAAAGTACTGCTTACCGCTTACTCAGATACAGAAGCAGCCATAGAGAGTATTAATTCAATAGGATTGGACTTCTACTTGCTGAAACCCTGGGATCCTCCGGAGGAAAAACTATACCCCCTACTGGATGAACTGCTGAGTGATTGGTATGCCGCGCGGCGAGTTCCATATCACGGCATTCGAGTGGCAGGCACACTTTGGTCTACCAGCAGTCACACGGTAAAAGATTTCTTGACACGCAATCAGATTCCATATCAATGGTTAGATATCGAAAAAGATCACGAAGCCAAATCCTTGATTGATACTATTGGTGGAAAACAAGATCGCTTACCGGTAATTTTCTTCCCTGATGGAAGCATTCTCGTCGAACCGGATACAAAGGAGCTGGCTGAAAAAGTCGGCTTACAGACCGAGGCAGTGCATCCATTTTACGACCTGATCATTGTCGGAGGAGGACCCGCAGGATTGGGTGCTGCTGTTTATGGTGGTTCCGAAGGATTAAAAACCCTGATGATCGAGAAGGAAGCAGTCGGTGGGCAAGCTGGAACCAGCTCAAAAATTGAGAACTACCTGGGATTTCCCCAGGGAATCAGCGGCGCGGAATTGGCTCGAAGAGCTGCAACGCAAGCCAAGCGTTTCGATGTAGAGATACTCATGGCACAGAGCGTTGAAAAAGTTCGCCTTGAGGATCCATACCGTTATTTGGTATTGAGCGATGGGAGCGAGCTCAGCTGCCTTGCGCTGCTCCTCACGACTGGGGTCAATACGCGTCAGCTCACCGAGCCCGGAATCGAGAAACTATATGGTGCAGGTGTGTATTACGGTGCATCCCTGGCCGAAGCTATCGCTTATAAAGACCAGGACGTATTCATTGCAGGTGGAGCGAATTCCGCTGGACAGGCGGCGGTTTTCTTCTCCCGCTACGCCCGAAAAGTCACCATGCTCTCGCGCAGCAGTTCACTCTCGAGAAGCATGTCTGCCTATCTGGTCAAGCAGATCGCTGCAATCGAAAACATCGAAGTACTCGACGATACAGAAGTGATCAGTGTCGCAGGATCAGAGGTACTTGAGTCGATCACATTCGGTAATCGCAACACCGGTGAAAAGGAGACCCGATCTGCGGCAGCCCTGTTCATTTTCATTGGAGCAATTCCGAGATCAGACCTGATTGCGGATGTCGTTGAGCGAGACCGGGTTGGGTTCATTCTTACCGGCCAGGATCTGCTTGAAGATGGAAAACGGCCGCAAGGTTGGAAACCGAAACGCGACCCGTTTTACCTTGAGACCAGCGTTCCAGGAATCTTCGCCGCCGGTGATGTTCGTCATGGGTCAGTCAAGAGGGTGGCCACTGCAGTCGGCGAGGGAGCAATGGCCGTGAAGTTGATCCATCAATACTTGAAGACCGTTTAAATTGTCAGATCTTCAGCGCAGATAATTTCAATATATACCGATTATCATTTGCATACTACTGAATAGGGAGAGGGGAGATTTTAATCTAAAATACACATATTCTTAAAAAATAGAAACCGGGATTATGAGAAAACCCGGTTTCTGGTCAGAATATATGATCTGAAGGATTTACTCAGATAAGTTAGTCTTCCTCACCAAAGGCAGCACGTAGTTTAGCATCGTCTTCATCGGAAAGTGAAGTCTGGTAAACGGATGGACTGAAACCCTGCAATCCTTCCATTACTTTATCTGGGGTGGCATCGATCACCAGCAAGAATAGAGCAGAGTGACCAGGCTCGATTTTATCGCCAACTTCTTTTATGAACTTATCATCCACGCCAACATCGGTGAGACCACCAGCAATAGCGCCTGTTGCTGCCCCGATTGCCAATCCTAACCAGGGTGCCCAAAATAGCAATCCAATCAGCAGCCCCCAGAAAGATCCGCCAAGCGCACCAGCACCAACCAGACTTTGTGCTTGCTTGACTTTGACCTTGCCGTCCTGGCGGCGAACAACCACAGCAGCATCTTCGAGGGAAATGAGCTTCTGCTTTTCCATGCTCACCAAAGCATCGCGCATGCGCTCGGCTTCAGTCTCGTTATCAAAAGTGAATACGATCAAATTGGACATTCTTTTCTCCTTGAAAATAAATTTGTATTTCAGCTGCTATAAACCCAGCAGCTCTTTCTTCTTTGCTTCGAATTCATCATCAGTAATGATCCCCTGATCACGCAGCTGACCTAATCTTTCCAGTTCATCCAGATAGGAGGTTTCGCTTGCGGCATCACCTTCATCTTGTCCAAGAGTCGCGCGATCTTCATCGGTGAGGTCCTGTGATTGGATATTCAAATCTCTCATCGCTTGTTGAAGTTCCTGATCAGATAAATCTTCAGCTGATTGTCCGGTATGTTCTTCGATTCTCTCGGTGTCTTGCCTAGTTAATTTGTAGATTAGTGCCCCACCTCCCAAGAGGATCGCGCCTCCAACTAAAATCCTTCTTCGTCTTCGTCTACGATGACGACGGCGAACCCGGCGTCTTGTTCGCCGTCGAGTCGTGCGCATCGCTCGACCTCTTCTCATATAATAACCTCCTTGATTATTGGAATCTGTTTAGCATTTTTACCTATATTTGAATAAAAGCGAATACAAGTTTAACATATATGACTGATGATTACGAATAAACTCAGTTTTTGTATGAGCGCCGATTGCGTGGATAAAATTTGAATAGCAAATCATCTTTCTACTTCCTGCTCCGAATCAGTGAGCCAGGTCCGCGCTGAATGGATTGCTTTCCTGGTGGAGCTGCCTAACATCTCCTCTTCAAGATAAATATCCTCTTCAAGAATAGTATCGGTTGTTTCGGTCAATTCCAACTGTTTGAAAACATGCGGATGAACACCGGTCAGGTAAAGTTTGCCTCCATTCGCCAATAAGAGTTGCGCGTAACGTTCAACAACTCTGATAAAGGTACTGCCAACATTATCCAAGCCTCGCAATTGCAGGATGACAACAGCCCGGTTGGAATCCTGGGCTGGCGGGAGTGTCTCTTCCAGCATAGCTGCACCAGAGAAATGCAGGCTCCCATATATACGCAGTATGGTGACATCATTCTCGCGCAGATTTGTTGGAGCCTCGCGTTCTAAGATCGCGCCATCTTCTTCAGGGATAAGCTCGACGAGACGGATATCGGTTGATGAGCGGTAGAGGTAAATGAGTATAGAAAGGATCACCCCCATTAGAACCGCATATTGGATTTGGAGAAATAGTGTCGCCAAAAAAGTGAATACCATCACATAACGGGGACCTGCCCCAGTATCACGTACATCTTCAATCTCTGGGAATTTTATAGAACCATATCCTGCCACAACCAACAATACACCAACAGCTGGCATTGCCACCAGTTCGATCAGATCACCCACTAGGAGTACAAGAAGGACAATTAATAATCCAGAGAATAAATTCGCCAGGCGCGTTTTGGCACCCGAACTGATATTGACAGCAGTCTCTGACATAGTACCGCCAATTGGGAGACCCTGGAAAATTCCTGAGGCGGTGTTAGCTAAACCCTGTCCAGTAAAATCGCGCGAAACATCAGGATAATTGCCATCCGCGTTGGGCACACTCTTGCTGACTCCTGCACCTTGAATTAGTCCGACCAAACCGATCGCCAAAGCAGGGGCTATCAAGGATAGTATTAGATTCGGATCAGGCAACTTAGGTAAAGGAAACCCTTCTGGAATTTCTGCAATATCCCCAATCAGATCTACAGAATTCATTTTCAAGAATCCTACCAACACAGTGGCACCAAGAAGAGCAAAAATCATATTGAATTTTGCCAATCTTGTACGGCCAAGTAAATAAATTAATGCAAAGGTGACCACGCTAACCAGCACAGTAGGCCAATCCCAACTGCGAGGATGCAAAAAGGTATCGATGGAAGCCATCAGCTTGTTACTGAATTGGCTTTCGAATCCGGTCAGATTGGGGATCTGTCCAAGAATGATCAAGGCAGCAATGCCAGTCATGAAACCCACCAGAACGGCATTGGAAACGTAGCGCGTGATCCAGCCTAATTTGAGTACACCCAAGAGCAGCTGGAACAAGCCAACCATAACGGTCAGGGTAACCAAGGCGACGGTCAACTGCACAGTTCCCTGGTATTCCCCCAAGGCGTCTCCAACTGCTACTGCCAGAGCACCTGTATTTGCCACGTACATGTACTGGGAACTTAATGTTAGCGCGGCAATTGGCGTGCCAAACATGAGTGCATAAAGACCATGAACAGGATTCACACCCGCTAATATGGCAGAAGCTAAGCCATCTGGAATGGTGACCAGGGCAGTAGTTATCCCAGCAGGGATATCAGCAGACAGGTTTTTTGGATTGTATTTCATTCTGGATGTGATGGTGGACAATGGCACCTCAAGGTTTATGCTGATCCTTAATTTGGATAGGCAATAGTGGATACCCAAAAAATCTCAAGAACGACGTCTCCCAATGCTTATGTAATAAAACAATTGGAGGATGGCTGTTATTGCGGCGGCAATATACGTTGAGGCGGCCGCCATCAGGACCCGCTGTGATCCTGCTTTATCCTGATCGGTCTTCATCAACCCGGCTTCTCGTAGCAGGTTACGCCCTCGGCGGCTGGCATCGAACTCCACAGGTAAAGTGACAATCGAAAATAGAACCATGAGGCCATAAAAGATAACACCCAGCCAGAATGCACCGGCAAGATTAAAAATCAAACCAATAATGATTAACAAATAAGCTATCTGAGGACTGACTGATACAGCTGGTACTAAGAAATTCCGCATTGAAATGAGGGCGGAATTTTCCTCATGCTGCTGAGCATGACCCAATTCATGGGCGACTATTGCCATTGCAGCAACTGAATGTCTCTTGGCAACACCATCAGAGAGACGGACGGTTTGAGTACGAGGATCATAATGATCGGTAAGGTTGCCCGAGACATGTTGAAATTCGATCTCGGAGGTGTTTATAGAAGTATCCTGAATCTTTGGCGGTTTGATTTGCCCTCTCTTTGCCTGGTACTCTCCCTCAGTAATCGCTCCTTTATCCCTAAGTTCAGCCAGCTTTCTGAGTTCAGGTGTCTCAATAATGGAAACTGCCACTGGTTTACCTCCACCTAATCCTGTGCGGTTGACAATAGCGTAACCTGCTTCGGTGCCGCTTAAATCAGGACCATTGCGAATCTGGTTCCACTTCTTGAAAGTTGAACTCATGAAAACCTGGGCTGCGATGGATATAGCCAGAGTTATGAAAAAAATGAATAGATAAAGTGGATCAATATAAATTCCGAAGAACGACATCCAGCCACCTCCATAATTTTCATTTACACATCAAAATTCTGCACTAACTCTTGGCCCGAAATTGATCCTGAATTTATAGACCATATGAAAATATCAGTATGAGATTGAGCGAGCGGGATGTACACTCAGTCGCAGGCGATCGAGAACCCTGATTCTTATATTTTGCATTGATCAAGGAAGATATGAACAAAACATTGAATATCTTCAAGAATATAATCAAAGAAGCTAATGCAAGTTGATTCTGAAGACATTGGGATAGATTAAAGAATGGGTGATCATTATTTAATAATTTTATGATCAATGCCTTCAGCAAAAAAAACTGAAGGCATTTTTTTTAGATATCAGGTCTGGGCTATGCTGCAACTTAGTGCAATATTATCAGGAGTTACTTCCCTAAAGGCCAAGCAGTTCCTTCTTCTTCGCTTCAAACTCTTCATTGGTGACAATGCCCTTATCACGCAAGTCAGCTAACTTCTCCAATTCCTCCAGGTAAGATTCTTCACCAGCAGGTGCAGGTTCTGATGAGGGTGAGGCTCCTGGCTCTTGTCCCAAAGCAGCCTGTTCTTCGTCTGTTAATGGCTGGGATTGGATGTTGAGCTCTCCCATCGCCTGTTCCAGATCTTGATCTTCAAGTTGATCCGGAGGCAATCCTGTATGTTCCTCGATACGCTGTGCATCTTTCTGGCTAAGTTTAACTGCCGCGTAGGTTCCACCCGCAGCAAGTAATACAAAACCACCTAACATAACTGTTCTTCGCCTTACCCTGCGCCGTGTACGGCGGACAGTTCGGCGGGTAGTGCGGCGTGCAGTTCGTCTGACACCTCTGCGTCTTGCCATAATTTATCCTCCTATTGGGGGTTCTGATTTGCATTCAAATTGCAATTGTAATACAAGATTTGACATGGATAACAACTGGACCGGGCAACCCGGGTGGAAATTTCAACTAATAATTGAGAAGTCGGTCTCTTTATCATAGTAATCCACCCCCTCCGAACGCTTCAATGCATTCACCACCAGGTACGTAAATGGTGTCGCAAGCATTTCAAAGACAACCTTAAAAAACCATTGGGATAAGATCGCCTGAGCGAGTGCAGATGTGGGAAAAATCCCCCAAAACGCGATGGTGATGAAAACCGCTGAATCAGCGCCTTGACCAACAATTGTCGAAGAAATCGTGCGCAGCCATAACCAGCGACCT
>JBFFIU010000002.1:0-42273 GCA_041556275.1 Anaerolineales bacterium | reverse complement strand
GGAAGGGGTCGAGATGGTGATGCCTGGCGACAACGTCAACCTGGAAGTGGAGTTGATCGTGCCGGTGGCGCTGGAGCAGGGCTCCAAGTTCGCCATTCGCGAAGGCGGTCTGACCGTTGGCGCAGGTGTGATCACCGAGATCATTGAATAGGTGAATTATGGCAAAGCAGAAAATTCGAATCCGCTTGAAAGCCTACGATCACCGTGTACTTGACCAATCTGCAAAACGTATTGTTGAAACTGCAGAGCGAACTGGTGCTCGGGTAGTCGGTCCGGTACCTTTACCTACCAAGATTGAAAGATTTACGGTTCGCCGTTCAACGTTTATTGACAAAGATTCGCATGAGCATTTTGAAATTCGTACTCACAATCGTTTGATCGATGTACTCGATCCAGACTCGAAAACTATCGATATGCTGATGCGTTTAAATTTACCTGCAGGTGTCGATATTGAAATCAAGATCTAGCGTGAAGGAGTTGAGTTATCTTCTGCAAAGGGTGTTATCTGCGAAATCTGCAAGATTCTTGATCTTTTTGAAGATAGACAGGCAGCGTAAGAACAGGATTGTACGAAAAAGGAAAATCCAGGATTTTTCGGCAGACTGATTGACTGCGCTGACCTAGGGATGATGCAGCCTAGCCCAGGCTAGCAGTCCCTGAAATTATCAAGTAGGAGTAAATTGAGATGATAAAAGGGCTTATTGGAAAGAAAATCGGGATGACCCAGATTTTCGATGAGAATGGACTTGCCGTGCCGGTGACGCTTATCGAAGCTGGGCCTTGCTATGTAACTCAGGTTCGTTCCCCACAAAATGAGGGATATAGCGCAGTGCAGTTGGGTTTCGAAGAAATCAAACCGAAACGTCTGACCGGAGGCCAATTGGGTCATTTGAAGCGCAATGAATTACCCCCTTTGCGCTTTTTACGTGAATTCCGCGTGAAAGATCCTGAAGTCAATGAAGGTGATAAATTGGTTGTCAACGAAATCTTTAATGTCGGAGAACGAGTTGATGTAACCGGAACCAGCAAAGGTAAAGGATTTCAGGGCACCGTAAAACGTCATGGGTTTGCGGGTGGACCAAAAACGCATGGACAATCCGATCGATTACGGGCACCCGGTTCAATTGGTGCAACGACAACGCCGGGTCGCGTCTTTAAAGGAATGCGTGGTCCTGGTCACATGGGATTTGAACGTGTTACTGTCCAAAACTTGCGCGTTGAATATGTGGACGTCGATCGAAATTTATTAGGAGTTCGCGGGGCAGTCCCGGGTCCAAAAGGCGCCGTATTAATGATCAAAGAAGCCCGCAAGAGGTAATTGGAGTTAAAAACTATGAAAGTTGATGTTTTGAATTCTGAGGGGCAGAAAGTGAATACGGTTGATTTATCGACCACGATCTTCGAAGCCCCAATAAATACAGATTTGATGTATCAAGCATATATACGTCAAATGGCGAACGCCAGGCAAGGTACCCATAGCACTAAGAGTCGCGGTGAAGTGTCCGGTGGAGGCAGGAAGCCGTGGCGCCAGAAGGGAACAGGCCGAGCCCGTCAGGGCTCGATCCGATCTCCGCAATGGGTTGGCGGTGGTAAGGTTCATACTCCAAAACCACGTGATTATTCGATCAAAATGCCGCGTAAGATGCGCCGGGCAGCATTACGCTCTGCGCTTTCCGTGAAAGCATCCGATCAAGCAATCGTTGTTTTAGATGATCTTACCCTTCCCGAGCCGAAAACACGCTTTATGGGCGAATTGTTGCGTACATTAGTCGGTGAATCGAGTGTATTGGTTATCATCCCTGAGAAGAATGAGAAATATGACATGGTCAGCCAAGCGGCAAATAACTTGCCAGATACAAAATTGCTCCTGGCAAACTATATGAATATTCGGGATTTACTTGGCTTCGATAAGGTTATTATCCCCATGGCCGCTTTAGATGTTATCGAGTCATATTTAGGGAAGGAAAAGGAGTAAAAAAAATATGTCTACGATACATGATGTTCTCCGCCGCCCAATCATCACTGAAAAATCGAATTATCAGGCCGGCGAACTCAATCAATACGTTTTTGAGGTGTCTATCGATGCAAACAAGCAAATGGTTAAAGATGCCGTGGAAATCACGTTTGATGTTGACGTGGACCGGGTGAATATTATCAAAGTACCAGCCAAGCGCAGTCGGCGCTGGCGGAATCGGCGTGTCATGGTTAGACGGAGTGCTTATAAGAAAGCAATTGTCACCTTGGCCCCTGGTGAAAATATCGATTTATTCGAAGGAGTACGTTAATGGCAGTGAAAAAATATAAACCAGTCACCCCAAGTTTGAGGGGCATGACCGGTCATACCTTCGAAGAAATTACCAAAACGAAACCGGAACGTTCATTAATCATTCCCAAACGACGGACGAGCGGAAGAAATATGTATGGACGGATTACCGTCCGGCATCGCGGTGGTGGACATCGGCGACACATCCGACAGGTAGATTTCAAACGAAACAAACATGGAATTCCTGCCCGCGTCGCTGCTATTGAATACGATCCCAATCGCACTGCCCGCATTGCATTACTGCATTATGTTGATGGTGAAAAACGATATATAATTGCACCTTTAAATCTGCGAGTAGATGATATGGTTGAGTCCGGACCCCAGGCAGAGATTCGACCTGGGAACAGCCTACCAATCGCTAATATCCCGGTCGGCACCTTAGTTCACAATATCGAACTCAAGGAAGGTCGGGGTGGACAACTTGTGCGTGCTGCAGGTGGATCAGCCCAATTACTGGCAAAAGAAGGAGATTATGCTCAGTTTCGGCTGCCATCAGGAGAAGTTCGACTTGTGAGGCAGACTTGCTATGCCACCATTGGGCAAGTTGGTAACCTCGATAACAGCAATATAAAACTTGGCAAAGCTGGCCGAAAGAGACACAAAGGGATTAGGCCCACAGTGCGCGGATCTGCGATGAGCCCACGCGATCATCCGCACGGTGGTGGTGAAGGTCGCCAACCGATTGGATTACCAGGACCGAAAAGTCCCTGGGGTAAACCTACATTAGGAAAGAAAACCAGGCGCAACAAATCGACTGAAAAATACATCGTTCGTCGACGACGCAAGAAGAGGCGATAATTCGAGGTTATGTCTCAGAATTATTGAAAGAAAGCACAAAAAGTAATTAAGTAACCAGCACGTAGATTTATGGAGACAGAATTATGGGACGATCGTTGAAAAAAGGACCATACATTGACCCGAAATTGCTTAAGAAAATTGAAGCAATGAATGACCGTAATGAAAAGAAAGTGATCCGCACCTGGAGCCGGGCCAGCACAATTTTCCCACAATTGGTTGGGCATACGATCGCCATTCATGATGGGCGTCGTCATGTTCCGATTTACGTTACAGAAAACATGGTTGGGCATAAATTAGGAGAATTTGCGCCTACGCGTACATATCGGGGTCATGTCGTCGAGAGGAAATTGAGGAGAGAATAAATGGCAGAAGAAATTCGTGCGCACGCTAATTTTATCCCCCATTCCCCCCAGAAAGTTCGCTTGGTGATCGATCTGGTGCGCGGCCGAGGGGTTACAGATGCACTGGATATGCTGAAATTCGTCCAAAATGCAGCTGCAGGTCCTGTGTCTAAAGTGCTCGCCTCAGCAATGGCAAATGCAGAAGAAAATTTTGGTGTGAGCCGGGATGATTTGTATGTTTACAAGATATATGCGGATACAGCTCCATCTCGTCGTTGGCGCAGATTCGGAGCTCGCGGGCGCTTCAAACCCATCATTCGTCGTGCTTCTCACATCACTGTGGTATTACAGGAACGAGAGTAAATTCATGGAATCGGTAGATATATTCACTCATAAATCGACTGCTGAGCTCGAGAGGAGAGATCATGGGACGTAAAGTTCATCCAATTGGTTTTCGTCTAAAAGTCAATAAAACCTGGGAGGGGCGGTGGTTTGCAGAGGGAAGAGAATATGTTGACCAGCTGCGACAAGATATTGATATTCGCGATATGGTGCACAATGAAACATCTCGAGCTGGTGTGTCACGAATAGAAATAGAGAGATTCCCAGGCAAAGTAAAAATTACCGTTCACACCGCAAAACCAGGCATTCTCATCGGGCGGAAAGGTGAAAATGTAAAAAAGTTAAGGGCCAAATTAGAGGAATTAATTGGCATTAAGATCGACCTTGATATCAAAGAGATCAAAGCGCCAGATATTGATGCTTACTTAGTTGCAAAGAATATTGCCGAGCAGCTCGAGCGTCGAATTAGCTACCAGAGGGCGATGAAGCGTGCCATCCAGCAAGCCATGCGGCAAGGTGCCCAGGGGATCAGGATCGAGGTTGCTGGAAGGTTGAGTGGGGCTGAGATGGCTCGTACAATCCACATGCGTGAGGGTCAGGTGCCGCGACAGACACTTCGCGCAGATATTGATTTTGCCAAAGCTGAAGCCTTAACAACTTATGGACGGATCGGTGTAAAAGTTTGGATTTATAAAGGTGAAATATTGCCTGAGATGGAAGAACAGGTTGAGACATCTGAAGGTGTCTATGTGAGCGAATGATATCCTACGGAGAAGGTGCTTATAGTTTCACCACTCTGATAAATTGAGGATACCTAAAATTAAGAGGTTGTTATTATGTTAATGCCTAAGCGTGTAAAGTATCGCAAACAAATGCGTGGGAGGATGAGAGGAAAAGCATCCCGTGGTGCAGAAGTCCATTTCGGTGATTTTGGGCTGCAAGCTTTAGAACCTGCTTGGGTTACCGCCCGGCAAATTGAAGCCTCTCGGAGAGCCATTGTACGCGCATTGCGTCGTCGTGGAAAAGTATGGATTCGTATTTTTCCAGATAAACCGGTCACGAAAAAACCCGCTGAGACCCGGATGGGAAAAGGCAAGGGGAACGTGGAATTTTGGGTAGCAGTGGTAAAACCCGGGCGGATCATGTTTGAGGTTGGAGGTGGAGTGCCTGAGGAAACTGCCAAAGAGGCTCTTCGCCTGGCTTCTTATAAGCTGCCAATTAAAACGAAAATTGTCTCACGATATGGAGTCGCGGGAGGTGAAGGATGAAAGCCGAAGAAATTCGCGCCCTGTCTACTTCTGAGATAGAGACGAACGTGACAGATGCTAAAGAGGAGTTGATGAACTTGCGTTTTCGATTGGCGACAGGTGAACTAACCGATTATACACGCCTCAGTTATACTCGCCGTTTGATCGCTCGTTACTACACGGTCCTCACTGAAAGGGAGCGTGAAGAAGAATTGGAAGGTGATGCATGAATAAACGACGTCGTATAGTCGGTGTAGTTACCAGCAACAAAATGGATAAGACTGTGAATGTACAGATCACGCGCACTTATCGCCATCCCTTTTATAAAAAGGTAGTTCAAAGCAAGAAGAAAGTGATGGCTCATGACGAACTTGGATGCGAGATTGGCGACAGAGTTAAGATTGTGGAAAGTCGTCCAATATCTCGCCGCAAGCGGTGGGTTGTAGAAGAGATTCTGCGACGTGAAGTTTTTGGTGAGGATGAAATTGTGGAGGAGTTGGCATGATCCAACATGAAAGCCGCCTCAAAGTCGCAGATAACACAGGCGCTCGTGAGATTTTGGTGATCCAGGTCTTGGGTGGATCTAGGATCAGGTACGGCTCGATTGGAGACGTGGTTGTCGCGACTGTCAAGCTGGCCACACCGCATGGGGCTGTAAGTAAGAGCGAGATCGTACATGCTGTGATCGTTAGGGTAGCTAAAGAATGGCGCCGCGAAGATGGTTCTTATATCCGTTTCGATGATAATGCCGCGGTTATTCTTGACACCGACGGGCGCAATCCCCGTGGGACCCGCATTTTCGGTCCTGTGGCTCGAGAATTACGGGAGAAAGGCTTTATGAAGATCGTCTCTCTTGCCCCCGAGGTTCTTTAGAAGTTGTTTAGCCAGGAGCGAGTAAAGTGAAATTAAAGATCAGAAAAGGTGATACTGTCGAAGTTATGAGTGGAAGAGAAATCGACAAAGGCAAACGGGGTGAAGTGATCCGGGTGACCCCAAAAAATAGTCGTATATTTGTTCAGGGTGTAAACATGCGCAAGAAACACCAGCGCCAGGTTCAAACCCAAGGTCGAACTATTTCACCAGGGATCATTGAGTTTGAAGGTTCTGTCCATATCTCAAATGTGATGTTGGTTTGCCCTCAGTGTGATGAGCCAACCAGAGTTGGGTATCAACGTGAGGATGGGATATCTCGCCGGGTATGCAAAAATTGTGATGCACTGATCGATTAATCCAGGAGAGAAGAAATGGCTCATTACTTACGAGAACGATACCAAAATGAATTTATCCCCGTATTGATGGAAACCCTGAAACTTGAAAATGTCATGGAAGTACCTGATATTGATAAGGTGGTTCTGAATATCGGAGTCGGGGAAGCTCTTGAAAATGCGCGCGCTTTGGACGCTGCAGTAGCAGATGTGACCACGATCACAGGACAAAAGCCGATTGTGACGAAATCGAAAAAGAGCATCGCTAATTTCAAGCTGCGCGAAGGACGCTCCATTGGTGTAAAAGTCACCCTGAGAGGTGATAGGATGTGGGCATTTCTTGATCGCCTGATAAATGTAGCGATGCCCAGGGTGCGAGACTTTCGAGGCGTGTCTCTGAATTCATTTGATGGTCGTGGAAATTACACGCTTGGACTTCGCGAACAGTTGGTTTTCCCAGAAATTGATTACGACCAGATAGATAAAGTCCGAGGCATGGAAATAACAATTGTTACAACGGCAAGGACTGATGAGGCGGGCACACAATTATTGGATTTGCTCGGGATGCCGTTCAGGAAGGAAGGATAAAAGATGGCAAAGAAAAGCATTGTTATACGCGAAGGACGACGCAAATATCCGACTCGAGTTCGGAATCGATGTGGAATCTGCGGCCGACCGCGTGGTTATATACGGCGTTTTGGTCTTTGTCGTATTTGTTTTCGTGAATTGGCGCTTGAAGGCAAGATTCCAGGTGTCGTCAAATCTTCCTGGTAGATGAATGGAGGAATATTAGAATGAGTTTTACTGATCCCATTGCAGATATGCTGACTCGGATTCGAAATGCGATGCATGTTGGACATCCATCCGTGGCAATGCCCAGCTCTAAACTGAAAGCTGAGATTGCTCGCATTCTCAAGGAAGAAGGATTTGTCGCTGGATATGAAGTTGTAGATGGAACAAGCCCAGGCCATAAAGTTTTACGGATTCGCCTCCGTTATGTTGGCGAAAGGCGTCATCGTCGACCGGTGATTACAGGCTTACAGCGTATAAGCACGCCCGGGCGGCGAGTTTACACCGGTAAGCGAGATATACCTTGGGTATTATCCGGGATGGGCGTAGCAATCCTCACCACACCTAAGGGAGTGATGACAGGACAGCGGGCGCGCCAACTCGGTGTTGGTGGCGAAGTTCTTTGTAAAGTTTGGTAAGGAGAAAAAACGTGTCAAGGATCGGACAATTGCCGGTAGTCATTCCTGCTGGCGTAGATGTGAAAATTAAAGGAACTCATGTTCGGGTGAAAGGTCCGAAAGGTGAGATGCAACATACTTTTCCTGCTGACATGGACATATCTCTAAAAGATGGAGAGATCTCTGTAAAACGTCCTTCTGACGAGAGCACACATCGCGCTTTACACGGCATGACAAGGGCTCTGATAAATAATATGGTTGTTGGAGTTAGTGAGGGTTTTTCCAAGGTATTGGAAGTTAATGGCGTTGGTTATCGCGCCGAACTGGATGGGAAGGATCTTGTGCTCAATGTCGGCTTTTCGCATCAAGTTAAGATTGAACCTCCTGAGGGGATCGAATTTGAAGTTGATGCGAGGACTCGGCAGATCATCGTCAAGGGTTACGATAAGCAAGTAGTTGGGCATATTGCAGCGAACATACGCAAAGTTCGTCCCCCGGAACCTTATAAAGGAAAAGGGATCAAGTACTTGGATGAAAGAATCCGCCGTAAGGCAGGTAAAGCAGGTAAGGTTATATAGCATGGGAAAAAAAGTTACTCGTTCAAAGGCACGTCACCGGAGACAAATCCGTGTACGGAAGCGCGTGAAAGGTACTGCGGATCGACCAAGGCTAAATGTTTTTCGCAGCCTAACCGGCATTTATGCTCAAGTGATCGACGACGAGGTTGGACAAACAATGGTTTCGGCCTCATCGATAGATCATGATCTGCGGGCCAAAATGAAGGGAAAAACAAAGACTGAACAAGCTCAGTTTATCGGCCAAATACTGGCTGAGAGAGCCAAATCGATCGGTATCGAAAAAGTGGTCTTTGACCGAGCTGGTTATAAATACATTGGTCGCGTCAAAGCGCTTGCTGAAGGCGCACGAGAAGGTGGCCTGCAATTCTAACGAGCCTGATAGGAGTTGTTTATGTCAGATTTCAAATCGTCTGAGTTCGAAAAAGAATTTGATGAGCGGGTGATAGAAATTGCACGCGTTGCCAAGGTTGTCAAAGGCGGACGCCGTTTTTCATTCCGCGTCACTGTTGTTGTTGGCGATAATCGAGGCAAAGTAGGTGTTGGGAAAGGTAAAGCGAATTCTGTTCCAGATGCAATGCGTAAGGCAGCCGAGCGAGCCCGTAAAGACATGCATCGGGTATCATTATTTGGTTCAACCATCCCTCACGAAGTGCTGGGTAGAAGTTCTGGCGCGAAAGTGATGTTGAAACCTGCTTCTCCGGGTACTGGGGTGATCGCTGCTGGGGGTGTCCGGGCAGTAATAGAAGTTGCAGGAGTATCTGATATTTTGACGAAATCTCTCGGAAGCAATAATGTTCTTAATGTTGTTTATGCAACTATGGATGCCCTGGACCAATTGAGATCTCCGGAAGACATTGCTGCTTTGCGCGGTAAATCGGTGAAAGATGTGATACCTTTTTGGGAAAGAAAGAAGCAAAATGCCTAAATCTGAAACCAAAACTAAGAGAAAATCGAAGAAGAAAGAGAAGCTCATCCGGGTGACCCTGGTCAAGAGTCCTATTGGCTATAACCTCTCCCAGAAAAGGACTGTGAAAGCGTTAGGTCTACGTAAAATGAATCAGACCGTAGAACACAAGGATTCACCTACATTACGCGGTATGTTGAACAAAGTCAGCCATTTGATTCAAGTAGAGGAATAGGATATCCGATGAAATTGCATGACCTCAAACCAAGTAAAGGTGCCAATAAACACCGCAAGAGGGTAGGGCGTGGCATCTCAGCCGGACAAGGGAAAACAGCTGGCCGGGGAACCAAAGGGCAAGGTGCGCGCGCTGGTGGTGGAACCCGTTTATACCACCAGGGTGGCAATTTACCATTCTTCCGCCGGTTGCCCTTCCTGCGGGGAAAAGGTTTTACCCCGATCAACCGTCTTGAATACAATGAAGTAAACCTGGATCAACTTTCCAAGTTCAAAGATGGCAGTCAAGTCAATCCAGAGACTCTACTTGAAGCTCGGCTGGTAAGCGATCCGCGCAATCCAATCGTCCTATTAGGTCGAGGCGATATTGATGTAGCTCTTGATGTCAGTGTCCATCGCATATCTAAAAGCGCTCAGCAAAAGATCGAGTCTGCTGGAGGTAAAGTGGAAATTATTCTCGCACAGGCTGGTGAGTAAGGAGCTCAAAAAATGAAGCGTTCTGCATGGCGCTATCTATGGACGGCCAAAGACATTAGGCGAAGATTGTTATTAACCCTTGCTTTATTGACGATATATCGATTCGCGGCACACGTTCCTGTCCCAGGCGCAAATCCGGATGTAATCACCCAAATCATGCAAGGGGGTGGAGCACAAGGGAACTTTATCAACCTCCTCGACCTACTTTCAGGGGGAACAGTGTCTAATTTCTCGGTGCTGGCGATGGGTGTCTATCCGTATATCACTGCCCAAATTATTCTACAACTCTTAGTACCGATCATCCCAGCAATGCAAAAACGAATGGAGGAAGATCCGCGGGAAGGTCGGAAATGGATGGAAAAATGGACCCTTATCCTTGCCGTCCCCATGGCTGCCTTACAAGCAATTGGGCAGATCAATCTTTTCTCTCAATTTACTGGAGGCGTGCCGATCCTGGATGATTTCGGATTGACTGGTGGGAATGTTTTGTCATCGCTTGCTGTAGTTGCCAGTATGACCGCCGGAACGATGTTTGCTATTTGGATAGGTGAGCTGATCTCTGAGTTCGGTATCCGGAACCAAGGTCTTTCATTAATCATCTTTGCCGGTATCGTTTCTCGGGTTCCAATCACTTTAGCAACAATAATGGCTGACGAACAGAATCGCTGGATTGCTCTGATATTCTTAATGATATTTAGCACGTTAACCATTTTCGCGATCGTTTTTGTCCAGCAAGGGCAAAGAAATGTTCCCGTGATGTACCCGGGTCGCAGAGTCGGAAATCGAATGTCCATGCCAGTAAAAGGTACCTTGCCTTTAAGAGTGAATATGGCTGGCATGATCCCACTCATCTTCGGGCAGTCCTTGCTTACTTTCCCAGCCATAATCGCCAGTTTCTTTGCCAATTCATCAACAGAGTGGGTGGCGAATCTGGCGACCAACATCCAGAATATATTTGGAGGGAATAGTGACGCGTATTGGGTATTGTATTTCCTCTTTGTGGTCGGTTTTACCTTCTTCTATACAGATGTGCTTTTCGCGCAGCAGAATTATGGCGAGAACTTGAAGAAAGTTGGTGCACAAATCCCTGGGGTCAGCCGGGGGGCTCCGACACAGAAATATCTGACACGGGTCTTAAGAAGAATCACCCTGCCAGGAGCCCTATTCCTGGGTCTTGTAGCTATCTTACCTTGGTTGATCGGTTTGATCGTGCCCTTTGGTGCTAATACTGGTTTGCTGCTGGTTTCTTCAGCTGGTTTGTTGATCGTGGTTGGCGTGGTTCGAGATACCTTCTTCAATATTGAGGCGGAACTCAAGGTGCATGGATATGATGATACTTTGCTGGTTCGCTGACGGAGATTATCGGGGTGATTAATTTCTACGTTTTCCTTGGTCCCCCAGGTGCTGGAAAAGGCACCCAGGCTAAAGTAGTGGCCTCAAGGTTGGGAATCCCACAAATATCTTCAGGAGATATTTTCCGCGAGAATTTGAAAATGAAAACGGAGCTGGGTGAGCGTGCCAATAAATACATCAAAATTGGTGAGTTGGTTCCCGATGATATAACCATTGCTATGATCAATGAGCGGTTATCAAGAGCTGATTGTGCGGGTGGTGCTATTCTCGATGGATTTCCCCGAACGCCTGCCCAAGCAGAAGCATTGGATAGATTTTTGATGGAGAACAAGAGTCAGATTAAGAAAGTTCCCTACATCAAGGTGTCAGAAGCTGAACTCATCTCGCGTTTGACTGAACGGCTGACTTGTCGAGCGGAAGGTCATATCTTCCACAAAAGATTTAACCCTCCTAAAGTGCCTGGAGTTTGTGACTACGATGGATCTGAGTTATATCAGCGCGAAGATGACAAACCAGATACGGTAAAGCATCGGATTAATGTATATGAAGAACAGACTCAACCTTTGGTGGATTATTACCATCAACGCAGCCTGCTGATCGAAATCGATGGAAATCAACCCATCGACCAGGTAACGGATGACCTGGTAAATCTACTGGAATTGGCGGTGTAGTTCAATGTCTGATCGACCAATATTAATTAAAAATAAGTCAGAGATTGAGACAATGCGAACAGCTGGAAAGGTGAATGCCTTAGTCTTGAAAACTGTGCGAGAGATGATTCGCCCAGGCATTGCTACACAAGATTTGGATGATGTTGCATATGAGATCATTCAGGAAAATGGTGGTAAACCCGCTTTCAAGAATTATCCTGGTCCATATCCTTATCCAGCGACACTAACCATATCGATCAACGAGGAGTTGGTACACGGGATTCCGGGAAAGAGAAAGTTGAAGGAAGGCGACATTGTTTCGGTTGATTGCGGCACCGTTTTGGATGGATTTGTCGCGGATTCTGCTTTCAGCATGGGTGTCGGAACAATTTCTGCTGAAGCCCAGAAATTATTGGATGTGACGGAAAAAGCATTGTTTATTGGCATTGAGAAAATGAGACCTGGAAATCGTGTTGGTGATGTTTCTGCAGCTATCCAGGATTATGTTGAAGCCAACAATTTTCATGTCCCCCGTGAATATACCGGACATGGAGTTGGTCGAAAAATGCACGAAGGTCCACTTGTTCCAAATTTTGGTGTGAGCGGACGTGGAGTAACTTTACGTCCAGGGATTACAGTTGCCCTTGAGCCAATGGTTTTGAAGGGAACTCACCGAACACGAGTGCTCGATGATCAGTGGACTGTTGTCTCTGCAGATGGATCACTTACTGCCCACTTTGAACATTCAGTTGCAGTAACAGAGGATGAACCGATAATTTTAACTGAATTCTAAGGAGTCTGGACATTCAAGATTAGGTTATGTATAATTGAGAATTCGGCTATTGACCATTCAAGGATTGGTGTAAAAGAGCGGAAGATTAGGAGAAATTGGCCAATGAAAGTATCTGCTTCAGTAAAAAAACGTTGTGCAAAGTGCAAAATAGTAAAACGTCGCGGCGTTTTATATGTGATCTGTGAAAATCCTAAGCATAAACAAAGACAGGGATGATGAATTATGGCAAGAATTGAAGGTGTAGATCTCCCCAGGAATAAACGGGTAGAAATCGGATTGCGATATTTATATGGCATCGGTCCAACTCGATCGCATGCAATATTGGAAGCAACTCAAATTAACCCTGATACTCGAGTGAAAGACTTGACCGACGCTGAGGTGGCAACGTTGCGTGAGTTCATTATTCAAAATTATAAAGTTGAAGGTGATTTACGCCGTGACACCCAAATGCATATCAAACGTTTGATCGAGATAGGTAGCTATAGGGGATTGCGTCATCGGCGGAATCTTCCAGTACGTGGTCAACGCACGCGCACCAATGCACGTACGCGCAAAGGACCTAAGAAAACTGTTGCCGGCCGAGGACGTCGACGGGGAGCAAAGAAGAAATAAATATCTGTTGGAAAGAATAGATTTTCCTACTTACTAATCAATGATTGAATAAGGAAGAAGAGGATTTATGGCAAAAGGAGAACGCTCATCGCGTCGTTCGGCAGCACGTAAAACAAAAAGATCATTATCGGCGGGTCAAGTACACATAAGTGCCACTTTTAATAACACCATTGTGACTGTCACGGATAATCAAGGTAACACGGTGGTTTGGGGTAGCGCTGGATCGGCTGGATTCAAAGGATCGCGTAAGAGTACACCATTCGCTGCCCGTTTAGCAGCTGAGCAAGCTATCAAGGGTGCAATGGCTATTGGCATACAGGAGGTTGAGATATTTGTAAAAGGTCCGGGTCCTGGTAGAGAATCAGCGATTCGCGCAATACAAGCTGCAGGTCTCAAAGTAACTGCGATTACAGATAAAACCCCGGTGCCGCATAATGGCTGCCGTCCACCTAAGAAACGACGCGTTTAACAAATTTTTTTGATAAAGGAAGAATGAATGGCTAGATATACTGGACCGGTTTGTAAACTATGCCGGCGAGAAGGTGAAAAATTATTCCTCAAGGGAGAACGCTGCTTCACGCCCAAATGTTCGTTTGAGAGACGTGGCTATCCTCCCGGCATTCATGGCAGAGGATTTCAATATCGGAGAAGACGAGAATCGGACTATAACCGCCAGTTACGTGCTAAGCAAAAAGCCAGGCGGATTTATGGCGTCTTGGAGAGACAATTTCGCAGATACTACAAGGTATCTCTGAAACGTAGAGGATTGACCGGACTAAATCTGCTACAAATTCTAGAATCTCGACTGGATAATGTTGTCTTCCGGCTAGGCTTTGCAGCCAATCGAGCTCAGGCTCGTTTGTTAGTTACGCATGGGCATTTCGATGTCAATGGTCGCCGTACCGATGTACCTTCAATGCTCATTTCGCCTGGCGATGAAATCTCTGTTCGCGAAGGCTCTCGTAAGAGAACGTTCTTCAAGAACTTGGCAGCTGTCGCAGAAGAGCGTTCGACCCCTGAGTGGGTAAGCAGAGACCTGAATAATCTGAGCGGTACAGTAATTCGGTTGCCAGAAAGAACTGAGATTGACGGCAATCTTAATGAGCAGTTGATTGTAGAGTATTACAAACGTTAGGTGTATTCCCTTTCTCTCATCATATTGATGAGAGAATGTTTGAGTTTCAAAATGAGGTGAACGGTGATAGGTTTAACAAATATGGTAACGCCGAAAATCGAGCGAGAAGCTGAAGCTCGTAATTACGGCAAGTTTATTATCAGCCCGCTTGAACGTGGATATGGAATTACTATGGGAAATGCCCTGAGACGAGTGTTGCTTTCCTCACTTGAAGGCGCGGCTGTCACCTCGATCCGGATTGCTGATGTGCAGCATGAGTTCAGCGAAATTCCAGGCGTGCGTGAAGATGTAATTCGTGTTATGTTGCAAATTAAACAATTGCGGATGAAAATGTATGATGTTGATACAGCTCGCTTGCACTTAGAAGTACAAGGCGCAGGAGTAGTTACCGCGGCGGATATCATTGCCCCACCCGAATTGGAGATTGTTAATCCTGATCTATATTTGTTTACAGTGGATGACAATAAAGCAAGTTTGGAGATCGAAATGACCGCTGAAAGAGGCAGAGGCTATTCTCCTGCGGATGAGCGCGGCGGTCGTCTGCCAATTGGGGAATTGCCTGTCGACGCGATTTTCAGTCCCGTTCAGCGAGTGAATTGGGAAGCCGGGTACGCGCGAGTTGGGCAAAGTACAAACTACGATAAACTCATGATGGAGATATGGACCGACGGAACGATTGGCCCTGAAGAAGCTTTAAGCACCAGTGCCAAAGTCATGATTGAACATCTTCGTCATTTGGCGGGAGTAAGTGAAGAGTCTTTGGCTGTTATTGCTCAGGAAGAAGAAGAGAGCAGCAGGCTCACCAGTGAGATGATCGAAACGCCAATTGAAAACCTTGACCTCTCTGTTCGAGTATTCAATTCGCTGAAACGGACCGGAATCACCACAGTAGGTGAGGTACTTGAGTTGCTTGAGAAGGGTGATGAAGCCGTGATGTCTATCCGTAATTTTGGCGAAAAGAGCTTAGATGAGCTGAGGGCAAAGATGAGCGAGAAGGGTTACCTCGAAGAGGAAGATGAAAACGAGGCGGAGTAAGTAGAAAATGCGACATAAAAAAGCTGGAAAAAGATTAAGCCGCGGGAAGGATCAGAGAAAAGCATTACGGCGGATCATGATCAACCAATTATTCACCCATGAGCGGATCCATACAACCCGTGCTAAGGCAGAATTTATTCGTGGTCAAGCGGAAAAATTAATCACATTGGCGAAGCGTGGAAATTCAGCAGGGGATGCTCAAATGGTTCATGCTCGTAGGTTAGCTGCGGCGCGCATGGGAGACCCGGAGATGGTAAAGAAATTATTTGATGATATTGCCCCCCGCTATGAAGATCGTCCTGGAGGCTATACGCGAATGCTGAAACTAGGGCCAAGGGCTGGCGATTCCGCTGAGATGGTGTTGATTGAACTGATTGAAGAATAACGAGAATTAATCGAAGCAAATGATTGTGGAAATGGCATCCTGTAGTAGTCTTCCACGATAATTGAATGGCACGTTACAAAGTTATCTTAGCCTATGATGGCACGGAGTTTCTAGGCTTTCAGCGTCAAGCAAATGGTCGCACAATTCAGGGTTCAGTTGAAAATGCCCTGAAATCACTTGGTTGGCGTGGTAAGGCAATAATGGGAGCCGGGAGAACAGATGCTGGTGTACATGCCTCAGGTCAGGTGGTTTCATTCGATTTCGATTGGAACCATTCCGCGCTTGAGTTGAGGAATGCCATCAACAGCCAGCTGCCAGCTGACATTGCAGCCAAATCAGTCGAACAAGTTGAAGCTGATTTTCATGCACGGCGCTCTGCTGTCGCTCGCCGCTACAGATATAGATTGTTTTGCGATCAAGTCCGGAATCCTTTGCAAGAGCGGTATGCATGGCGTGTGTGGCCGCCGGTTTCAATCGATGCTCTCAATCAAGTCGCCTCTTACTTTGTTGGAACACACAACTTTTCATCGTTTGGAGCTCCTCATCAATCAGGCGGCAGTACCTTTCGAGAGGTGATGGCTTCCACATGGAGACGAGAGAGGCAGGAATTGGTTTACGAAATAGTTGGAAATGCGTTCTTGTATCGTATGGTTCGCCGGTTGGTCATATTCCAGATAGAGGTAGGTCAAGGAAAGAAAGAACTTAAATCTGCACACGACTTGCTGAACAACACGCTGGAAAATCTTGTCCAAGGACTTGCACCAGCCAACGGTTTGTCCCTCGTTGAGGTTATTTATCCTCCAGGTGAATAGGGATTGTATTGTAGGAAAAAGTGCGTCTTGTAGAAAAAATAAAAAAAAATTGATTATTCTGTTGTGGAGAAATTGATTGTGCAAAAAACGTATGTACCAAAAGCAGGCGATATAACCCAAGATTGGATCTTGATTGATGCGAACGGTCAGAATCTTGGCCGTCTGGCTACCCAGATTGCTAATATCCTGTTAGGTAAGAATAAACCAACCTATACTCCCGGAGTAGACACAGGCGATTATGTCATTGTAGTCAATGCGGAAAGAATAACTGTCACAGGGAATAAACTTGAGGATAAAGTTTATTATCGGCATACTGGATATCCAGGAGGGCTGAAGCAGATCAAATTAAAGGATCAATTGGTACAACACCCTGAGCGTGTGATCCGGCAAGCTGTATGGGGTATGTTGCCTCATCATCGACTCGGTCGCAAACTGATCAAGAAGCTTAAGGTTTATGCAGGTCCAGAACACCCTCATGATTCCCAGCAGCCTAAACCAGTAGAGTAATTAAGGAGTTATTATGGCAGTTCAGTATTACGAAGGTATTGGTCGCCGCAAAGAGAGTACCGCCAGAGTAAGAATTATGAGTGGTGCGGGAAACTTTACCATCAATGGAAAAACGCTGGAAGATTATTTTCCTCGCTTGGGTGATAAAGAGAATATCTTAACCCCTTTGGAAACTACGGGAGAAAGCCCGAGCCAGCTAGATGTTACTGTATTGGTCAAAGGCGGTGGAGTTACCGGGCAATCTGATGCGGTAAAGTTGGGATTAGCGCGCGCATTGCTCAAAATGAGTCCCGATTTTCGGCCACCGCTACGTCAAGCAGGTTTATTAACCCGTGATCCCCGCGAAAAAGAACGCAAGAAACCGGGTTTAAAGCGAGCACGGAAAGCACCGACATATACAAAACGGTAAATTTTTGAGAATTCCCTTATAGAATGCGTGCTAGGTTACGCGTGAGATCGCGCAATTCACCTTCACGCATTTTTGATTTAAAGAATTTTGGGAACCGCTGATGTTGAGTTCAAAAGCAACCAGTTTCCACACCAATATTTATGAGGATTTCGTATAACCATGAATAATCGAGGCATCACGATCATTGGTTTAGGTCCTGGCGATCCGTCCTTATTGACGCGTCAAGCAGATGAATTGTTGAAAAATATTCCTGAGATATATTTACGCACTCGCAAACACCCGGTGGTCGCTGGGTTCCCTATAGATTTGCGGATTTTTTCATTTGATCATTTATATGAAGAAGGGGTTTCATTCGAAGAAGTATATGAACGAATTGTTGACAAAATCATCACTCTAGGACAAAGAGAATCCGGTGTTGTTTATGGAGTTCCTGGGCATCCATTTGTCGCTGAGGCTACCTCGCCTGCAATAATCCGGCGGGCGCAAGAAGAGGATCTTCCAGTGAAAGTTATTGAAGGTCTCAGCTTCATTGAATCCTTGCATGGGCTTCTGCGGGTTGACCCGTTCCCGCAAACCATTTTAATCGATGCATTAGAACTGGCGGTTGCGCATCACCCCTCATTCCCGCCAAGTGCCCCAGCAATAATTGCCCAAATCCATTCTCCTATAGTTGCCTCGGATGTGAAATTGACTCTGATGGCTGTCTATCCTGATGACCACGAAGTTAAATTAATCCACGGTGCTGGAACTCCTGACGCCATCGTAGAGGCCCTGCCTTTATACGAGATCGATCGCAGCCAGAATATCGGATTGTTAACTGCGTTATATCTTCCACCATTGGATAGCCATTCATCTTTTGAAGCGTTTCAAGAACTTGTTGCACATTTGCGTGCCCCCGAAGGATGTCCCTGGGACCGAGAACAAACCCACCTTTCTTTACGCCCATATTTGTTGGAAGAAACCTATGAAGTTCTTACAGCCCTAGACTCAGAGGATTCAGACTCATTACGAGAAGAACTTGGCGACCTGCTTCTGCAGGTAGTTCTTCATTCCCAGATCGCAAACGAATATGGGGAGTTTTCAATGGTAAACGTTTTGCGTACTATTCATGAGAAATTAGTACGCCGACACCCACATGTTTTTGGTGATTTGGATGTAAAGGATAAACAGGTCGTTCTGCAGAATTGGGAGAAACTAAAATCTGCAGAGAGAATTGATACAGGGAAGGAAAAGTCTGGAGTTCTCGATGGGGTAAGTCCCACCTTACCTGCGTTGGTGCAAGCCCTTTCTTATCAGGAGCGTGTCAGCAGAGTTGGTTTTGACTGGCTAAATATCCAGGGAGTGGTCGAAAAAATCAGGGAGGAAATATCAGAAGTATCCCAGGCAGCTTCACCAGATGAGAGTGAAGATGAGATTGGTGATCTTTTGTTCACTGTTGTTAATCTGGCGCGCTGGTTGAATATCGATGCCGAAAGTGCATTGCGGTCAGCAAATAACCGCTTTCGCGTCCGATTTGAAACCTTAGAATCAACAATCCTATCCCAGGGACGAAATGTTTCTGATCTGACCTATGAAGAGTTGAATGAATTGTGGAATACAATTAAAGATCATCAGGATAGTTAGAATGTTTCTCGATGTTGTTGTGTTTGAGTAGGGCGCCGGAAGTACGCGATCGTACTGGGTCGTAAGAAGTACCAAACGTTAATGAATAAAGAAATAATTGAAACAAAAATACCGCCCAGGTTTGTCACCTGTTCTTCGGGCGTCAGATTTCCAGCAATTAGCAAAGTGATATTCTGGAATATGTTCAAACTGAAGTAAATCGCAAGCAGGATTAATAAGCCTAATCTAGCTCGATCATTCCCCTTGAAAGTGCTGATTGCTGCAGTTACGATTGCGATGGGTAAGCCTATTGCCAAGCATAAAGAAATTATTGAAATATCTCCATTGCTAGATGAAGTTGCTAAGGTGATACCCTCTCTAAATACCGGGAGTATGCCAATGGCGATTCCATCCCAGATCGTCAATAAAGACACGCCTAAAGGGCGTTCAGGTCGCAAAGGATGATCCTCACTCATCATGTTTACTAAGATATTTGGATCGAGAAAGAATTATGAATCATTTTCAAAAACATCTCGCTCGAGTTCTAGCGCGTCTTTCAAAAATTGAGCACAATCCTCACTGCAGGTGATAAAAACCATATCATATCCTTCAGCTTTGGGGGCACTGGATTCAGCTGGAATCAGAGCAAACACCACCTTATCACGCAATGCTAAATTTAACGAGACGAACTCACCTTCTTTGCCAGTCAGATCAATTCCGTGGCTGGCTTTCGCTCCAAAGCCAAAAACATCATCATCTTCAAGAATTTCTTGCGTACACCAGGCACATATTTGGCTTAGCTTTTCGCTATTTGAATTACCCATTAAATATATCTTACCTTCCTGAGATCTAAGTGGAATAAGTATTTCGCATTATCAACGAGCATCATCATTCTTTGTTACTGGGTTCGAAGCGGGCAGTGAAGTGCCGAAGCAATTCAGGTGCATATGTGATTTTCCACCCGTGAACGCTTTCTTTCCTTGCATCAATAACAGCTAGTACATCTGCGACATAATCCAATTGGCTTTGTGTGTATACTCGTCTGGGGATCGCTAATCTGACTAATTCTAAATTTGGGTAAACCATCTTCTCTGTCTCCGGATCGCGATAGGCAAACATAACAGATCCAATTTCGACAGTACGGATCCCCCCTTCCAGATACAATTCAATTGCGAGTGAGTGTGCTGGGAAGTTCTCTTGAGGTATATGGGGTAGGAATTCCTTAGCATCGATATATACAGCATGACCGCCAGGCGGCAACATGATGGGGATATTTCGCTCTTGCAGAATTTCAGCAAGATAAGCTGTTTGTGCTAAACGGTATTCCAGGTATTTCTCATCCAATCCTTCTCGAAGCCCGACAGCGATTGCCTCCAGGTCTCGACCAGCTAGTCCTCCATAAGTGAGAAATCCTTCCCGCAAGATTAATTCGTTACCAGCCATTAAATACAACTCTTCATCGTTCATTGCCAGGAATCCACCGATATTTACATTTCCATCCTTTTTAGCACTCATTGTCGCACCATCTGCCAATGCGAAAATTTCTCTGGCGATTTCGAGGGTAGATTTTTGATCAAATCCAGGTTCTCGCGTTTTGATGAAATACGCATTTTCGGCATAGCGGCAGGCATCGATGAAGAATGGGATGTTGTGACTTTTATAGATTTTAGATACAGCGCGAATATTTTCCAAAGAAACGGGCTGTCCACCACCAGCATTATTTGTAATCGTAAGCATGCCAAAGGGAATATTATCGACTCCCTCATCTATGATGAAATTTTCTAGTTTATCCAGATCAATATTGCCTTTAAAGGGATGTATCGTTCTCGGTTCATAGGCAGTATCGTTCACCAAATTGACTGGAACACCGCCTTTTGCACGAATATTCGCATCCGTCGTATCGAAATGGGTATTTGAAGGTACAGATTGGCTGTCCTTTAGGAGGAGTTCACAAAGTATGTTTTCGGCAGCCCTTCCCTGATGAGTTGGTACAAAATAACGAAAACCAAATATGTCTTTGATTACTTTGGATAGTCGAGAGAATGATCGTGAACCCGCATACGACTCATCACCTAACATTATTGCGGACCATTGTTCCTGGCTCATAGCTCCAGTTCCTGAATCAGTAAGTAAGTCAATGAATATATCCTCAGCTTGCAGACCAAAAAGGTTGTAGCCCGAGCGGATCAAAGCAGCACGCCTCTCTTCTTGATTTATCAAGCGAATGGGTTCGACCATCTTAATTCGGAAGGGTTCAGGTGGATGTGCGGGCATCTATAACCTCCAATTGATAATTTGAGATTAGTGTAGCATGCATTATCGGTGATTCCAAGGAATAAATTCTTATATATAAATTCAATTAAACCCAGTCAAGTATAATTCAGCCGTGCAAAAGATTTCGCTGCGTCATTTCATTGGCATTCTACTGTTTTGCGCATCCGTCATTCTGGGGATTTGGAGTTATTATCCGCTTGAAGAACAGGATCAGTTAACTGACATCCCGGGAATCGGTCAGCAAAGATTGATTTGGACTCCAATCATCCGCTCTGGTGATGTAAAAGAAGTAAAACTAGAGTTCTCATCTGATGATAAAATGCACATGATAAATTCTTTTATCAATGATCGAGATGATGAAATAGTTCCCACGAAGCCAATTATTTTCGGTAAAACTCATCACGTACTTATCGAAGCTCGCCTTGAAATGCCAGGATTGGAAATTCTGCAATATGAGGAAATATCTCAACCATTTAATCAAGGCGATAATCTCAATTTTATTTGGCAGATAGTCCCTGAATTTAGGAATTATTTCTCCGGCGAGGTATGGTTGTACATCCATTTATTACCTCTTGAATCAGGTATTGATATACGGCGACCAGTATTGATCCGGGGGGTCACAATTCAATCCATTGACTTGCTTGGATTAAACATAAGAATTGTGAAGCGTATCTCGATTATTGGTATTGGGCTTGCATTCATCCTTTGGTCGGATATGGTTGGTAAAATAATCAATAAATTATTCAACCGGAATCAAGAGATTTAAATGGATTCCGAATTTCTTCAGAAAAGGTATATTTAATCATATGCTGTCAATAGTTTCATTCATTCTTGGTCCTGTCGCAACGAACACATATTTGATCGCTGATAAAGAGACTGGGGAGGCGGTGGTAATCGATCCCGCTGATTCAGGGGAGCATATTGTCGCGGAAGCAGAAAAACGTAATTGGCATATTGGAAGTATCTGGTTAACACATGCTCATTTTGACCATCTTGCGGGAGCTGCTGGGATTGCTGATGCATGCAATCCCATCCCACCGGTGGCACTGCATCCAGAGGATTACACTTTGTGGCGCATGCAAGGTG
This sequence comes from Anaerolineales bacterium, assembly GCA_041556275.1. Taxonomy (GTDB): domain Bacteria; phylum Chloroflexota; class Anaerolineae; order Anaerolineales; family UBA4823; genus PFL25. Next base: position 19,984 of record JBFFIU010000002.1, on the reverse strand, counting down.
GGGCAGCATTTTTTGGAATGAAGATTGATCCAGGCCCTGAACCTACCATAGAACTCCAACACAATCAAAAATTATCCTTGGGAAATAATAGTCTTGAGGTGCGACATGCCCCTGGTCACACTCGTGGTCATGTAATGTTTTATTGTAAAGATGCTAAAGTATTATTCTGCGGGGATGTGATATTCCAAAGGAGCATAGGGCGGACGGACTTACCTGGAGGCGATTTCAATACATTGATTAACAGTATTCACACCCAGGTGTTGACCTTGCCGGATGACACTCGATTGCTTAATGGTCATGGTCCTGAAACCACGATCGGAGATGAACGAAGTTATAATCCATTCATCCGCTGAGAAAATATCCGTATTTATTAGGCCCTCCTGAATAGAACTAATTCATTAATCCCCATTCAGGAGGGTTTTTTGATATGATTTGGGGCTATTTCGCGTAGTCTATCGCCCTGGTCTCGCGAATGACAGTGACTTTTATTTGTCCTGGATATTGCATGGAATCTTCGATTTGTTTCGCAATATCACGGGCCAAACGTATTGAATCAAGATCGTCGATATCCTCAGGACGTACGAATATGCGGATCTCACGGCCAGCTTGTAAAGCGTAACTCTGGTTAACACCTTTGAAAGAATTGGCGACTTCCTCTAAGGCACGGATGCGTTTGATGTATTGCTCCAAACCTTCTCGTCTGGCCCCTGGACGGGCACCCGAAATGGCATCTGCTGCCTCGACAATCACGGCTTCGACAGATTCTTGTTCAACTTCATGGTGGTGTGAGGCGATCATGTTGGCGATTTTTTTCGATACTCCATATCTTTTGGCAAATTCAGCGCCAATCATCGCATGAGTCCCCTCAACATTATGATCCATAGCTTTTCCGAGATCGTGGAGTAGGGCACCGACTTTTGAAATCTCAACATCTGCATCCAATTCGGCGGCGATTACTCCTGCTAATTGAGCGGTCTCAACAGCGTGGTCTAATTGGTTTTGACCATACGAAGTGCGAAATTTTAATCGACCCAGTGTTTTTAGAATCTCAGGATGTAAGCCCGGTACTCCGGCATCATAAGCTGCCTGATCGCCAGCTTCCACGATGATTCGCTCTACCTCTTCTTGTTCCCGTCTTATGATTTTTTCAATATGAGCCGGATGTATTCGTCCGTCAAGAACAAGTTTTGCCATCGAACGGACTGCGACCTCTCGCCGTACTGTGTCAAAACAAGATATCGTGATAGCTTCAGGAGTGTCATCGACGATAACGTCCACACCAGCCGCTTGTTCGAAGGCGTGTATGTTCCTGCCATTACGCCCAATGATGCGACCTTTCATCTCGTCATTCGGTAAGGGGACAAAAGAAGTTGTTACTTCCTGAACATGTTCTGATGCAACGCGTTGGATTGCACTGGCGATCAGCTTTCGGGCACGATCTTCTCCTTCTGCCCGCGCTTCGGCTTCGATTTGCCTCATGATCCTGGCCATGTCAGCACGTGCCTCTTTCTCGACTTCTTGGAGCAACTGTTCTCGCGCTTCATCTTCACTCATTTGCGATATCCGCTGCAATTCCTCCAGCTCTTGAGCGTACATATTCTCTAATTCATTCGTTCGCCTGTCGAGTGCACTTTGGCGCTTATTCAAGGATTGTTCACGTTTTTCAAATTTTTCAACCCGTGCATCTATTTCGTCTCTTCTTCTTTGAAGACGATCCTCTTCTTTATTGAGATCAGATCTCCTTTTGGCTATTTCGGTCTCAGCTGATTGCCGGATTTCCAGAGCCTTGTCTTTGGCTTGCAATTGTATATTCCTGGCTTCTTCATTGGCAGTATTGAGTATATTTTCAGCCTCTTCCATGTCTTTTGACCTTTTCCTTGAAAAAAGAAGCTGCCTGATGATATATCCAATCGCGATACCAACGAACAGGCCGAGAATAGCTGTAAATATGGTTCCTGGATTCATTTATATACCTTTCTCTGCCTCACAGATTGTTTGCTCCACTTCATGTATATACTCTTTAGAATTAATTTTCAGATCGGTATTCAGCCCAAATTTGATGTACCGTCAGATCTACTGTTTCGTATGAAAAACCTCGTCGAGCGAGAAATGAGCCTAATTTTCGACGAAAATCTTGCCATTCAAGGGTCATATACCTTCTAATTTGTTTTTGGGCGGCTTTATGGGCTAATTCTTCATCTGCTGTCGTGTTTTCTAAGACTTGAGAGATGATATCCTCGCTTATTCCCTTTTTTTGCAACTCCAGAGTAAGCATGCGATGGCTACGAGGGCGAAATTCATTCCGATTTTCGATCCATAAATTCGCAAAACGTTTATCATCGAGGAGCCCATTCTCTCCCAGTCGGTTTATCACATTTTCAATGATTTCTTCAGGTATTTGTTTTTGGTGAAGAGATTGACGGATTTCCGCTATTGATCGGTCACGGTAAGTGATTAACTTTATGGCGCGTTGGTATGCGACCTCATCCTGGTCTTCGGATATTAATTTAGATATCTGTTCATCAGTCAAATTTTGTCCAACCTGAAGCCAGGCTGCCACAATCCGTGAAATCCCGAAGGCGAATTCCCCATCAAAAAAAATATTAACCCTTTTCTTATCACGCTTTTGGGCTGTTATCGCAGTTATCGTTTTTCCCATATGCTGTTTGTTTCGATATCTTCGTTTTATCCGAGGCTAATTTTGCAATTTTTTTAAATGCATAATGCCGTGATCAATGGTTCTGGCCACGGCAGATTATCATTCAAGGTCTAAGAAAATTGTTTTAAGGATTCCGAAGATATATGGATGGAATCGGTTAGGTATTCACAACTGACAAGGAGTAGCTAAGTTCACCGTAATCAAATAGATTCCCAATCATAAGTATCTTTGATTGTTGGGAGACAGTCAAGTTCCCTGATTATCCAATATCTACAACGCGTCAAAATACGCGTCCACCAAAACAATATTTCTCAAAATAAATCGTAACGAAACTTTGTTCGTTTATTCCGTGGCTAAACAAATCAATAATAAATCTAGACAAAATAGTGGTTTAATAATATGCCGATTTGTTTTACCAATTTTTAATATTCAATTATTAATTTGACTAGATGAGCTGTTCAATTCATCCAGCGTATTGTTATTATACTTGAAATCCAGTTCAATAGCACAAATTGAAAGGATCGCTAGGAATTGGAGATCAAATGATCGTCCCTCAGTAGGTATAATCGGGATAATGAAGAGTTATCCTAATTTCTGGATGATTAATCTAACTCAGGAGGATATATTGTGAGTAGTTTAAGAGAGGATGCCTTAGAATATCATCGCAAAGGTGGAAAACCAGGCAAAATTTCAATATTACCAACAAAACCTTTATCAACTCAACGGGACCTATCGTTAGCATACTCTCCAGGTGTGGCTTTCCCAGTTCTTGAAATTGAAAATGATAAAGAATTAGCCTACGATTTTACCTCTAAAGGGAATCTGGTTGCAGTAATTTCTAATGGAACCGCGATCTTAGGATTGGGAGATCGTGGTGCGTTAGCTTCTAAACCAGTTATGGAAGGCAAGGGTGTATTGTTTAAGGTGTTTTCTGATATCGATGTGTTCGATATTGAAGTCAATACAAAAGATCCTGAGGAGGTAATCCGCGTGGTTGCCGCGATTGCCCCAACCTTTGGAGGAATAAATCTGGAGGATATCAAAGCCCCGGAGTGCTTTTATATTGAGGAGACTCTTAAGAGCATGTTGGATATCCCAGTTTTCCATGATGACCAACATGGAACTGCGATCATCGCTAGCGCTGGGTTGCTAAACAGCCTTGAGCTTGTCGGAAAACGATTAGAAGAGATCAAGATGACGATCTCCGGAGCAGGAGCATCCGCCATCTCCTGTGCCGAGTTGTGCGTTCGATTGGGAGTGAAACGAGAAAATATATTCCTTGTAGATAGCCGGGGTTTAATCACCAAAGATCGTCAAGAAGGTATGAATAAGTACAAACAGCGTTTTGCTCAGGATTCTGAAACGAGAAATCTTGCTGAATCTGTGCGAGGCGCTGATGTTTTCTTAGGTCTCTCAATAGCGGATGTGCTTACACCTGAGATGGTGGAATCGATGAATGATCAGCCGATCATATTTGCGATGGCAAATCCAGATCCCGAGATAAATTATGATCTCGCCAAAGAAGTTCGTCCAGAAGCAATTGTCGCAACTGGAAGGTCGGACTTTCCAAACCAGGTAAATAATGTTCTTGGATTCCCATTTATCTTCCGCGGTGCTTTGGATGTACGGGCGAAGACGATCAATGAAGAGATGAAAGTTGCAGCAGCTTATGCCCTGGCCGCGTTGACGAAGGAAGATGTGCCAGACAGTGTTTTGAGTGCCTACAGGTTGGAAAGTCTTAAATTTGGACCAGAATATATCATCCCCAAACCGTTAGATCCTCGGGTAATGCTGTGGGAATCTCCCGCGGTAGCTGAAGCTGCGATGGAGACAGGTGTCGCCAGGATAAAAGTTGATCTCGACGAATACCGGGAGCAATTAACCTTTCGCCAAGGTATGGGGCAGCAGATTCGCTATTTTATTATGAATAAAGCCAGATCTGCCCCGCAGAAGAAAAGAATCGTGTTTGCAGAGGGGGAGGAACCAAAAATAATTCGCGCAGCTGCCCGGATATTTGACGAGGGGATTGCAATGCCAGTTCTCATCGGTCATCCAGAAGTGATAAAAGCAAAAATCGACTCTCTTGGCCTGGATTATGAACCTGAGATCGTGTTTCCGGAAAATTACACTCGGATCGAGCAATATGCAGAGGCATTTTACAAACTGCGCCAACGCAAAGGGGTGGTATTGCAGGACGCATTCAAGACTGTGTGTGCGCCAAATGTTTTTGGGCCGATGATGGTGAAAATGGGGGATGCGGATGCATTTGTATCTGGTTTAACCTACGATTATCCGGAGGTGATTAGACCTGCATTACAAATTCATCATACTCGTTCTAATGTTACTCGCGTGTCTGGAGTATACATCATGATTGTGGATCGAGATGTATTTTTGTTTACAGATGCAACTGTCAATATTGATCCATCTGCGGAAGATCTGGCAGAAATAGCATGTCTCGCAGCTGATTATGCTCGTGAATTGGGGATCGAGCCTCGCGTTGCACTGCTTTCTTTCTCTAATTTTGGCAGCACCCCACATCCATTATCTGATAGAGTACGTAAGGCTGTTAAACTCATTAAAGATAGGTGTCCGGATTTTGCTGTTGATGGCGAGATGCAGGCAGACACTGCAGTTGTTCAAGAGATAGTGGATGAGCGTTATCCTTTTAGCCAGGTAAGTGATGCCAACGTTTTGGTGTTCCCTTCCTTAGAAGCCGCTAATATTGCATACAAACTGTTGGCCAGATTGGGAAATGCGCAAGCGATCGGCCCAATCCTGCTTGGCATGGGTGCACCAATTCATGTATTACAAACCGGTGATGAAGTACGCGATATCGTCAATATTGCGGCTGTGGCGGTCATGGATGCGTTGAGCAGGGATGAGGAGTAGCTATCAGAGATAGTTTAAGAGTGATTTACTCACGGACAGATACTTTGAGGTGATAGCCATTCCTTAGAGCGAATATCGATCAATAATACTGGTCAGTGAAAAGTATCTTTCGAAGTCCGGCTTCCAATCTTCAGGAGTGTATTCTCCCGAAGCCCGGTTCTGGACGTATTTACCTTTGTAGCGCCCATTCTTGATATGATTCAGCGCTTCAATCAGGATTTCTATATCTTCGATGGTGTTGTAAAGTCCGAAAGAAACCCTAATCAGGCCGGGCATTTCAGATTTATTTCCAGCAAGCATTTGGTCCCGAACTATGAGAGCCTCGTTCGGGGAGAGACCCAGAATGTGAAGAATATAAGGGTGGGCACAAAAACAACCGTTGCGAACACCAATCCCATACTCATAACCAAGAATTGCTGCTAACAGGAAGTGAGAGATTTGATCCAAATTGAATGGGATGACTCCTAACCGTTCAAAAGCTTGATCTGGATTTGCGTTGCCAAATATCTCGATACCTGGAATCTTGAGCAATTTTTCAAGGGTTTTCGAAGTTATGTGTGCCTCATGGTCAGCAATCACCTGCATGCCAATTTGTTCGAGTTGGCGAATGGCAGCAGCCAAAGCGACTGCGCCAATTGTGTTCGGGCTTCCAGCTTCATCGCGCTCTGGTGGTGCACTCCAAGTAACTTCATCTAATGTTACGAATTCAACTGTGCCACCTCCGCTTATGTCTGGTGAACCATTTTCGAATGTTTCTTTCAATCCTATCAAAGCTCCGGTTCCAAATGGGGCATATAGCTTATGGGCTGAAATCGCAAGATAATCTATATGAGCTGGATTATCGATGGGAAGCATGTCCACCTTGCGATGAGGGGCTAATTGAGCACAATCAACAGCGATCTTTGCTCCCACTTTGTGAGATTTTTCTGCCAGCCGGTGTATAGGGTTGATGATACCAGTTACATTGGAGGCACCGCTGATCGCGACCAGAGCAACTCTATTTGAATATTGTTTAAGAATTTGATCGAAATCCGATTCATCCAGGCGACCATCCTGAGTTAATTTCACATGAACTACATTGGCGGCTGCCCGCCATGGAAGATCGTTCGAATGATGTTCCATTCCGCTTGTGATGACAATATTCCTTTTATCGGAGAATGGAAACCGTCTGGCGAGTTTATTAATCGCTTCGGTTGTATTCTTTCCAAAAATGCATATATGTGTTTCGGGATCTGCACCGACAAATTTGAGCACGGTTTTGCGTGCCATCTCATAAACGTGGGTGGAGAGCTGACTTTTATAACCAGTGCCACGGTGGACACTGCTGTAGTAAATCATGAAATCATTTACCGCTTTTTGAACTGCCTTTAATGGAGGTGTTGAGGCTGCGTTGTCGAGGTTAGTGAAGCGACGGCGCTCCCCATTGAGTAATGGAACTTCAGCGTTTAAGCCGGTGAATAAAGTGTCATATCCATTTTGTTTCGAATCGAAATGCATTAAGGATTCTCCTGATATCAAGGTCGATGATTGTAATCAGATTTTTCAAAATTGCGTGAGTTGATATCTGGCAATTTTGTTTAAAAGACAGTTGTGGGGAATTTGGAGAAAAATACTTGCAATTAATTTAAAATTAGTATATACTGTGTGTAATTGTGGGAGAAAGTGGATCAAAGTGCAGCGCCGGGAGACCCGGCGTTTGAGCGTTAAAGGCATAATAGAACAAATGTTTTTAGGTCGGTACCACCATACAATAGATCAAAAAGGACGCTTAACCGTCCCGGTTCGATACCGGGATTTGCTGGCTGCTGAGGGTGCATACCTTACCCAAGGATTCGATCAAAATATAAATGTTTATCCTCTACCAATATTTGAGCGCATATCGAAAAGAGTGAACCGGCTTAGCATGACCGATCCGAGTGCTCGTTTACTAAAGCGCCTGATGTTTTCTAACGCGGAACTCGTTGCCTTAGATAAAACAGGTCGCATTCTTATACCACAGTTTATTCGTGAAACTTTACGTTTCAATAGCGAGGCAGTGATTGTCGGTATGGGTGACTATTTTGAGATTTGGTCACCTGAACAATGGCATGGGCAAACAGCTTTGATGGAGGAGAGTGAGCCGGATGCCATGCGGTTTATGGATTTAGATCTCTCAACCGGTGAATGAAGTTGGGCCTGGATAGTATCTGTCCAGAAAATGTAACTACCCATGAAAGAACTTCTGCCTCACCAACCAGTTCTTTACAATGAAATTATACACCTGTTACAGCCGCATCGGGCAGGACGATATGTCGATGGCACACTGGGAGCGGCAGGCCATGCTTGGGGAATTCTTAAGACAAGCGAACCGGATGGTCTCATCTTGGGATTTGATATCGACGACCATGCTTTGCAGTTGGCTCGAGCCCGTCTGGAAGAATTTGGGAACCGGGCAAAGTTGGTTCATGATTCCTTTACGAATCTTGCCAATCAATTAACTGCGATGGGGTGGGGTAAGGTGGATGGAATCTTGCTCGATCTTGGATTGTCCTCAATGCAGCTAGACACACCGGAGCGAGGATTTTCTTTCAGACAAGACGCGCTCCTGGATATGCGTTTCGACCTACGCAATCCAGTACGTGCAGTCAATTTGGTAAACAATCTTTCGGAGAAAGAATTGGCAGATTTGTTGTACACATTTGGCGAAGAACGGCGTTCACGTAAAGTTGCTCGTGCAATTATTCGTGCACGGCCGATAGAAACAACCCTGCAGCTGGCGAATGTTGTCGCAGATGCAACGAGTAGCGGGAGACGTGGAATGCATCCTGCTACGAGAACCTTTCAAGCGTTGCGAATTGCGGTGAATCAAGAGCTGGATGCATTACAAGAAGTGTTGCCCCAGGCTGTCGATTCGCTCAACCCGAATGGTAGGTTGGCCGTGATCTCCTACCATTCATTGGAAGATAGGATAGTTAAGCAATTCTTCCGTAGAGAGAGCACCGACTGTATCTGCCCGCCGAAGCAGCCTGTTTGTGATTGTGGGCATTTGGCAAGTATAAGAAGAATAACCCGTCGTCCTGTACGCCCGCAGAAGGACGAAATCGAACGCAATCCAAGAGCTCGTAGTGCCCGATTACGAGTGGTAGAAAAGCTTTCAACTGAATAATTCTGGCATTACTCTTGCAAGACAATTGATATTGGTAATTCAGGATGAAGGTGAAAGTCATTTACCTTCATAAGGTTCATCCTCAAGAGTAAACTATGTACCGAGTTCAGAGTATTACCCAAGCATATTCTCAAGCACCGTGGCGAAAGCAGTTACAGTGGATCGGCCTCTTCATGCTGGTTTTAATTCTGCTTGCTATGGTTGCCGGCATTTACTTAAGTGTGAGTGCGCGGGCTTCGACTGCCGGGCGAGAGATCCAGATTATGTATCGTCAAATGGAAGATGTCAGTCGAAACATCGAAGATTTAGAGACACAACTTGCATTCATGCTTTCAAACACAGAAATGGAAAAACGGGCCGAGGAATTAGGATTCTACCCGATTGAGTCTGAGGAGATTTTTTACATCTTAGTCCCTGGGTATGCAGATCCCAAACAGGTCATCTTAGCAGAACCACCTGGTTCTTCTCTTCCAAGCAGTCCAACCATTTCTCCAGAATACACGCAATCTCTGTTTGATTGGTTGAGTGAGCGAGTATTTTACCCCGCATCTCCCCTGATCCGGGAGGTGGAACCATGAATAAGCTGAACTCCTGGAGATATTCAACCCTAGCAATTCTACTCACAGCTTTTGCGGTGTTTATTATCATCCAAATGTTGCGAATTCAGATCAGCCCACAAGCGCAAGCCTTGAGGGATAAAGGTGAATTGTATTCTGGGACATGGCGAACGATTACACCTGCCAGGGGACAGATTTACGATCGAAGAGGAAACTTATTAGCTGGCAACAATACAGTATATGAAGTTGGAGTGGTTCTTGATGAATTTGAAAATACCTCAACAATTTATCTTGCAATGAACGCAGTTGTCGATTCAGATTTCGATGAAGTGTTTGCTGCAGCAAGTACTGCTCCATCATCTGAGGCTGTATATGCTACTCTGGCCAGATTTGTCACGGAGGAACAGAAGCAGCGTTTAGAACAGCTGGCTCAAGAGATGGCTGTTGCATATGAGAATAAGAATGATCCTAGCCGCCCCAGCTTGGCTGGGTTATCGTTTGAGCCGCGATTGCAACGCAGCTATCCAGAAAAAGACCTTGCCTCAAATATTCTAGGTTTCGTAAATTGGGAAGGAGAAGGTTTCTTTGGGATCGAGGAAAAATTCAATGATGAATTAGCCGGGGAACCAAAGAGGGTTTGGGTACCTTTCGACCCTAATCGGGTTGAGGAATTGCCCGAAGTTCCTCAAGGGAGTAGCTTAATTTTAACGATAGATCGAGTGATTCAACAAGAAGTCGAACGGATCGTCGAAAATGCGATTGAGCAAAGTGGATCAGAATCGGCCACCATTGTGGTAATGAACCCAAAGACAGGTGAAATATTAGCTGCTGCTACCTCTCCACGTTTAGATTTAAACGAATTCTGGCGTTATGACGAGATATTTGTAGATTCAACCCCATTCAATCGTGTTGTGAGCGAGACTTATGAGCCTGGCTCAGTGTATAAAGTTTTAACTATGGCCTCCGCATTAGACAGTGGTGTAGTAAAGCCGAAGACATCTTTTTTGGATACCGGATCAATTGAGATAGGTGGCACAATAATTCGCAATTGGGATAGTGGCGCCTGGGGACCACAATCTATGCTCGGTTGCATGCAGCACTCATTGAATGTATGTCTGGCTTGGGTGGCAAAACAACTAGGTGCAAATAAGTTTTACCAATATATGCAGGATTTTGGGATTGGACATCTTACTGGGGTAGATATGGCTGGGGAGAACCCAGGGCGCTTGAAATTACCGGGTGATGAAGATTGGTACGAAGCAGACTTGGGAACGAATTCCTTCGGTCAGGGCGTCGCGGTAACCCCGATCCAGATGGTCATGGCGGTTTCTGCACTTGCCAATGAGGGTAAGATGGTATATCCACGAATCATTTCATCGATAATTGATAATGGACATCAGTACCCCACATCTCCTCGCATCGCAGGCACTCCGATTTCTGCCGAAACTGCGAAAAAGCTGACAAATATGCTTTCTACTTCATTGGAAGTGGAGTCTTCTGTTGCCCTGGTAGATGGTTATCGAGTTGCGGGTAAAACGGGGACAGCAGAAATTCCAACCCCATTTGGTTACACAAGCAATCAGACCAATGCATCCTTTGTAGGATGGGGTCCAGTCGATGATCCACAATTTCTGGTCTATGTTTGGTTGGAAAAGCCAACAACCTCCCCCTGGGGATCTATTGTTGCTGCTCCAGTGTTTAGTCAAGTCGTTGAGAGGTTGGTTGTGTTGATGAATATTCCATCGGATCAGGTCAGGCAGCAACTTTTGGAAGGTCAATAACAGAGAGTCTAGATTTCGTTAATTATTATTCGTGAGAATACCTGTTTATCTTAATCTATTTATCAAATGCTGACACTCAGTCTGATTATCGAAGCATTAACTGGCATACTACCCAAAGGATTTGATCGGGAAATCCATGGTGTTGCGATTGATTCTCGGATGGTAAGACCTGGGTCAATGTTCGTGGCTCTCCCAGGTGAACGCGTTGATGGCCATGAATTCGTGCAAGAAGCATTCAATCGAGGGGCATCTGTCGCATTGGTTCATCAAGATTTGCCATTTGAATGTTTTCAATATGATTTGCGGGAAGGAGGATTATCTGAGGAGCGCACAGAGATCGAAGATGATTCGGTCTGTCTCAGAGTTGATGATAGTCTACAGGCGATGCAAAAGATCGCCGGGTTCTATCGTCGTCAGCAAGATATACGGGTGATCGGCATTACTGGCAGCGTTGGTAAATCAACGACCAAGGAGTTAGTGGCAGAGGTGTTGAATCAACGTTATAACACTCTCAAAAGTCCAGGGAACTTGAATAATGAGATCGGTTTGCCGCTTACATTATTAAACCTGACGAATCAGCACGAGCGCTCTGTGTTAGAGATGGGTTTCTATGTTCCAGGTGAAATCGAATTCCTGTGTGATCTGGCTAAACCCCAAATTGGGGTGATCACTAATATTGGCACCGTCCATGCAGAAAGAGCAGGATCGATTGATGAAATTGCCAGAGGTAAAGCAGAGCTCGTGAATGCACTACCCCCTGCACCAGAAGGATTGGCGATTCTTAATTACGATGACCCGAGAGTAAAAAAAATGGCCGAGCAAACTGAAGCCCGGGTCTTTTTCTATGGGACTGGTCAAGAGGCAGACTTATGGGCTGACAATATTGAAGGTCTCGGTCTTGATGGAATTCGCTTCCGGTTGCATTATAGCAATGAGTCTATCCATCTGAAAGTCCCCTTAATCGGTCGTCATTCTGTCCACACGGCACTTCGTGCTGCCGCGGTAGGTTTAAATGATGGGTTGACTTGGCAAGAGATCGTCGATGGGTTGCAAACTGGCCGAGCTCAACTGCGATTGGTCGCCGTACGAGCAGATAGTGGTGCACTGCTGCTAGATGACACCTATAATGCATCTCCAGAATCGACGATGGCTGCATTGAACTTGCTTGAGGATTTGGACGGTCGCAAGGTGGCAGTTCTAGGAGATATGCTTGAACTAGGTCAATATGAACAGCAAGGTCACAAAATGGTAGGATCACGCGCTGCAGAAGTCGCCAACGAGTTGATCACTGTTGGAGAACGAGCCAAATTAATTGCTTTTGCCGCTTCAGAAGCCGGGATGGCGCGGAAAAATATCCAGGAATTCGATACTTCAGAACAAGCAGTCGAATTTTTAGCTCAGCATCTCACCCCTCAAGATATTGTCCTTGTAAAAGGATCAAGAGGGATGCAAATGGAGTTGATTGTCAATGAATTGGAGTCGGTTAAATGAGGCAAATTGCCCTTGCATTGGGGCTTGCCGGAGTTAGTTTTATGTTAGCAGTGATCTGGGGACCACCTTTATTGCGAATTTTGGGGCATTACAACATTGGTAAAGTCATTCGCGTTGAAGGTCCAGAAAGACATTACACCAAGCTTGGGACGCCAACGATGGGTGGTGTCATGATAGTCGTACCCGTATTGTTGGTAACAATTCTGATGAATGCTGCTTCATTAATTGGTTTTACAGTTTTGGGACGATCTGTTCTGCTGCCATTGGGAGTGATGCTGGCTTTCGCCGGTTTAGGGGTGGTCGATGATTGGGAAGGTGTTCGCGGTGGACGCCGGGGATTGGGCATGCGCGCCCGTACAAAATTTGCAATTCAATTGCTGTTCGCTTTTGTGGTAACGATTGGCCTGGTGTATTTCTTGGATGTGCCGCAGTTGTATTTGCCTGGGGCGAAACGCGCGCTTGATCTTGGTATCTGGTATATCCCCATTGCCATGATCCTAATTGTGGGTTACTCCAATGCGATGAACTTCACAGATGGTTTGGACGGTTTGGCTGGTTTGATCGCTGCGACAGCTTTTGTTACCTATGGTGCCATCGCTTTACTCCAAGGACAGATCTTCTTGGCCAGGTTCTGTTTCACCGCAGCGGGCGCAACATTTGGTTTTTTATGGTTCAATGTGCATCCTGCAGATCTATTTATGGGAGATACTGGTTCTTTATCCCTTGGAGCTACGTTGGCAGTCGTGGCGCTGATGACAGGTCATTGGATTTTATTACCAGTAATTGCAATTATCCCTACTAGTGAAACATTGAGTATTATCCTGCAGGTGATTTATTTCAGGCTCACCGGTGGTCGGCGAATTTTTAAAATGACCCCCCTTCACCATCACTTTGAGCTTAGTGGCTGGAGCGAGACACAAGTAGTGCAACGATTTTGGTTGATCGGCTTATTATTTGCCATGATCGGAATAGCATTGGCTATTTCATAAATAGCCCAATACACAATTGAGAAATATTTTCTAGGATACCGATGCTGGCAACCTTACGCAGTAAGACTATGAAGAAGAGCAAAGACTGGAGTGGAGAACGAATAGTTGTGATCGGTGCGGCCCGTCAAGGAGTTGCATTAGCACGCTACCTGGTTCGACAAAATGCCCAGGTAGTCTTGAATGATCGACTTCCAATCAGTCAATTAAATTCTGCACAACAGGCCTTGCAAGGTGAACCGATTGAATGGGTTACTGGGGAACATCCGCTTTCAATATTGGATGGCGCTGATCTGGTGTGTATTTCAGGTGGAGTTCCGTTCGATCTTCCAGTAGTTCTTGAGGCGCGTAAACAGGGTATCCCCATTTCAAATGATTCACAGATTTTCCTTGAAGTATGTCCTTGTGAGGTGATCGGAATTACTGGATCTGCTGGAAAGACGACAACGACGACTTTAGTTGGATTGATCGCTGAGGCTGCAATCGATTATATAAGGATGGGTATCCTTGATGCGACCGAACAATGGAATCCGTATCGGGGTAAATCGATTGAACTCAATGCGGATTCAAGGGTTTGGGTTGGGGGGAATATTGGCACGCCCTTGCTTTCCAAGGTTGATGATATGAACCCAAACGATCTTGCTGTGATGGAGTTGTCGAGCTTCCAATTAGAGGTGATGAATCGTTCCACGAAAATCGCGGCTATTCTCAATATCACCCCTAATCACCTCGATCGCCATAGAAATATGCAGGCATATCGTTCCGCAAAAGCAAGAATTCTGGAGTATCAACCTGCCAAAAGCGTTGCTGTACTCAATCAAGATGATCCAGAGACCTGGAGTCTGCGAGAGAAGGTTCAAGGCGATTTAGTGATTTTCGGAATTCAACAACTGTCCTCGGATCAGAAAGGCGTTTACCTTAGCCGTTCCAGGGATGCAATTGTCGTTCACATCCCACGCAAGGAATCCGATGATAAATTCAAGGTATTGACCCGCACCGAAATACCACTCAGGGGTGAACACAATTTAATGAATGTTCTAGCCGCGTGTGCTATTTCCTTGACTGCCGGAATCTCTCTGAAAGCAATGAGAACTGGGGTGAAAAATTTTACCGGCATCCCTCACAGGTTAGAATTCGTGCGAACCTGGCATGGTGCGGATTGGTACAACGATTCAATAGCCACTGCGCCGGAGAGAGCGATCGCAGCTGTCAAATCTTTTTCTGAGCCAATGATTTTGCTCGCAGGAGGGAAGGATAAGAACCTACCTTGGGATCAATTTGCTTCATTGGTTAATCAGCAAGTCAAGCATGTTATTTTGTTTGGCGAGGCTGCCCCTTTAATATTCCGGGCACTGAGTGCTCAAGGTGAGCAAACTATGACCGCTGTCAGCCAATGTTCGGGTTTGAAACAGGCAGTTGAACGAGCTGCTCAAGTGGTTATGCCCGGTGATGTAGTTTTACTCTCGCCTGGTGGGACGAGTTTTGATCAGTTTAATAATTTTGAAGATCGTGGGGAGGCGTACAAACAATGGGTAATGGAGCTGCCATGAACATCGGTCGGGAATATTCGAATAGTGACAAAAAAAAGAAACGTGAAAGGCGATCCTTGCATTTGGGATTCGACATCTGGTTGCTTGTGGCTGTATTCACGTTGTTAATCTTTGGATTAATGATGGTTTATTCTGCCAGTACAGACTACTCGATGGTTGTCCTCGATGAAGCACCAAGCTTTATGTTCAAGCGTCAGTTAATGTTTGCCGCGGTCGGGTTAGTTGCGGCAGCCTTTCTGACATGGCTTGATTACCATATATTGAAGAAATTAGCAGTCCCGATCATAGCATTGGCGATCGTTTTGTTGGCCAGTGTGTTACTGGTTAATGAAGTGATCAATAATGCAGCCAGGACGATTTTCCAGGGCTCGGGTCAACCTTCAGAATTTGCAAAATTGGCGGTTGTGATCTACTTATCAGTATGGTTGTTTGCTCGACGGGACCAACTAAGCAGTGTTAGCTTTGGTCTGCTTCCCCTGAGTGTGATACTGGGTCTTGTAGGTGGATTTATCTTTCTCCAGCCTGATCTTAGTGCCACGGCAACAATTTTTATGCTTGGTGGCATCATGTTTTTCCTGGCTGGGGGCGATATCCGCCAGATCGTTATTTTGTTAGTGGTAGGTACAATTGTAGGTTGGTTAGTGTTTCAATTTCACCCTACTGGGAGTCAGCGGTTGTCTGACTACTTGATCAGCATACAGGATCTCACCCAAGCACCTTTGCATCTCTCTCGCTCATTGGAAGCATTGGTCAAAGGTGGTTGGGTTGGTGTTGGGATTGGTCAGGCGGATACAAAATTGACCGGTTTGCCTGTACCTCCTACGGATAGTATTTTTGCAGTTATCGGTGAAGAGGTAGGTATTGTTGGTGCAACCGGCGTGGTTTTCCTTAACATCGTCATATTGTGGCGAGGAATGAAAATCGCCCAAAATGCTCCAGATGGATTGGGAAAATTGATGGCAGCTGGGTTGGGTATTTGGTTGGCATTGGAAGCATTTATCAATATGGCAGTCATTGTCGGTTTGGTGCCGTTTGCCGGGAACGCGCTGCCATTTATCAGCTATGGTGGTTCGAACCTGGTTGTATCACTCGCAGCAGTTGGGATCCTGTTGAACATTTCTCGGGTATCCTCTCGAAATCAGAAGCAAGAAGAAAGGGCGCTAGATGCGGTTATTGATTTGCGCCGGAGGGACTGGGGGTGGGGTTTATCCAGCTCTCGCCGTGCTAAAAGCGCTTCAAGAAAATGATGCGCTTCGTGAGAAATCAAGAATTTCTGATCAGTCATCCAATGAGCATACATTGGAGGTCCTTTGGGTAGGCGGAGAAGGTGGAATGGAGGCCGATTTACTCTCGAAGGAGGCAGTGGAATTCACCACGATTCCAGCTGCTGGAGTTCATGGTGTTGGGCTAAGCGCGTTACCAGGTAACCTATGGCGATTATTCAAAGGCTTTATTGCAGCCAGACGTTTGATCAAAGATTTCCATCCACAGGTGATGTTCTTTACCGGGGGTTACCTGGCAGTGCCCGTAGCATTAGCGGGACGTTGGATGGTTTCACGAAATATAAAACCGAGGTCATTGTTATATGTACCAGATATTGAACCGGGTTTGGCACTGCGGACACTGTCACGTTTGTCAGCGCAGATCGCGTTGACTGCTGAGGAATCAATGGAATATATAAATTTTCCAACGAAATCGAAGGTAACCGGGTATCCAGTCCGGCCTGAATTGAAAGAATGGTCTCTGGAGGATGCGCGCAAAGCCTTTAGATTGATCCCGGATTTACCCACCTTATTGGTGTTCGGAGGCAGCAAAGGGGCGCGATCCATAAACCAGGCATTAATTGGAATATTACCTGATCTGTTGAGCGAATTACAAATTATTCATATTAGTGGTCACCTCGATTGGTCAGAAGTCGAAAGTGCTAAATCCCGATTATCGCCTGATCTGGCTGCTCGTTATCATGTCTTTCCCTATTTATTCGAAGAGATGGGAGCCGCTTTGACTGTAGCGGACTTAGCTGTTTCAAGAGCCGGAGCATCTGTATTAGGTGAGTTCCCGCTGTTTGGGATTCCAGCGATTTTAGTACCTTACCCGTATGCATGGCGGTATCAAGTGGTAAATGCCGGGTTCTTGGAGCAAAAAGGGGCTGCCATAGTTTTACAGGATGACATGTTGGCTGATGAATTATTAACGACGATTAGAAGACTTATCGATGATCGCAACCACAGAGAAAGTATGCGTCGAGCCATGCAAGCCCTGGCAAAACCTGATGCTGCTGAATCAATCGCAGACCTGCTGTATGGGTTGGTGTCAATACCCAGCCCAGGAAGGATTTAACCCATGGTCAGCCTGAATGTATTATTTTGGCTCTTCGTTGGTTTATTTGCAATTGTTGGAGCGATGCGGGGTTGGGCAAAAGAGATATTGGTCACTTTTAGTGTGATCTTGGCAATTTTTGTCATCGTCTTAATGGAAACCTACCTTCCATTTATGAGAGCCGATTCAGGTATCAACGACTCGACCCGCTTCTGGATAAAAACAGCTGTCATTGGTGTGTTGGTATTTTTTGGCTACCAATCGCCAAATCTTACCGCATTAGCCGGCCCTCGATTTGCACGTGAACGCGTCCAGGATACTCTACTTGGGTTAATCCTGGGTGCCGTCAATGGTTACCTGATCGTTGGTTCAATTTGGTTTTACATGGATGCAGCAGGATATCCATTAACTCCCTATTTTATTCCTCCTGACCCGGCAACAGAATTGGGACAAGCCGCGATAAACCTGGTCAAAAGAATGCCGCCAGCTTATCTACTGCCACCTTGGATTTATTTCGCAGTTGCATTGGCCTTCTTATTTGTTGTAGTGGTGTTTATCTAATGATTCACATTCATTTGATCGGTATTGGTGGTAGTGGTTTGTCGGCGATAGCCCGTTTCCTATGTGAACGTGGCTATACTGTCAGTGGTTCTGACCAGATCATGTCACCTCTGGCGATTGAGCTTCAGGCTATGGGTGTAATAGTCTCTCTTGGACACCGAGCTGAAAATGTTGCTGAAGCGGATTTGGTTATTCGATCTTCTGCAATACTGCAAGATAACGTTGAAGTCCAGGCCGCGATCAAATCTGGAATTCCAGTATATAAACGTTCAGAGTTCATGGGAAAGTTGATCGAAGACCGACTCGGGATAGCTGTTGCAGGAACCCACGGTAAAACTACCACTTCCGCCATGCTGAGCTGGATGATGATGTCTCTGGGATTAGATCCTTCATATATTATTGGTGGCATATCTGAAAATCTTGGGAATAATGCCCATGCAGGTGACGGTGATTTCTTTGTTATTGAGGCTGATGAATATGATCGCATGTTCTTAGGATTGCACCCAAGAGTTGCAGTGGTAACGAATGTCGAACACGATCACCCGGACTGCTTCCCAACTTTTGACGATTTTTTCCAGGCCTTTCTTGAATTTGTTCATAATTTACCTGATGATGGCACGTTAATCGCCTGTTTTGATGATGACGGCTCTAAACAACTCTTGAAAATTGCTCTCCAGGAGGGATTAAAAACTGTCTCTTACGGATTGAGCCCTCTGAAGGATCAACCTGCGCCGGATTTATATGTGAAAGAAATGAGCATGGATGAGGATGGCAACTACACTTTTGATGCATATTTTCGAGGTGAATATCTCGAAAAGGTATCGTTGTGTGTACCAGGTAAACATAATGTGCAAAATGCTTTAGCCAGCCTCGCAGTAGCATATGAGTTGGATTTCCCTCTTAAAGGAGCTGCTCAGTCTTTAGATGAGTACAAAGGAACGAAAAGGCGTTTTGAGTTGCAGGGCGAGATTGCAGGGGTCACAGTCATCGACGACTATGCTCATCATCCCACCGAAATCAAAGCAACACTCTCTGCTGCCAGGAACCGATTTCCAGGTCGGCAATTGTGGGCTGTCTGGCAGCCGCATACCTACTCCCGGACTCGTACACTGCTAAAGGATTATCTTACCTCCTTCGGAAGTGCGGATCATGTACTGGTTACAGAGATCTATGCAGCCAGAGAACAAAATGATGAGGAATTCTCTTCTCACCAGGTTGTGCAGGAAATGGTGCACCCTGATGTACGCTTCATGGAGAATAACCAACAGGCAACGGATTATTTGTTAAATAATCTTCAAGGAGGAGATGTTTTGGTTGTACTTTCTGCAGGTGATGCAGACCAAATCAGTCGCGATATCGTGGTTTCCCTATCTAAGAACGGGAATGTGCACAATGCCTGACGAACGAAAAATTGTGAAATATTCCGTGCGTCATCTTCGATTCAAGGGTGTCCGAGGACGGTTTCGACCTCCTGTCGATAAATCCGAATTCGGCAAAAATATATGCACCAGATCTGAAATCGATCGTGATAACGTGCTCAAGCTGATTGAAAAGTTGGAGCAATTGTGAAGATGCAGGATGAGGGAATGGTGAATTTATCTACTCAGGGACCAGCTACATTTGATCCACTAAGTATTAAGGATCGATTCGGCGAAAAATTCAATACGAGTGTCTCACTTGCTCGGTTCACCTCTGCACGCATCGGGGGACCGGCTGAAGGATTTCTCATGGCTGAATCGATCGACGACCTGGTTGAAATGGCCAGTTTTTTGTGGGAGATGAAAACGCCATTTATCGTTCTGGGAGGTGGATCGAACGTCTTGGTGAGCGACTCTGGAGTAAGAGGGATCGTGTTGCTGAATAAAGCACGCCAGGTTGAATTTGATCTCAAGAGTGACCCCCCGACAGTCTGGGCTGCATCCGGAACCAATTTCGGTGTCGTTGCTCGACAGGCAGCAGAGATGGGTTTGGCGGGCTTAGAATGGGCAGCGGGCATCCCAGGGACCATTGGTGGAGCTGTCTTTGGAAACGCTGGTGCTCACGGCG
>JBFFIU010000001.1:0-50705 GCA_041556275.1 Anaerolineales bacterium | reverse complement strand
GTTTGATTGGAGTTTTCGATCAATTCTTCAAGTGAATTTTCTCTGAATTCACTGGTCAGGGGGCCTTCTTCCAAAGGTGCACCGCAGGCAGGACATTCGATCTCGCTGGTTGGTGATTTCACACTACAATATGCACATTCGATCAGCTCATTCTTTGGGTAGTTCATGGCTTGTCCCTCTCAGCGCTTCCAGGGTCCTGCACCCGCGCACCGAATTCGCCATCGCTGACCCGCACTTGCAGGTCATCTTCAGGCTGAACCTGCTGAACGGAGCGCACAATTCTCCCATCCAAATGAGTAACGATAGAGAAACCTCGTTCCAGGATAGCCTGGGGATTAAGAGCTCTAAGGCGCAGATCCAGACCGGCGAGTCTGGCGCGATCGATCTCCAATGTGTGCATCAATGCAATACTCCCCCGAAGGTTCAATTCATCCAGGCGCTGGCGATCCCTGCGCACACGCCCCAGGGGGGAGCGGGATAAAAGGAGGCTGTGAGACCTCTCCAGTTCTGTGCGCCGGGTTTGAAGAAGGAGCTGCATCGCCCGCAGATTATCCGCGCTCAAGGCGGACAAGGCCTGGCGTAAATCCGCCTGATCCGGTGTAGCGAGTTCTGCGGCTGCGGTCGGTGTGGCTGCACGCAGGTCAGCAGCGAAATCCGCGATGGTGAAATCGGTTTCGTGTCCGACTCCCGTGATCACGGGGGCTTGTGAGTCTACGATGGCGCGCGCTACGCTTTCGTCATTGAAGGCGCGTAAATCTTCGATCGAGCCGCCTCCGCGGGCGAGCAAGATCACATCTGGCTTTACCAACCGGTTCAAGGATTCAATTGCGGTCAGGATGCCAGCAGGGGCTTCCTCACCCTGAACTGCCGTTGGCGCAAGGATAATCTCGACTGGTGGGTAACGGCGCTTAATTGTCCTGAGCATGTCCCTCAATGCGGCTCCGGTAGGTGATGTGACGATCCCGATAATCCGTGGCCAGGGTGGTATAGGTTTCTTGCGCAGTGGGTCAAATAGCCCCTCGCTTTCCAGCTGAGCCTTTAAGCGCAGGAATTCCTGATAAAGAGCTCCTTCACCTGCTGGTCGGATCAAGTCGGCGTAAAGTTGATAATACCCGCTGGCTTCGTACAGGCTGATGTTCCCATGAACTTCGATGGCATCGCCATCACGGGGCAGAAAAGCCTGTCGAGTGACTGCGTTGCGCCACATCACGCAGCGCAAAGCGGAACTGCTATCCTTTATCGTAAAGTACAAGTGACCCGAAGAAGGCTGCGAAAGGTTGGACACTTCTCCTTCCACCCACAAATCCTGTAGATTCTCGTCGCTCTCCAAAAGATCACGCAGGTAGCGCGTCAGTTCAGTTACTGACCAGGTTGGGATTTGAAACAACGGAATTTGCGTCATCTGGAATAATCATCCATTTCAATTGTGATAAGGATCGGGATTTCAATTAGGAGGATACCCGCTCGCTTGGGGGTTGTCAACTATTCCTTGAGGGTGGGTTTTCTGCTACAATAATAGTTGCATATCCCCTTGTGGGGTCCGATCTCGCTCAGCGAAGATTAACTCATCAACCAATGAAATATATTTGGTCTCCCTGGCGCATGGCATACATTCAAAGGCAAAAAGAAGAAGAAGGATGCGTGTTCTGCGAAGCCCAGGGTATGCCTGATGGTCCAGATAATTTGATCCTTCATCGTGGCCAGCAGGCATTTGTGATTCTTAATCGCTACCCTTACACCAGCGGACATTTAATGGTGGTGCCTTACACTCACGAAGCCTCACTGGAGGGGTTGCAGCCGATCGAGCGGTCGGAGATGATGGAGCTGGCCACGCAGCTGATGTCCCTGCTGAGTAAGGAATACAACGCCCAAGGCTTCAATATAGGTGTAAACGTCGGTGAGGCGGCGGGAGCTGGAATCATAGAACATGTGCATCTGCATGTTGTACCGCGTTGGACAGGTGATACGAATTTCATGTCTACACTTGGAAGTACACGCGTGCTCCCAGAAACCCTCGAAGATACCTATCTCCGCTTGCTGAAATCCTGGCAAAAGGTATATCCCAAGTGAGTATGTCCTTCCTCTCTATAACAGCGTTAGACTTATCGAATTAGACCTTCAAGGAGGTTCAAGAATGGCGTCAAATGATCATACACCGGTTATTCTCAGCGCTGCTCGTACGCCAACAGGTCGCTTTCTCGGGACTCTGAAGGGTATCCCCGCCCCCCGGCTGGGCGCGACTGTCCTTAAAGCTGCTGTCGAGCGGGCAGGGATAAAGGATGCGGCTGAGATAGATGAAGTCTTTATGGGCAATGTGGTTTCAGCCGGCCTCGGCCAGAATCCAGCGCGCCAGGCTGCAATTTTCAGTGGCTTACCTGAAACTGTGGGCGCAACCACTATTAATAAAGTTTGTGGATCGGGATTAAAAACGGTAATGTTGGCAGCTCAATCTGTGAAAGCTGGCGATGGTGAATTGTACCTGGCAGGCGGAATGGAGAATATGAGCCGTGCGCCTTACCTTATTGCCAATCGCAGTGGAGAACTGCGTTATGGACATGGAGAATTGACCGATGCTCTTCTGCTCGATGGGCTCTGGGATCCATTTGAGGATTGGGGTATGGGTGATGCGGCTGAGTTCATTGCCGAGGAGTATGAAGTCTCTCGCCAAGCGATGGATGAATTGGCTTTAGCCAGCCATCATAAAGCAATCGCCGCAATTGACGCCGGTAAGTTTAAAGACGAGATCGTGCCGGTGGAGGTAGATGGTCGCAAGGGTAAAGTGTCCATATTTGACACCGATGAGACACCTCGTAGAGATACTTCAATCGAGGCACTCGCGAATCTCAAGCCCGTCTTCCAGAAGGATGGTAAAGTGACCGCGGGCAACGCACCTGGATTGAATGATGGGGCTGCCGCAGTAGTTGTAGCCAGTAACGATAAAGCAAACCGGTCAGGGATAAAACCCATGGCACGGATCATTGGTTATCATCAGGCCGCTGTGCAACCTAAATATCTTTTTGATGCACCTTCACATGCCATCCCTGGTTTGCTGAAGAAAGTTGGCTGGTCATTAGCCGAAGTTGATCTGATCGAACTGAATGAAGCTTTTGCGGCCCAGGTGCTCGCCAATGGCGCGGCTCTTTCAGAGCAGGGCTGGGATTGGAGTAAAGTCAATGTTAATGGGGGTGGAATCGCCTTAGGGCATCCGATCGGGGCCAGTGGTGCACGTATTCTGGTTACTTTAATATTTGCCTTGCGCGATCGGGGATTAAAGCGTGGTATCGCTGCTCTTTGTCTGGGCGGCGCTGAAGCTGTGGCGATGGCGATTGAAATAGAGGGCTAGGGAGGTCTTTTATGGAGATAGAGCACATATTCGTGGTCGGGGCAGGGACGATGGGCAATGGCATTGCGCAGACAGCCGCGGTTTCAGGCTTCCAGGTCACTTTGATGGATGTCCTGCCCGAGCAACTCGAACGTGCCCGGACTACGATTTCTAAGTCTGTCGAAAAACTGGCCAGTAAAGACCTGATCAGTGAGGAAAGAAAATCAGCTGCCAATCAGATCGCCATGACTGGCAGCCTGGATTCCGTCCCGCAAGCGGATTACGTTATTGAAGCTGCCACAGAAAACCCTGAACTGAAGCACAAGATCTTCTCCGACCTGGATGAGCTGGCGCGCCCAGAGGTGATCCTGGCTTCCAATACCTCTTCGATCAGCTTGACCAAGATCGGCGGGATGACAAGCAGACCTGACAAAGTGGTCGGGATGCACTTTTTCAACCCGGTGCCACTTATGCGATTGGTTGAGATCATCCGCGGATTGGGAACTTCAGATGAAACCACAACCACTGCAATCGAGCTCGCCCGGCAAATGGGTAAGGAACCGGTAGAAGCCAAAGACTCTCCGGGATTTATCTCCAACCGGATCTTATGTCCCATGATCAATGAGGCCATTTTCGCACTGCAAGAGGGCGTTGGGGAACCAGAAGCGATCGATAGTGTGATGAGATTGGGCATGAACCATCCGATGGGTCCGCTGACCTTGTGCGATCTGATTGGCCTGGATGTCGTTCTCTTCGTGATGGAGGTGCTACACCGCGATCTCGGGGAAGATAAGTATCGCCCGGCGCCTCTGCTGCGTAAAATGGTAGACGCCGGGTACTTGGGTCGCAAGACCGGTCGAGGATTCTATGTTTATTAAACACACAGGAAGCCATCAAATTTTGATGGCTTCCTGGCGCGCTGCGGCTTCCTTATCCACGAAGGAGGAGGGATGCCGCAGCGCTAGGTTTGGTACTATCAATCATCGGCATCACCTCCTTGTCGGTGGGATAGCAAGGAGGGGTGGTTCTTCCACCATTGTGATGGCAAGTATCACATGAATCGATTTGGATGTCAATGGGATATCTCCAGTCTAATTCAGAATTAATCGATCAATAAGGTTTGTAATCGTGGGATCTTCAAACCAGGATAATAAAAAATGGGGGCGGCAGTGGGTTGGGATATTTGGAGGCGCAGCAGTAGGGTGGGCTTTAGTGATGCTTTTCCCAGCTTTGCAAGAGAGATTCAGTCTGTTCTCGGTGGTGCTGTGGAGCGCGGTCATTGGAGGGGTGTTGACCAGTCTCGGCGGTTTCATGCGTGCCGGGGCTGCCTTGACCCGCAGTGACAATCACTGGCTCAATTTAGCGATTGGTCTCGGCATTCCTGCTCTGATACTGTTGATTATCTATCTCTTATTCGGCTGAATTTGATTTGCTGTTTAGGTAAAAATACTGGCTTATTCGGCGTTTCCCTTTTCTCTACCTTCTACTTTGATTGATTTTTTGTATGCATCGAGATATAATTATGCTAATAAAATATCAGACCTTCGGGGCAGGGTGAACTGACAAAACCATTTGTCACGTAATTCCCGACCGGTGGTAAAGCCCACGAGCTGGGTGCAACTCTTCAGGAAAACTGGTGAGAGCTGCGCTAAAGCATGATCCGGTGAAACTCCGGGGCCGACGGTAAAGTCCGGATGGAAGAAGGTTTCATGAAACTCGCCTGATTGGGCGTGGTTGTTATCTTGCGTGCCCCGAAAACGATTTAGTTTTCGGGTTTTATTTTGAGGCGACCTCCCCGACCTGTTTCATTTCCCCTGCCCCGATTTATTCGGGGCATTTCTATGCCTAGGAAAACCTGACATGGATTTGATAGATACGCGAAAAGTTGCCCTTGGTTCGAGTCGTCTCTTACAGCGGCGTGGATATTATCTGGTGCCATTTTCAATCGCTCTAGCGCTGCTGATCTGGCACCTTATTGCACAGCTGGGGGGATACCCGGCTTACATGCTGCCTGCTCCTGCTTTAGTTTGGAAACGCTTCCTCATTGCTTTGCTGGAAGGACGCTTGCTGTATCATATCGGGGTTACTTTAAGCGAGGTTCTGGCAGGATTGGCTCTGGGAGTCAGCGCGGCAACTACACTGGGATATCTGCTGGCGAAATCGCAAACCTTCGAACGCTTTTTAGCGCCCTATATCGTCGCCAGCCAATCCATTCCCATCGTGGCAATTGCGCCTTTGTTAGTGATTTGGTTTGGTCCTGGTTTGCTTTCCAAGGTGATGATCTGTGCCCTGATCGTTTTCTTCCCGGTGCTGATCAATACTATTGTTGGCTTACGCTCTGTGCCTGACGAGCTGCGGAACTTGATGCGCTCGCTGCAGGCCTCACGCTGGCAGACGTTCAAATACCTGGAGGTCCCTGCCGCTTTACCTGTATTCCTGGGCGGGTTGAGAATCGGGGCTACGCTGGCTGTCATTGGAGCTGTGGTTGGCGAGTTCGTGGGAGCTGACCGCGGCCTTGGTTTTCTGATCAACATCGGTCGTGGGCAGTTCGACACAGCGCTGGTGTTTGTGGCCATCTTCACCCTGGTTGGTATGGCTTTGACCCTGTATGGCTTGGTGGTCCTGATTGAATTGCGCTTGCTATCCTGGCAGCAGCGCCCAGACAGTTCTGGTTAATAATTGGACAATGAATCGCTCATCTTGATGTGGTCCTTCTGTGAGAGTTGAACACCAGGAAATCTTCGTGAAGGATTAATGGAGCATACAAACATGTTTCACTGGCGTATTCTCATCCTGATTTGTGGGATAGCGGCGATTATCACCGCTTGTGCTGATGCTCAGATCGAACAAGACCGCACACAACCCATTGCTACACAGGAATTAGACAATATTCGTTTATCGATGGGTTTCATCCCCAATGTGCAGTACGCGCCATTTTATGTAGCGGTTGATAAAGGCTATTTTCGTGAGAATGGTATTGAGGTTGAATTCGATTACAGTTTAGAAACCGATGGCGTGACGCTGGTCGGGTCTGATGATTTGCAATTCGCCCTGGTCTCCGGCGAACAGGTCCTGTTAGCCCGGGCACAAGATCTGCCAATCGTTTATATCATGGCTTGGTGGCAGGAGTATCCAGTAGGTGTAGTCGCCAAATCAGAGCAAGGTATGCAAACCCCGCAGGACCTGGCTGGCAAGCGCATTGGGCTGCCAGGGTTGTTCGGAGCCAACTACATTGGATTGCGCGCCCTGCTCAACGAAGCTGGACTAGGGGAGGATGATGTCATCCTCGACTCGATCGGTTTCAACCAGGTGGAGGCGCTGGCGACAGACCAGGATCAGGCTGTGGTGATATACGCCAATAATGAGCCGATCCAGCTGGGTGCACTGGGCTATGAAATAGATCTGATCCAGGTAGCGGATTACGTGCAGCTCGCCTCCAATGGTCTCATCTCCAACGAGAAGACGATCAGCGAAAATCCAGACCTGGTGAGGCGATTGGTGGAGGCCAGTTTGCGCGGGCTGGCAGATACGCTCGACAACCCGGACGAGGCCTTTGAGATCAGCAAGAAATATGTGGAGAATCTTGACCAGGCTGACCAGTCTGTCCAGAGAGAGGTCTTAACCGCCTCGCTTCGATTCTGGGAGACAGATAGATTAGGGTATTCAAATGCTGCTGCTTGGGAGAACATGCAATCCATCCTGCTGGATATGGGATTGCTGTCCCAGCCGCTAAACATAGACCAGGCATATACAAATGAATTTGTCGAGTGATCGGATCAAGACCAAATTCGAGCCCCTTCAACAGCCTCTGGGTGAAGGGTCGACCTTGAGTGTTCGAGATGTGAGCCTGATATTTCCAGATGGGGAGGTGGGCCTGGATGTGTTGGAGCAGATCTCTTTTTCAGTGCAGGCTGAAGAATTTGTTTGTATTTTGGGTCCCTCTGGGAGCGGTAAGAGCACTCTGCTGCGGGTGTTGGCTGGTTTGTTGTCTCCAACAAGGGGAGAAGTTTTTTACGATGGGGAGAAACTATTTGGCCCCCGGCGAGAGATTGGCTTTGTCTTTCAGAAGGCGAATCTGATGCCCTGGAGGACAGTATTGGAGAATATTACATTACCATTGGAATTACAGCAAATACCAACCAGCATGGCGCGCCAGCGGGCGCAGGAACTGGTGGGCTTGGTTGGGTTGGAAGGTTTTGAGGGTTCACTGCCCAGAGACTTGTCCGGAGGGATGGAACAGCGGGTAGCGATCGCCCGCGCCCTGGTTCACGACCCGCGCATTCTACTGCTGGATGAACCATTTGGCGCCCTGGATGCGCTCACCCGCGAACGGATGGGAGATGAACTCTTGCGCATCTGGCAGACTCATCGCAAGACCGTGATCATGGTGACTCATGCCATACCCGAAGCAGTGTTTCTGTCAGACCGGGTGTTGGTGCTCAGCCCACGTCCAGGACAGATCCGTTTAGATCTACCCGTGGAGCTGCCGCGACCCAGGGATGAAGGCATGCGCTATAGCGCTGAATTCGGTGACATCGCCCGGCAATTAAAGTCTGCCATTGGTTGACGAAAATGATCTTGGGGGTAAACCTGAAAGGACAATTAAAGTTTTCCAATCAAAAGCCAGAACTGGCAAAAGATGGCCTAAGGCATGGTAAGATTTACAACCGTAGAACAATTCAAGGTTGGAGACCATCGATTGCTCAAGAGAATTACCCTGTTCCTGTTCATATCCATATTGTGGTTGGTTCCTGCGGTTAAAGCTCAAGAATCTCCCAGTCTGGATACATTGACAATAGACCTTTGGCCGGAATATGACGATCCAGGCGTGCTGGTTATTTACAAAGCTGTCCTTTCGCCCCAGATTACTTTGCCGGCCGAGGTCACCTTCCGCATCCCTGTTGAAGCTGGTAAGCCTTCGGCAGTGGCAGTTGGACTTGATCCGAGCTCGGTGGCTGATGTGGTCTATGACATACAGGTGATGGGGGATTGGATTGATGTCTCTTTTATCGCCACCACCCCCTCTATCCAGTTTGAGTATTACGATCCCAGATTGGTGAAGGAAGGTGCGCAGCGAACATTTATGTACGAGTGGCCTGGCGATCTGGCAGTGAACTCTCTTATTGCGCAGATCCAGCATCCCATCGGGGCCTCAAATGTGATCGTGACCCCGGCCGTTGGGCGGATTATCCAAGGGAGTGATGGTTTTACATATAACCTGATCGAGGTTGGTGCTTTGCAGGCTGGCATACCTTTTGAACTTAATTTAAGCTATCAAAAAGACTCGGATGCCTTGAGCATCCAAAGTTTACAAATACAGCCCAGCGCGACGCTCACCCCTAGGAGTGTGGGTATGTTGAACCTGGGTCAGTGGTGGATCTGGCTTTTGGTGTTTCTGGGCCTGGTCCTGATCGGCGGAGGTGGGTACTGGTACTGGCGTTCAGGCCAGCAGGAATCCCCTGCGAAAGCACGCCGCCGTCGAAGAGCTCCCCGCCAGGAGACGGCTGCTGCATTCACGCAAGAGGCGATCTACTGCCACCAATGTGGCAAGCGAGCTGGTGCAGGAGATCGATTCTGTCGTTCCTGCGGCTCCCGTCTCAGGACTGAGTAACTTATATTTGTGTCCTAATGTTTAAATTCTGGTGGTATTTAGTCATTTTCCCGATCCCCCTAAGAGTTTATCCCAAAAGCATAATTTGTCATGCTGAACAAAGCGAAGCCTCTGCTCATTAGAAAATCTTCGCAGCTCAGTTGGATAGAAAAAAAATAATGGTTTTGATCAAGGCTTTTAGATTTTTGTTTGATTGACTTTGTTAAGAATGAAAACCGGGCACTGGTAACAGTGCCCGGTTTTTGATACAGTGGGTGATGATAGTGATGTTGGTTACTGTGTTGCTGCCGGTCTGGTTATACCGGAGACATCACCACCGATATCAACTTTGCTGTCGCAAAAGAGGCTTTGCATGATTTCCGGTTAGCAAATCAACCAGTATCTCCTGCCTCTTTTACTCCCCACCTAGTCCTAATGTTTCCAGTGAGGCGTCAAGCAAGTCCCTGGTGTAGGCCGGGTTGTGAACACCCAGGCTGCCGTCCTCATGAGCGATGTAGATCCAGTTCCAGAGGGCGTAAGCTTCCGGAGCGGGGACAAACGTTACCGCTGGATGGCCCTCTTCATCGAGCCAACCTCTGGCGACCAGCTCCACTTCCAGTTGATCCAGCTTCTCCTGGACCTCGGTCTGCAAGCCGGTATCATCGAAGCTTTCCATGCCAGAGTGGCATTCCTGGCAGCGCTCCACCGCGGGTTCGAAGGAGTGATTATACTCCTCTCCCATGTGGCAAGTCACGCAGGTGCCTTCCACCATAGTGGCGTGTGAGCTGGGATTGCCTTCGACGTCAGGCGAGCCAGCTACGCCCATCAACATGGAACCCTGTCCACCGTGGTGAGGTCCCCAGTGCGTGCTGGTGACTTCAATATTGCCATCGGCGTCTGGTTCAGCGATCCCACGTCGAGGCTGGTGGCAGTTGGCGCACAGGTTGCCCTCGCCGCCATCGTAGGTCACGCCTTCGAAAGCGTAGAAATCCACCGGGTCGGTGGTCTCTAAGGCCCAATCTTCACCTGTGTAGGTGACATGGATCTGATGGCAAGCCCGGCAGTCCTGGCGAGTTGGGTTTGGATCCCCTTCCTCGACCTCATCCGGGGCCACACCTGCGGCAACCCTGGCGCTGAAGCCCCCACCGGAGTGGCAACCAGCGCAGCTGGCACTGGTTCCACGCACATAGGCTTCACCCATGCCATGCACAGAATCACCCCAGGCGGTCGCCCGCCCGGTGAGCTCCGTGCCGTCGGTGTGGCACTCCGCGCAGGATAGCTCGCCCATCTCCGCGGCCGCCCCAGCCGCGCCGGCCTCGCCCGAGGGTCCTTCGGGACCAGGGGGGCCTTCAGGACCAGCGGGACCAGGGGGCCCTTGGGGACCTTCAGGTCCGGGAGGGCCTTCTTGACTAGCACAGGCTGCCAGAGCCAGGGCAGTGACCAGCAAGAGGAGCCCAATAATTAAGTGTTTATATTTCATAACATTCTCCTTGAGTGTATCCGGATACACTTACGACGATGATATTTGTGTGGCGATCTTTCTTCTATTTGCTGATAGGCAACCTCCTTTCTGGTTTCTTTCCCTTGATGATACCAGACAACACCTGGCAGAATTCTCTACATGCCAAGTTTAATTAGGGTAGTTTTCCATAGGATTTATACCCCAATTATGAGCGCTACATTAGTGGCAAATGTCACCTTCGGATGGGTGACAAAAGTATTTCTCTATTAACTTTTATATGAATAGAATTATATATTAAAAACCTGATCGGTCAAACCAAGTACGATTCTTTACAATAGAGTCGGCTCTCAGGTTTTGTTTATTTATTTTCGGAATGAGTAAAGATAAGTTAAAAGCTCCCACATTTGCTCATCGGTGAGTGTCTCTTTCCAACCAGGCATTGATTCTTTGCCATCTGCAACAATACAAAGTTTTTCACTACTATTGGCACGCAAATCATCTGCAACTGCGGAATCTGTGTAATCAGGAGCGCCTGGAATCCCGCCAGAGCCATCAACACCATGACACATGGCACAAGATTGACTGTAAATCACCTCACCAGCTGAAATAGCAGCTGAATCATCCCAATCAAAAGGATTGGTTTGGGTCAGATATTTTGGATCACAAACAATTTCCTGAGGAGTGGCGGTCGGTGGAGTTTGAGCAGCAGCCTCCCCTGGTAGGGATGGGTCATAAGAGAAAGTGCGTACATAGTCGATCACCGCCCAGCGTTCATCCTGTGAGAGCCGACCCTGCCAGGCTGGCATTGAGCCTTTACCTTGTGTGGTGACCAAGTAGAAATCTCGAGGAGCCTGGTCATCGACAACCCGCAGGTCAGAGAAATCGGCAGCACCCAGAACTTCACCAGTACCATCTTCCCCGTGGCAAGCCACGCAATTATCATCATAAAGATGCTGTCCAAGTGCAAGTTTTTCAGCATCGGTGGAAAATCGCCAGACGTAAAATACCACGTCCCAGAGCTCGTCCGAGGTCAATGTGTCGAGAAATCCTTGCATTTCACCGCGACCTTCAGTGACCGCAGTATAGAAGGAAGCCGGGGTTTCGCCTCGCATATAATCCAGGTCGCCAAAATTGCGTGCGCCAGGAACCACTCCATTGCCATCCTCACCATGGCAGCTGGCACAGTGAGTCTGGTAAAGTGGCTGACCCAACTCGGCTGAAGGCAGCCGCGCAGGGTAGCTCTGGATCGGGAATGACGGTACTGCTGTTTCAGTCAGAGGGCTGCTGGGTTCAGTCGCGGGTACCAGAGTTGGGATCGGTGTAGGACCCGAAGGGAGACTTTGCGGCGCAGTACAGGCGGTCAAAATCAAAATAATGATGGGGGTAAATTTTAAATATTTGTTTATCATATTTTCTCATCACCTCACCGGTAGCGTGTGAAGGTAATTCACCACATCCCAGGTTTCGTGGGGCGTTAGGTTTTCATATAAAGCTGGCATCTGACCAAAACCATTTCGGATGGTCAAATAGACGGCACCATCAAATTCGGCGGTTATTTGCGAGCTGGTCAGGTTTTCTGGCGTGCGCGTGAAGTGATGCGCCAGTGGTCCGTCTCCGTGGCCATTTTCTCCATGACAAACCAGACAATGTAGATCAAAAAGGACTTTGCCCCGCTGCAAAGAGACCTCATCCATTGAAATGGGATTAACTGGAAATTCATCGGGGATTACCGCCAGACCTTGTACTGGCACTGCTCCATCGGGTGGCAATATGCGGGGACTCTCTTGGTAGTTTATCGAAATCTGATTTTGCATGTCTGTGGTATACGGGATTTTCAAAATTTCGAAGGTGAAAAAGAGGCCAATGATGAACGGCGTGAGGATAATCGCAATGATGAGTAATCCACGCTGCAAACGAGGGTTCATAGCGAAATCATCTCCGGTTCCCCGATGTAGTCAGCCTTATTGGCCTTAAGGACGGTATTAACTTTTTCCTGCAATTCAGAAGGGAATTCTAAGAGCACCCCGAGTTTGCCATCGGTGACTGCTTTGTGATAGGGGGCTGGACCAAAGCGGGGGAAGTCCATTTCCCAAAGAACACCGAGGAAAGTAGAGACAATGATCGCCATCATCGTAAAGACGAATGTGATCACAGCTGCTGGTGGAAAGCCAACCGGAGGGTGACCGCCCACATCCAGACGATAGAGGTGGGGAGTGATGGCAGATAAAAACAAGCCAATTAGCAGTCCCAAAACTGCTCCGGCGACCACGATATAGGGTAAGGTCAGCCACTCCCGGGTCCTTCCCAATGCCCGTTCTGGGTAGGGTACATCCGTCATGACGACCATCTTCTCTTCTGAAATACCTATGCTGTGAAGTTCATCTACAGCCTTGGCAGTGTCAATGCTCTCATCAAATAGAGCGATCAGAGTGATCATTTGATTGTTCATATCAATTGTATTCGTTTAATTTCCGCAAAGCAACTTCCCTTGTTGGACTTTTGAGCCCATCGAATATGGTGATGTAGAAATAAAGTATTTATTTACATTTCCAACAATCAGGCTTTGCCAGCAGAGCTATTCGATCTCGGCGGCAGTTGGCACCAACAAACGACCGATACGGCGCACCGTATAGCGCAGGCGCCCCTCCTTGATCTCCCATACTGGTACGTATGGGAAGACACGGGAAAATATTGTATATAGAAGCGCAAACCCAGCGAAAGTCATCACGACAATGCTCACTTCTACCCAGGTTGGGCTATAGTCGCCCCAATTGAAAGGCATGAAGTTGCGCTGCAAACTACCAACAACGATTAATACACGCTCAGTAAACATACCAACATTCACTAATAACGTTGTGAGAAGCAAGAGCCAGGGTGTAACACGGACCTTCTTGAAAACAAGCAGCACAATCGGGATCAAGTTCGCAGACATTTGTAGATAGAAAAGTGGGGCCAGATCTCCGAAAACCTCCTCATGGATTAATTCTCTAATCACTGGTTCATTGCCATACCATTCAACAATAAACCCTGCGAACCAGAAGTAAGTCCAGGCCATACCTGCCACCAAAACTAATTTCCCCAAAGCGTCGAAGTGCTCTGCACGCAGGAATTCCTGCAGTTGCATTCCCTTGCGCACAATAACCAGGATACAGGCTAAGGCTGCCAATCCGGAATAGATGGCGCCAACCACAAAATAGGGAGCGAATATCGTGCTGTGCCAGCGGGGTTGAATCGTTACTGCAAAATCCCAGGAGACGATCGAGTGCACAGATAAGAAGATCGGGATGATGGCAATTGAAAAGATGCTTAAGGCACGATGGAGTTTATGCCACTCTGCCTCCGTGCCGCGCCAGCCAAGAGATAATATCCGATACAATTTCTGGCGCCATCTGCTGGTGTGGTCGCGCGCCATCGCAAGGTCCGGGATCAGAGCCAGGTAGAGATAAAGGGTAGAACCGATGAAATAGGTAAAGATGGCAACCATATCCCACATTAGAGGCGATTGGAAATTTGGCCACATAAAGCGGTTGTTGGGATAAGGAATCATCCAATAAAACTTCCATACTCTCCCGAGATGGATAAAGGGAAATAATCCAGCCATCATCAGCGCAAATGCAGTCATTGCTTCTGCACCTCGCGTAATTGGTCGCCGCCAATCTGCTTTCAATAAGCGCAATACCGCGGAGATCATCGTCCCTGCATGGCTGATACCGACCCAAAAAACGAAGGTGGCGATGAAAAACCCCCAGTAGACTGGTCGATTGATGCCCGCCGTCCCCATGCCCCAATAAATTAGGTATCCCCAGGCAAAAAGTCCCCATAAGACTAATACGCTTAGAAATGCTACCAGCAACCAAAATCGCCAGCTTGATCGAAACATTGGTTCAAGCACGGCTTGATTAATTTCTGAACTCGTACGTTCGGAGAGGAGTAGGCGATCTTCGAATTCTGCAGCGCCGCTCTCCTCAGGGTATGCCAGCACCTCTGATTCAGACATTCGTTTCGCCTCCTTTTAGGTAGATCACCCCTGGGCTGGTGCCCAGCTCTCCCAGGAGTTTGAAGGATCGATGGCTCGTCTCCAATTGGCTCACCCGACTGTTTGGATCATTCAAGTCACCAAAAACCAACGCACCAGGTGGACAGGTTTGCACGCAGGCGGGTTGAATCTCGCCATCAGCCGGTTCTCGTCCCTGGGCATGAGCCTCGATTTCAATTCTTCGAATGCGCTGAATACAAAATGTGCACTTCTCTATCAGACCTCGAGAGCGGATGGTCACATCTGGGTTGAGCTGCTCGTTCAATGGCTCCGGGAATTCGGGGCGAAACCAATTGTAAGTACGCACTTTGTATGGGCAAGCACTGCCGCAGAAGCGGGTGCCAATGCAGCGGTTGTAGATTTGGGCGTTTAAACCTTCCGGCGTATGATAGGTAGCAAACACTGGGCAGACTGGTTCGCAAGGAGCCTCACTGCATTGCTGGCACATGACCGGCATAAAGCGTGCCTTAATATTTGGGTATTCGCCTTCCCAATAACGTTCAATATGGATCCAATGTAACCAGCGCCCTTTTTCTGTTTCAGACTCGCCAACCGTGGGTACGTTGTTTTCCGCCTGGCAGGCGATTACACATGCCTGGCATCCCGTACAGCGGTCAAGATCCACGATCATGGCCCACCGGGGTTCTGTGTTAGCCAATAGATTCTCGTCCTTCCCCAGCCAGACTCTCATGTCTTGGCAGGATTTTTTTATGCCCAGTCGGCTCGATCTTCACCCGAGTAGCCCCCCATGCAAGCGAACCAGTGTCTGGGTCAGTTAGTGGAGATAACAAAGCGATTGGATTGCTTCCCCTTCGTTGGGCAAAACGACCACATTGACTGTGCCCTTGCCCAACAGGGATAGCTATAACATCAGGTCGAATTCCAGGATAAATGACAACGGGAGCTTCCAATTCACCATTTGGAGAGATCACACGCACAATATCATTATCGTGTACACCTAACGATCTGGCAGTCTCAGGATTTAATTCCACCCAAGTTCCCCAACTGGCAGTGGTCATTGGATCTGGCGCTCCCTGCAACCAGGGTTGGTTTGCGCCCCGTCCATCTGAGAGCACAATTGATGGATATGGATGAAGGTGATATGGGAATGTCTCCTCTTCACCATCAAAGACAGGCTCAGAAACCGGTAAAGCCTCTTGGACGATTGTGGTGAGTTCAGGCTCGCGCGGGATTTCCTTTTCGGTCCACCACCCACCATATTGTCGCCAGAGAGCCCAGAAACTACTTTGGGTCTTGGCATCGTACGCTCCTAGGCTGGAGCCATGCAATTCCACCGCTAGCTCTTGCATGAAAGCCATCTCATCTATCCAAGGCAGGGCAGCTGCCACTTCGCCACCCAAACGGTCAGCAAGCTCCAGGAAGACCTCTCCGGTCGAACGCGTGTCGTAAATTGGTCGTACGACTGGTTGTTGACTGGATACTATCGGTTTCCCAGCTCCTGGTGCTGGTACTTCGTAGCCCCAAGACTCCAGATAAGAATGGTCAGGCAAAATCAGGTCAGAGCGGACAGCAGTCTCATCGACAAATGGACTGAAAGAGATGACGTATGGTACGCGTGCGATAGCATCCGCGAATCCTGCTGAGGCAGGCATTTCAAATACTGGATTCGTGCCATAGATCAACAGAAGGTCGATGTCACCGGATTTCATGCGTTCCACTAAGTCCATAACCTGTTCAAATGAGGCTGTTTTTGGATTCTGGCGAAATGCAGCAGTGGGACCAGGTTGCGATAAGAAGACACCTCCCACCCTTCCGATTTGAGCGACGAGTAAATTGAGAGCTTGAATTGCCAGCATACTCGCCTGCCCATTGTATTGTCCGGCCACCCCACCACCTGGAATAGCAATAGCCTGATCCGCATCGGCAAAAATGCGAGCTAATCGGTTGAGATCTTCGAACGGGACTTGGCTGGCATTGGCCATCTCACGCACATCGATATTCTGATACATTCCAGCATAAGGGCGATGACTGCCGATATTACCTAAACGCTCTTCGACGATAATACGGCCAAGCGCTAAAGCGACGTAACCCTCGGCCCCCGGCTTTAGCGGAATCCATTCGTCAGCAGAAGCGCCTGTCGCTGATAGGCGCGGTTCGAATTGGACAAGAAATCCACGACCCCCGAATTGACCTTGACGCATAGTTCCAAATGCAAAGGTTTGGGAGACGGGAGACATCCAAGTTTCTAGAAAATTTGCGCCAAACGAGAAGACAACCTCGGCATTAGCTAGATCGTAAACGGGTAACTCAGGAGCGCCAAATAAATCTTCCGAGAGTTGAACCATAGATCTGCGACCCTCAAGTGCCGCGTGCAGATCGTAGATTATGGGGACTTGCGCCCCCAATGCATTAAGCAAACGTGTACTCAACGCAAATAAATGCGAGGGCATCAACCCGCCTAAAAATGCAACTCGACTTGGATCACTCAGGCTGTTGAGCTTTTCAGTAAAGATATCCAATGCTTCCGACCAATATAACGGTTCGAACATCAGAGACCCGCGCCCTCCGGTCTGAATGACTGCATTTTTAAGCCGGTCAGGGTTATAAAGTGCCTGGAGCCCAGCTTGCCCACGGGCGCACAGCTTTCCCTGATTGAGGGGGTGCAGAGGATTACCTTCAATTTTCTTGGCCCTTCCATTGATCACCCGCACAATGATTCCGCATCCTGCGGGACATTGGCGGCATGTGCTGGCATACCAGGTAGCCTTACCTGGCAAATCTTCTTCAGGAGGATTCACGTATGGCTCAATTATGAGGTTTCGAGCGCCATGAGCGGCGCCGGTAACTACTGCAGCTCCGCCGCTAATCTTCAAGAAATCACGTCGGGAAATCTTCTTTGTCATTTCATTATCACTTGTGGCAAGTAAGGCAGTCAGCGAGACGACCTACTTTTTCTTCAGGTTGTTGTAAATGGCAATCCAGACACCAACCCATATCCATCTTCACGGTTTGTTGAGTTACATCCATTTGACCAACATCACCGTGGCAGGTTTCACAATTAAGTCCCGCACCAAGATGAGGTTGATGACTAAAATAGATAAAATCCGGTTGTCTGTTGATCCTCTCCCAAGGAATTGGCTGCCCACTCTCATAGTAGCTGCTAACCTGCTGTATTTCTGGGCTTTCTGTTTGAATTACATTGTGACAGCCCATGCATTTCTGCACGGATGGAATACCTGCTATGGGCGACTGTAGCGCGCTAGGATGGCAGTAAAGGCATTGGATGCCTGCCTGGACATGGACTTCATGGCTGTATGCAATCGGTTGTTCGGGAGCTGCATAAACCTGATTTCGGGTGAGAATCACCCCAACGATGACACCCGTTACGATCAAGATAAAAATTACGATCAACCAGAGACGGTTCATTTTACTTTTGAAGGTAAGAAAGATTTTCCATAAGGGCTGGAAGGTTTTCCCTCCAGCCCTTCAGCCTGTATTCTCGTTCTATAGTTAAGGTACCTCGGTTGGTAGAGTCTGGGAGAAAGCTAACAGGTCTAGCAAGTCATCCATACTCCAGTTCGCATCAAGGGAGGCTGGCATAGCAGTACCAGGCTGACCAGCGCGTACCTTATGCAGAAACTCCCAAGGGTTATCTAAGGCGACAGTACCAACGTATGTTGGATCGTCGTCATCTCCGAAATTGATCAAGCGCCCATCTTCTCCATGGCAAGCAGAACAAGCAGCATAGAGAGACTCGCCATTTGCGGTGTCGCCACCGTTGGCTGCTTTCGTCTCGGCATTTATTAGGGGTGCGTAGTCGGCAAGACCAGTAGAAAGAAAAGCCGCCAGGTCATTGATAGCCTCATCACCCATTGCTGAAAAGTCGTGATCCGAATTAGCGCTTCCATCAATAAAAGCTACGATCGTGTCAAAGGA
Organism: Anaerolineales bacterium; assembly: GCA_041556275.1. Classification (GTDB taxonomy): domain Bacteria; phylum Chloroflexota; class Anaerolineae; order Anaerolineales; family UBA4823; genus PFL25. The sequence goes on along the minus strand of JBFFIU010000001.1, from coordinate 32,398 downwards.
TTCTGATTGGACATCAAACACACCAGGGAAACCAGTGAAGTGGGAACCAGAACCATAAGCGCCGTCGGCACCCTTGTAATCCCACCCGTGACATTCTTTGCAACGCCAGGTGTCGCCACCACTGCGGGTGTTGGTGGTTTGAGAAGCCCACAAGGGTTGGTCCGTACTGGGTTCGTCTACTCCAACTTCTTTCCACCATTTGTCGTACAATCTCCCGCCAGCGGCCACTGAACCTGATAATGATGGTGCTCCACCAATCGCAATGGCGCCCGGGATCGGCACTGCATCCGGGTCAGGGACGCCTTTCTCATTCACTTCAACTTTTTCGGTAAGCAATTCCCAATTGCCTTCACCATCTACATTGTGGCAAGTGAAGCAGTTACCGCCGTAGTGAAGTTTAAACCACTGGCTGTACATGTGTGCAGGATGGACGATATCACGCAATGCCAGTGGGGCAATGACCCCTTTTCCAGCCCGATCACCGGTGCCGGCTGCGTGACATTGCAAGCAAGTTGTGACATTAACTTCCTCTGTTGCTGCGAGCGAGGTTCCATCTGGAGCAGTCTCCGGATGTTCTTCTCCACGAGCTTCAGCCCTTTCGTGAGCCTCATATGGAAGTGTATATTGTCCAGTTTCCTCATCTACCAGTACATGGCAGGCCGGACAACCTCTACGCACCTCATCTAAAGTCGGAAACTGAATGCCAGCCAAATTGCCTGCAGTTTCCAGTGCCGCAAGTTGATCTTCAGTCAACTCGGTTCCTGGTGAACCTTCTGGGCCTTGAGCTCCAGCTGGACCTGCGGGTCCTGGTGGTCCCTCAGGCCCCTCGGGACCTTGATCACCAGCACAAGCCGCTAACAGCAGTGTAGCAAAAATAAGCATTGTTATAAAAGTGAATTTACGAAGCATGCTGCACCTCCTCAAATCAATCATTCGGTAACCCCAATCCATCGTATTTTATTTGTTAGTTTACATAGTGAACCTCCTCGGCATAATTAAATTGGACATTGAACTATTATTATTCGGAGGAACATTCTGAGGTCTATCATTCAATAATCAAGCGAATCAGATCCTCTGGTTGCCCCACCGTCTGTTGCGCGTGTTGGTAGACACTCAATTGATTGTCACTGAGACTGACCCCTACCACGCGCAAATTCCATTGAAACTTATCCACGATTTCCATAAAAGTAGTTGTGGTCGTCTCACCATCCTGTTCTTCGATAAGAATTGTGTCCGGGTGAAGGCGAGATATCTCTTCAACTGCAATGGTGAAATCCGAGGCTGCACCGACCCATTTGATATCAGTGTGAGCCAATAATTGAAGCAATGAGTCGTGAAACAGGGGGTTGGTCCAAATCACGTACACCCGGTGGGTAGCCAACACGCCTCCAAGAACCTAATAAATCCTTAAGGGAATATTAGTGAAAAATTACGCGTTTGTACATCACTGAAATTGCCAAATTTAATAAAAAAGACGCCAATCTGTTTGGCGTTTTTTTGAAGGAATTGGCAATGATAGGTTATTGTATACGCTAATTCTGGATCAAACCACGCTTCCTAGCGTATTGAATTAATTCACGGCGATTGCTCAGCCCAAGCTTGTCCATTAAATTGCCACGATGAGAGTGAACAGTGCTGGGGCTAATGACCAGCTTTTCGGCGATCTCTTTATTACTGTAACCCTCTGCCAACAATCGAAAGATCTCCTTTTCTCGCGGGCTCAGAGAAGGTTCACTCTCATTCTCCCAATCTGCTAACTGAAGATAACCTTGGACCAGTTTTTGAGTCATCGTGGGATAAAGAAATACCTCCCCTTGATGGACAACCCGGACTGCATTGATAAGTTCGTTTGTCTTGGCGCCTTTAAGGATGTATCCGGAGGCTCCTGCTTTGAGCATTTCGAAGAAATATTCGTCTGATCGGTGCATGGTCAAAACCAGGACATTGATATGCGGGAAGCGCGTTTTGAGCTGTTTGGTTGCCTCCAGCCCATCCATCACTGGCATGGTGATATCCATTAATACTACATCCGGTTGGAGTGATTTTGCCAGTTTTAATGCCTCGCGACCATCAAGTGCCTCACCAACTACCTCAATATCAGCTTCGGCTTCCAGCAGCAGGCGAACGCCTGAACGAACAATTGTATGATCATCGGCGATGAGGACGCGAATTGGATCAGCCAGGATCAACCTCCATTAATTGGGAAACGCAGATGGATGCGTGTGCCGATGCCTGGTTGAGAGATGATCTCGATATTCCCGCAAGCCTGATTGACGCGCTCCTTCATACCCAATAATCCCAATCCATGCGGGCTGTCTCCATTGGAGTCTAACACCTGAGGATCAAAACCGCGGCCATCATCCTGTATCTCGCTTTCGAGAAAGCCGTGGTTCATTGTCAGGGTGATGGATACCCTGTTCGCACCGGAATGTCGCCTGACGTTGTTCAGGGCTTCCTGGTAGATCCGGTATAGGGCGGTCTCCAATTCGGGCGTGAGGCGATCGGACAAGCCATCAGCATTTAATTCAAAGGCAATGCCGCTGCCGGATAGAAATCTATCAGCATGGGATTGTAGAGCTACGACTAAGCCCAGATCGTCGAGTGTTGAGGGGCGCAATGCTAATATAAGTTCATACATCCGTTCTGTTGTTTCGGTGATCAGCTCTCGAATCAGGTTCAATTGGTAGATCGCACGTTCTGGATCGGAGGTGATGAGTTTTTCAGTCGCTTCCGCTTGCAAGGCCAATGCCCCCAACGCCTGGCCAAGATCATCGTGGAGTTCGCGAGCCACACGTTTGCGCTCATCCTCCTGGGCTGTGATCAAATGATTAAGCAGTTCACCACGCTGTTTGCTTTGCAGATAAAGGTGATCGGAGAGGGCTCGGTTTTCTGCCACTTCAACCTCAATGCGCTGGCTCATATTGTTGAAGGCTTCTGAAAGCTGACCGATTTCATCGGGTTCTTCAGCGGGGAGCCGGAGACTCAATTGGTCTTGCCCAAAGCCCGCCAAAGCCTGGGCTAATTTTTGCAGGCGGTTAATAACAATGTTGCTCATGGCAACATTAACAACGAAAACTGTTGCTAAAATCGTTCCGACCCACCACAGCAGATTCTCGCGTAAGTCTGCTGTTAAAGCTGATTCCACCTTTGTAATAGGGATATCGGTGAGCAACAAACCGATAATCGGTTTATCCGGATCGTGACAGGTCATGCATTCCGGTGCATTTCTTATGGGATACATGCTCCGAAAGACGCGCTGATCATCATCTGTCACCACGACACTGCTTGGTCTCTCATCAGGCAGCAACTTATGGCACGCTTGGCAGGTTGGGTGTTTGTTGTCTAACCGCTCGCCAACACCCTCACCATGCGGTGCAAAGATTATTTTTCCATCGCTGTCCATTAAGTATACGACACGGAATTCCCCCGCATCACCGACCGCATCCAATATCCTTTGAACTTCAGAGAAATCGGATTGCAACATTGCGTTTCGCAATGAACTTTCGATCACCATACCGGATTGCGATGCAAGTATAGAAAGGTTGGAAAGTTCGGTCTCTCGGTGACGAGAGGCTTCGATTACGGTAAATATGCCAAGGATCAAGATCAAAGGCACGACCACACCAAGGGTGACCTTGGCGCGCAGATTGGCATTGATCGGCCAATACCGAGAACGTCGTTTTGAATCCACAGCTACTCGTATGTTAAATCGCTTGAAATTTCCTCATTACCAATAATCAATCACGTCTCTGTTGACGATGGATTCTTATGAGATTTAATTATCAGGTGCACCTGCTGCGATCCAATCCAGGACAACTTGTACTTCATCATCAGGCAATAATCCGGCTGGAGGCATTATCTGTCCAATAGATTGAGTGTCGGTCATCTTTTGAGCGAGAAGACTGTTCTCTGGATCACCGGGTATGACCACTGGAGCGTTGTTACCTGTGCCTAACACACTGGTATAGCTGCTGGCATCCCAGCCCCCAAAATTTCCGTGGCAAGCAATACAATCAGCCTCGAAGATAGGCATCACATCTTCGGAAAAGGATACTTCCGCAGTTGTTGGTTGACCTGCAACCGGTGAAGATCTAAATTGGCGAATAAGCAGGACCATTTGCTGGATCTGATCAACACTTAGAACATCACCCCAACCGATCATTGAGGTTGCCTCATGTCCAACATTTATAGCTTCGAAAAGTTGGTTGTCGGTTATGTTGTCATGAAATTCGGAGTCCATAAATGATGGTCCAATACCACCTTCTCCATTTAAACCATGGCATTGTGAGCACAGCTGGTCATAGATATCTTTCGTGTCCAGTGCCAGTGTATCCTCCACGGCAACAACGATTTCTGGAGGCAATTCCACCGGCGGATTGGCTTCCCAGGACCGGATGAAAGCTACAACGGCATCAATTTCTTCGTCCTGCAAAGGTCCACCAAAGCTACTGCCGAAAGGCGACATGCCGAAATTCGGCTGACCTTGAGCAATGATTGAGCGCACGGTGAAGTCATCTCTTGTTTTCAGGTATTCCTCGGTGCTGATAGGGAAGATGATATCTCCAGCGCGAGAGGGGTTGGGGCCGCCTTCTCCGAATTCGCCATGACAAGGCACACAATTTTGCGTGTAGATTTCTTGACCGATCTCCACGGAGGTGCCTTCTGCGGCAGCGAGAGTGAAAGTGACTAAGGCGTCCAGTTGCTCAGGAGTGAGCACCTCACCCCAGACGGGCATAGTTTCGTGTCCGCCACCTTCAGCGATGATCTGCCGGGCGGTCTCAACATCTCCAGCGGAGGGAATGCGATTCGCATGGCAGCCAGAACAGTTGTTTTCAAAAGTCTGCGCGCCTTCAGGTACACTTGCGGGGTCGGTAACATATCTGGCCAGGAGATCCAAATCGCTATCGCTCAACATGTCCCTCCAGGGCGGCATTTCCAGGTGCAATCCACCCTGGCTGATGATCTCCAATAACTGCTCCTCGCCCCCGGCTACTGCAACGGACTGACCATGACACGGGGCACAGTTGGTGGCGAAGAGACGTTGACCATCCGGTGCCACCAGGAAGTTGAGCAGCTTGGTCTGGTTCTCCTGGCTGATCGTTTCGCTCCAATCGGGGATTTCCAGCTCCGCATGAGGTTCAAATTCCAATCCGCGCTGGATGGATTCTCTCAAGACGAGCGGGTTGCTGGCAACCAGCTCAGTAACCTCATGGCATTCGCTGCAATTGTCGGTGAAGAGCTGGCTTCCCGCTGGAGAGATAATAAAACCTGCCAGGGCATCGATCTCATCCGTAGTGAGATCACCGCTCCAGCCGGGCATGTCCTCATGCTGGCCTTGAGCAATGATGTCATGCAAATTGACACCTGCTGGGACAGCCATCGACGGGCCATGACAGGGTGCACAATTTTCTGTATACAAGACGGCGGTTTGGTCGCCCCCGACGATTTCCAGGGGTGGGGGTATCTCTCGATTCGATTGAATGGTAAGAAAAAGAACGCCAATAACACTCAGGATCGTTGCTACCAAGATCACTGGCCTGCGTAGGAAATGCCGCTTGGGAGAACGGTCGATCAGGGGTAAGGCGATCAATAAGATGACTGCTACTGACGGGATGATAAAAACACCAACTACTTCCAATGCTCCCGGGAAGTACTTCAGCAGTTGGAATAGGAACAAGAAGTACCATTCAGGTCGGGGAGTGTAGGTGGTATCAGCTGGATCCGCCCGTGGTTCTAACGGCGCGCCGATAAAATAGGCTAAAGCCACCAGGATGATGAAGATCACCAGGGAGATGACCGCATCTTTGAAAAGGATGTCCGGGAAAAAGGGAACGCCCTTTTCCTTCTCTTTTTTATACTGCTCCAGATATTCTTGTCGCTCTTTTTCGTCCATATCCTAATCCTCCCTGCGAGGAACAGCGCTGATGCCAAGCCGGATGACGAGGTACATGTGGATCCCAAGCAGCAGCAGCAGTATCGTTGGCAGGACCCAGACATGGGTGCCGAAGAAGCGCGCTAGGGTGACGGCTGATAAATCTTCACCACCGCGCATGATTCGTAAGATCGGATCCCCGATCAGCGGCGCGACTCCGGCGATGCGGGTGCCGACAACAGTTGCCCAATATGCTTTCTGGTCCCAAGGTAAGAGATAACCGGTGAAACCAAAGCCCATCACCACGAGCAATAATCCCACGCCGGTGAACCAGGTCACCTCGCGGGGGTACTTGTATGCACCGTACATAATGACACGTACCATGTGCAGGACGGTCAACAGCACCATCGCGCTGGCTCCCCAGTGGTGGATGCCGCGCACAAACCACCCGCCCGGCACCTGGGTGGTGATAAACTGCACGCTGTCGTATGCGTGATCTGGTGTGGGCACATAGTAGATCGTCAGCAGGATCCCGGTAATGCCCTGTAAAGCGGCCATGAATAGCGTGGCGCTGCCCAGGGTATAGAACCAATTTACTTTGGGGATCTTACGCAAGAATATGGCGTCCCACACCTTCCGCCAACCGATGCGTTCATCGAGCCAGTTTCCCAAACTCGCACTCATTTCAACCTCCCAACAAGATATACAACTGATCATCCTCAACCTTTGTCTCATAGCGATCAAGAGGTTCGGGTGGAGGACCAGATACAACCAGACCAGTTTTGTCAAAGGCCGCGTTGTGGCAGGGGCAAAAGTATTGACCTTGATCGGTAATCCAACGCACCCGGCAGCCTAGGTGAGTGCAGATATTCGATAGAGCGATATAATCACGCCCGTCTTCTGTGAGGACATAAACTGCGAGTTCTTCCTCGGACAGGATCCACCCGGTTTGGCTTTCAACAACGGCCTTGAAGAGAGTGGGAGTTCCGAGCTCGACTTTCGAGGTTGGTCCGAGCCTGATCCAATTCTCTGCTCTTGTCCGCTGTAAAGCGGGGCCGACAACGTAAGCCACTGCAGGAATCGCCAGGACAACGCCGATCAATCCCCCGATCGCTCCGGTGGCGATGGCTAAGAAATTCCGCCGGCTCAGCTGCTCTTTATCTTCCATACTTGCCTCCTTTTAGTGCTTACCAACTTATGATACTACCGCTAAAAATCTATTTTGTTGCCAATGATATTCAAATTTATAGTTTTAATTTTAAGTTTGGTAAATTTTCGTGTTAATTCTCCGCTGCTCCGTTGGCGATCCAATCCACGACCAAGTCCAATTCCTCAGTTGTGAGTTGGGCGAAATGGGGTTCGTCACTGTTTTGAATGATGATCAATCGGCTGTTTTCAGGGTCACCGGCGAGTATCACCGCGCCGCTCTCTCCGCCTTCCAAAGCGCCCTCATAGTTTGTCAGATCCAATCCTGCCAGGCTGTTCGACTCACTGTGACATGCCCCGCACTTGCTTTCGAACATAGGACCAATCCTGGTTTGATAGGTGATCGCTTCACCCTCGGCCAGTGGAATCGGTGTTGGTTCAGGGGGAAGTTGTTCGCGCAATATCGCCCGCAGGCCTGGAGCATCGAAACCGGCGTACTCATAGACACTGCCGTGGCAGGCGGTATTCGAGCAGAAGGAACTATTGTCCGTCCCACCAGGATTATCGATTGTGTGGCAGTTGGAGCAGGTCGGGTCAAAGACATCCCGGTGCATGCTGATCCAATTTGGATTCTTGTGCGAGTCGGGCTCCGGCCCGCGGCTGATCTCGATCTCGGATACAAAATCACCCGGACCGGCGACAACCGGGATGGAGTGGCACAGGTTGCACTCCAGGCGAATAGCTTCCCCTTCGGCGTTCAAATGTGTGCCGCCGTGGCAGCGGAAGCATCCAGGAGAATCCTGATGTCCAATGTTATTGGGATGGGTGGTCCAGTCGGAATTCTGCTCGGGGAAAACGCTTTGGCCGTAGGCATCCTGCAGGGCAAGGATGGCATCAGCGACCTTTTCCTGGTTTTCAGCGTAATATTCAGGGTAGTATGTCTGGTAATAACTGGCGATACCGGCAATGCCTTCCAGGCCAATTTCAGTGGTTTCATAGATCTGGCTGTAGGCTTCGACCGCCTGGCGGCGGATATCGGGGATTTCCGGATCGATGATGCCGCGGTTGAGCATCTCATCAACCGTCGCTTCTGGTGTCTTCACCAGGTGGGTGATGCGGTTGTGGCAGGTGATGCAGTCCATCTCCACCAGGTCATCCGGATCGATATCGTTGGGATCAAGATCAAATGCGACGTCCACGTACTCCGTGATCGTGCCGTCATCTTCATGCACCAGCACGTAGGGGATCACCTGTTCTTCGGGATCGATGGGCAGGTACTCGATTTTATTCTCGATATGCCAGTGGATGCCGCGCCCCAACCCCTGGCGTTTGCTGCCCCCGCCCGTCTTGAGCACTAAAAATGTTGACAGGGGTGTATTATCTTTATCCGAACTAAATTGCTTGATCTCACGCAAACTGTCATCGGAGAACTTCTCTGGGAAATGGCATTTCTCGCAGGTCTCCCGGGCGGGCTGCAGCTGGTGAGCCCGGATGGGAAACTCGTAGGTGTTGAAGGTGGTGGCGACGATGTGGCGGAGATCGCCAGCCTTGCGGGAGACACGCGTGGCGAGAAAGCCCTTACCGATATGGCAGTCGACGCAGTCAACGCGGGCATGGGGGGAGATCAGATAACTTGTGAATTCGGGTGGCATGGTGTGGCAAGCTGTGCCGCAGAATTGGGGGGAATTGGTGTATTCCCAGCCGAAAACTGCCCCGGTCAACACGATCAAAGTTAAGATACCCAGAACAGCATAAGGTAATACTCGCGCCCAGCGAGGAGAACCAGGTGGAGGAAAGAAGAAATTCTTAAAAGTATTCCTTATTCTTTGCCAGAACCTTTTCATTTACTATCTCCAATTGCGATTTTCACCATTAATTATTAATTAGAGTGAAACGGGCCAGGTCTGCCCCAGCCCGTTTGGATATTACTGGAAAGCAGTCTTTTTGTTGCGATTACTCCTCCGTTGGCGTGTGGTAATCAGTTGCATTTTCGATCAATTCTTCGTCACTCTTTTCCGAGGCAGTCACGCCATGACAGTGCCGGCAGGCGAAATTCAGCCCGATCTCTGAAAGGGAGGCACTGCCATCCTCGGTAAACTGCTCGATCTGGGTGGGGTTGATGCGCATCAGGTGGGTGCGGATGTCGCCAGTAAATTTCTCCGGGTCACCTACCGCAGACAGGACGATGCGCGGCATGTGGCAGTCGATGCACTCCGTTGCAGCAGGATGGATTAGCGAGTTCTGAAATTGCGCTTCATCAAGATGGCAGTTCTCGCACTGTGTGCGCGTGGTCTGAATGCCTGCCTGGCGCAGCTGCACGACGCCTTGATGAGGATCGTGGCAGATCACGCAGTCCAGGGCGATGTGCTTACCCTGGAAGAGCTCCTCATATTGTTCGTGGTGACGGATAAAGCCACCGCTGGCATTGACCGATTCGATCTCCTCGCGGCTATGGCATTTGCCGCACTGCTCCGCATCTCGGTCGATGGTCATTTGAACACCCTGCGGGTTTTTAACGTGCATGCCTCCCGGACCGTGGCATTCCTCGCACATGATGCCAGGTTCAGCCCAGGTCCCGACCAGGCCCGGCAGGTCGTCCTGGTTGCCGTTGGGGCTGTAACCGGTCGTATGGCATGCGCCGCAGTCATAAGGCTTCTCTAATTCACCTGAGTGGTAGGTCACCCAACCGGCTTCGGTGCCCACGATCGGGTTAGCGAAATTGTACTGGTTGAGATACTCTTCATTGCCTGAAGCGCCAGGTTCGTCTGTGATGATGTAGCCATCCTGGTCAATGAAGCGGGCTTTCCAGTTGTATCCGCCAATCACGTAAGAAATATCATCCCAGGTGTAACCCTCTGGTAATTCAGGTAAACCTGTAAAAGGGTAATCTGGAGGCTGTCCGTCGATCACAGGGTTCAATTTCCAGGGGTGACCGGATTGAATAAAGGTATCGTAAGTATCCTTGTGGCAACCGCCGCATGTAGCGCTGCCTACATACTCAGCCCCTGTCACACCAGTGCCAGTCTCCCCCTCAGCACCAGCTGGCCCTACCGGACCTTCGGGTCCGGTAGGGCCATGCGGACCATCTGGACCAGGTGGACCAACGGGACCTGCAGGCCCTTGCGGACCATCTTGCCCTCCGCAAGCTGCCAGTGCAGCGATTATGATCAACAAGCTGCCAATCATCAAAACAAATTTCAAGGTTTTCATCATAGTCTCATCTCAAATTTAGTAGGTGTTAGCCAACAGAAGGAACCTGAGTGCTGTCATTTGATTTTGTGTATCTACAGACGATTTTAGAGGGAGATTTAACATATGAGTTGTGTAATTTTGCGTAGTTATTTTACCCTAATTGTAAATCCCAGATGAGTGAATAAGTAACGCTGGTTATGTGACAAATGTCACATTGAAGATAGCAATAGTTTTATTCGTTTGCTGTACAATAGCTGTTAATAAAACTTGTAGCAGATGGTGAAAGGATCGCCTCATGCAGTGGGACATCGTTTTAATATTCTTCATCTATGGATTGGCTTTCTTCTCAATGGGGATCGCCTTATTCCTGGAGACGACACGTGCTCCGAGACTGGCAGAACGGCGCGTGCTGCAACCGCTGGCGGTGTTTGGTCTGCTGCATGGTATGCACGAATGGATCGAGATCCTGCTCCTGCAAGGAGTCTGGCTGGGTGTTCCTTTTCCGGAATACTTAGACTGGATACGTTATGCATTGCTGGTGATCTCTTTCGTACCCCTGGTTTATTTTGGTTTGTTAATGCTTGTCGGGCCAGAGAAGGGAGCAAGAGTCCCATTGGCGATCTTGATCGGCATTATGATCGTTTATGCGATTTTGTTGATCGTGGTCACCAATCAACGGCCCGATTTGTTGCTCAAACCCTCTGATACCCTGGCCCGTTATACCCTGGCCGTGCCTGGGGGGATCCTGGCTGGCCTAGGTCTGCGTAAGCGTGCCCAGCAGGTTGATCGCGAAGGACGCGGTAAACTCGCCCGTCGCTTCAGGTGGGCTGCTGTGGGTTTCGCATTGTATGGATTAACACAGGTTTTTGTGGGACCGATCGACTTGTACCCAGCGAATATCATCAATTCAACAGTGTTCCTTAATATTGCTGGATTCCCTGTTCAATTGGTACGGGCAAGCATGGCCGCACTGGTGACTGTGAACCTGATCCAGGCTATCCAGATCGTCGATCGCGAGCGAGAGGAGCAGCTGCAAGCGGCCCAGCAGGAACGGCTTGCAGCTCTCCAACAGGTGCAGCGCGACCTGGAGGAGCGGGAAGCTTTGCGCCGAGAATTGTTGCGCCACACGGTCATCGCCCAGGAAGAGGAGCGTGGGCGCATCGCACGTGAACTGCATGATGAAACAGCTCAATTCTTGACCGCGCTCAGCTTGAATTTGGCAACGTTAAAAAATTTAGCCCCCATGCAGCCGCGCATAAAAGATCTGCTTGACGAGCTGCAAACCATGACCCGTGATATGTCTCAAGGTATCTACCGTTTGGTGCACGATCTGCGCCCAGCTCAATTAGATGATTTGGGATTGGTCCCCGCCCTGCAGTATCTGGGAGAAGAAGAGCAGAAGCGTACTGGTCTGCAGGTGGCTTTGCAGGTTGAAGGTCAGCGCAGGCGGTTAGATCCTTTGATCGAAACGGTTATCTTCCGCGTCGCCCAGGAGGCGCTCACCAACGTCGCCCGCCATGCTCAGTGCGATCAAGCGAAAGTGAAATTATGGTTTAACGTTGAAGATGTAGTTTTAGAAGTAAGTGACAAGGGAGTAGGCATGGATGCCACGATGGCTGCTTCCCCCGAGCGTGGTTGGGGACTGGAGGGCATGCGCGAACGAGCCGAATCCGTCTCGGGGCAGCTGCATATCTCCAACCCCGCAGGAGGCGGAACGATCGTGGAAGTCATCGTGCCGATTAACGAATTCAGCATCAGCGCAGTCGAGGAGAAGCCAGATGAGCACCATCCGGTTAATGTTAGTTGACGATCACGATATTGTACGCACTGGATTGAAATCATTCCTCGATACCCAAGAGGGGATTCAGGTGGTGGCTGAAGCCAGCAGCGGCAGTGAGGCGATCGAACGCGCCCAAGAATCCAACCCAGACTTGGTGGTGATGGATATCACCATGCCCGAGATGGATGGCTTGGAAGCAACCAAGCGGTTAAAGGAGATCGATCCAGACTGCTATATTTTGGCGCTTACAGTGCATGAGGATAAGCAGTATCTCTTCGAAATGCTCTCCGCAGGTGCCTCAGGGTATGTTACCAAACAGGTCGCCGCCGAGGAATTAGTGACTGCCATCCGCTGCGTTGCCTCAGGAAATGTTTATTTACAACCAGCACTGGCACGCTGGTTGTTGGAAGATTACCGCCGCTTGTTAATCCAGGCTCCGCTGGAAGGGCGCCAGATTGGTGGAACAGAGGAAAGAGGCAGAGGTTTGGATGTGCTCAGCCAACGGGAGCTGCAGGTGCTTGAGGCGGTTGCTGAGGGAAATACAAATGCTGAGATCGGCGAACTGCTGGGAATCAGCCCCAAGACAGTTGCCAGGCATCGCGAACGGATCATGCACAAGCTGAATCTGCACTCATCAACCGAATTGGTCAAGTTCGCCATTCGGACCGGCTTGATCGATTTGGATTAAATTAATCGCACTCTCATGCTTAATTTGGTATTCTCTCAGGTTGCTTTAATCTAGGTGTGACAGAATTAAGAGTTGTAACAGGACAATACGATAAAAGTTGGTGACGGAGGAGCAATATATGGAACAACCCGTTTCATCTCAAGTAAAAACTGGCGGCCGCGCCAAATTCATTGTGGGTGGACTGTTGATCGTCGCAGCGATTGTATACCTCATCGTGACTTCGACGCAAGCCAGCGCGCAGTATTTCCTCACCGTTGACGAATTGGCTTCCCGGGAAGCTGGTGACATTGGGCGGGATGTGCGTGTTTCAGGAGCTGTTATCGGTGACTCAGTAGAGTATGATCCCCAAACGTTGACATTGAAGTTCACAGTAGCCCATGTGCCTGGGGATAATAAAGATATCGAAGCCCAGGGTGGTCTGGCAGAAGTCCTGCATGCCGCGGTCCTTGATCCGGACAGGACTAAAATGCAAGTAGTTTATGTTGGGGTTAAACCCGATCTTTTACGACACGAAGCGCAAGCCATTATGACCGGCGAGCTCGGTGATGATGGCGTGTTCTATGCCGATGAGTTATTGCTTAAATGTCCTACGAAATATGAAGAAGCGGTTCCAGGGCAGTCTGAGGGTTAGTGTATTGTCAGGGTTTCGTTTTTGATTGATCTACTGATGCGTGAAATGCAATTGATAATGCGTTTCACGCATTGCATGTAACAGAGGTGAAGCCTTTTATGGTTGCTAATATTGGATATGGGGCACTCGTTATCACTTTTTTGATCTCTCTTTACGGCATTGGTGCTGCCTACTACGGCGCTCGCAGAGGAGAGCATACCTGGGTTGCCAGCGCGCGCAATGCTATGCTGCTGACTTTTCCCTTAGTAACAGTATCGGCTTTATGCATTATTTATCTCCTGGTTTCCAATGCCTATGAAGTTAATTATGTAGCCACGGTCACCAGCAACAGCATGCCCTTTTACCTGAAGGTCACCGCATTGTGGGGAGGGCAACCGGGATCGCTCGTCTTTTGGTCCTGGCTGCTGGCTGCTTTTGCTTCGGCGGTAACCCTGCGCAAGTGGAAGCGTGATCAGGAATTCTTACCCTGGGTGATCATCGTTTCCCTCGTCACGCTGGCTTTTTTCCTCGGGTTGAGTGTTTTTATCGAAAATCCCTTCGTCCGTATCTGGCAGACTCCTGCTGGGGAAATTACGACTTCCATGCTGCAGCCAGCTGGCTCGGTATTGTTCAAACCTGCTGATGGAAGCGGATTGAATCCGCTCCTGCGCCATCCAGGGATGATCATCCATCCGCCTATGCTTTACCTGGGATTTGTTTCTTTTGTGATCCCTTATGCTTTTGCCATCGCCGCGCTGGTCACTGGCCGGACTGATGACCGCTGGATCCGCATCACCCGCCGCTGGACGCTGGTTGCTTGGTTGTTCCTCTCGCTTGGTCTGATACTTGGGGGTCGGTGGGCCTATGATGTCCTCGGTTGGGGTGGTTATTGGGGCTGGGATCCGGTGGAGATCGCTGCTTTTATGCCCTGGTTAACTGGAACAGCTTTGCTGCATTCGGTCATGATCCAGGAGAAACGGGGCATGTTGAAACATTGGAATATGATCCTGATCATCCTGACCTATGAGCTGGTGATCTTCGGCACCTTCCTCACTCGTTCTGGTGTGCTTTCCTCCGTGCATGCATTCGCCCAGAGTGCAATTGGGCCGGTTTTCTTCGCCTTCATGGGTCTTACTTTTGTTGTATCCCTCTCGCTGCTGCTCAAACGCTGGAACGATCTCAAGGCGGAAACGCAAATGACTTCGCTTTTATCGCGAGAAGCACTGTTTCTGCTCAACAACCTGTTGTTCATGGGCATTCTTGTCGTCTGTTTCTGGGGCGTGATTTTCCCGCTGATCTCAGAGGTCTTCACCGGGCAAAAAGTCACCGTTGGTCCGCCGTTCTACGAACGGGCGACCGCCCCTTTATTCGCTGGCCTGCTGCTTCTAATGGGCGTTGCGCCTTTGGCGGCCTGGCGCTTTTCTTCAGCTAAAACACTGGGACGAGCGGTCTGGAAACCTTTCATCGCCTCTCTGGTGGTGGTGGCAGTTGTTATTGTCAGCGGCACCCGCAACCCGGCAGCCTTATTGGGATTCTGGCTGTGCAGTTTCGTGGCTGCAGTCACACTTTACGAATTCTGGCGTGGTGCCCGGGCTCGGCATCGCCGCTCAGGTGAAAGCTTTCCAGTTGCATTATGGCGTCTGGCAGGACGCAATCGCCGTAGATACGGTGGCTATATCATCCATCTGGGCGTAGTTCTGATGGCGATCGGGATTATCGGAATCGAGATCTTCCAGTCAGAGACCCAGGGGACTATCCCGCAAGGCGAGACGATCGCCCTGGGTGATTACACGCTCACCTTCAATTCGCTGGCTGCATTTGATACGGATGATGGTCGCAATGTCGCACGGGCGGTGGTCTCCGTCGATAAAAACGGGCAATTTGTTGGAGAACTTTACCCACGCCGTGATTATTATTACGAATCACAGCAACCCATGACCATTCCGGGCGTGCGGAGTACATGGGAGGATGATTTTTACGTCCTGCTGGTGGATTGGCAACCGATATCAACCGCTGGAGCTACCTTTAAGATCTACCACAATCCCCTGGTTAATTGGCTCTGGTTGGGTGGATTCGTGTTTATCATTGGGACGCTGGTTGCGGCCTGGCCTGACCGCGATCCCGAGTCGGTCCGCATGTCTGCAAAACAAACTGGCTACGTGGCGGCAAAGGCATAATGGGCAAGAATAAGACGTTTGCCTTGGCTTTTTTGATCCTCGGATTGATTTTTTCTTTCCTGCCGTTTGGTGCAGTGCAGGCCCAGGAGGCGGCTCCTTCCGAACCAACCGATGACCAGATCAATGAGATCGCCAAACAGCTCTACTGCCCAGTTTGCGAGAATATCCCCCTGGATGTGTGCCCAACTCAAGCTTGCGCTCAATGGCGGGCTTTGATCGGAGAGAAAATCTCTCAAGGTTGGACGGAAGATGAGATCAAGACTTATTTCGTCAACCAGTATGGAGACCGAGTCTTAGCCTCGCCTCCGGCTCGCGGCTTAAACTGGCTGGTGTATGTGATCCCTCCGCTGGTATTCATCGCTGGAGGTTATGTCCTATATCGAGCCATGCGCTCGTGGAGGAAATCCTCTCCATCTAGTCCGGTACAAGATCTTCCTGAGAGTGAAACCCAGGATGAATATGTGGCTCGCATCGAGGAAGAACTGCGCCGGCGTTAGCTTTTGGTCGCATCCTAGGAGCATAGAATCTGAGTATGACTGAAACTCATCCCACCCCCTTAAATACGGAATCCGCCCCTGAATCGACCAAGAAAACAGGGCGAGTCAACGCATTTGGATTGAATCTCTCCATTGGAGCCTTGGTCGCCTGGATCGCTGTATTCGGCCTTTTGACGCTATTGGCTGTTGGCTTGCTGAGAACACAGGAAGGTCCTGTATCAGTCGGTCAAACCGCTCCGAATTTCACCCTTACTACCTTTGATGGTGATCAGATCAGCTTAAAGGATCTCGATGGCAAGGTAGTGGTGGTAAATTTTTGGGCTTCATGGTGTAAACCATGCGAAGAGGAGGCTGCTGAACTGGAAACAGCCTGGCGTATGTACGAGCCGCGTGGTGACGTCGTCTTCCTGGGTGTGGATTACGTCGATACTGAAACGGAAGCGATGGCATATCTGGAGAAGTTCGATATAACCTACCCCAATGGCCCCGATCTGCGTACGCAAATCTCTCAGGCTTATCGCATTCGCGGTGTACCTGAGACGTATATCATCGGCAAAGATGGAAAACTGGCCGCATTTAAAATCTCGCCCTTTGTCTCCCTGAATGAGATCCAGGGAATGATCGATCCCCTGCTTGATTCATAACCCGGGATTTTCAAAATGAAAGTGAAAGCGCATTAAACCGTCATGGATATTGGCTCAATTCTTTTTTTGCTGGCCTTATTAATTTTGATTGGGTTATTCATCGCCCGTCCACTTTTTGATCGGGATGCTCCCGGTAATGCTCATGAGGATGACCAGACGGAACATGAGGTGTCCACATTGCTGGCAGAACAGGATCGCGTGCTGAACGCCCTACAAGAGCTGGATTTTGATCATGCCTTGGGGAAGATCCCTGAGGATGAGTATCCTGCTCAACGAAGTCTCCTGCTTCAACGGGGAGCCGATGTCTTGCGCCAATTGGATGAATATGGCGCGGTCACCCCAAACAACGATTTGGATGAACGGGTCGAGGCAGCAATTGCCGAACGCCGTGCAGTTTCGAATCAAGTTGTTGGTGTTGGTGCAGCTGGGGGAACCCAGGTAGCCATACAGGCGGATGACGAAGTAGAAATCCAGCTGGCTGCCCGGCGGCGTTCTCGCCAGGATAAATCTGCTGGGTTTTGTCCCCAATGTGGTCGCCCGGTCCAATCCTCGGATAGTTTCTGTCCCAGTTGTGGTAAGCCCCTTGTCTAGCGGGATAGCGTGAAAATCTCCTTATCGGTGAAGTACTGCATATGAATGACAACCGAGCTCTGCTCAAAATCTGTTTTCGGAATTCTGCTGTATATACCCTGATCCTCACCTTTTCTGGCCTCTTGTTCTTATCGGCATGTTCATTTTCTTTAGCTGAGGATATCACTCCTCCACCTGGTGCTGAAGTGCCGGTTATAGAACCTTCACAACCCCTTCCTGAGGGGCCCCTTTACCCGATGGTTCATCCTGACCCATCTGCTGGAGCGCAAATTTATGCCGAGAAATGCGCTCCCTGCCATGGTGTCGATGGATTGGGAAATGGAGAAATGGCCGATGAATTGCCTTTTCCTCCGCCGGCAATAGGAACTGTAGATTTGGCTCGCTCTTCATCACCAGCCGATTGGTATGCAATTATCACTAATGGCAATATAGAACGACGGATGCCCCCATTTAATAGTCTCACTGACCGGCAGCGTTGGGATGTGACCGCTTACCTTTTCAGCCTGAGCAATAACCCTGAGACAGTAACCCTGGGTGAAGAGGTTTATCAAATCAACTGTGCCCCTTGTCATGGGGAGGGTGGCATAGGGGACGGACCTGAAGCAGCGGATCTTTCCGCTAATCCATCAAACCTCATCGATCAGGAATATATGGCTAACATCACAGATGAACAGCTCTTTCAGGTGATCAGTGATGGAGATGAACCGACGATGCCTGCCTTTGGTGAGCAATTGTCCCCAGAGGAGCGTTGGGCTTTAACTGCTTATTTGCGTTCTCAAACATTCCTTTCACCAGTTGCGGGTATCTCTAGCCAGGGTACTCCTGAGCCGCCAACAGGGTCATCAAATACCCAAACGCCTAGTACTCCTCTGGCGACAGAAGAAGCCTCTGGTATGGGAGTGGTTGAGGGGCAAGTGGTCAGCGCCTCTGGAGGTGATATCCCGTCGAACCTCACAGTGTCACTGCATGGATTCGATCAGATGCAGCAAACTTTCTTCGCAGAGATTGACGCAGGCCCCGAAGGAGAATTCATATTCGAAAACGTGGAGATGCCTCCGGGACGTACTTTTCTCGCCACTGTAAACTATCAAGAAATGGGCTATAGCTCCGATATCTCCGTGGTTGATGAAAACACATCCAATCTGGCCCTGGTGATCCCTTACTTTGAAACGACCACCGACACCTCCATATTATCCGTCGATCGCCTGCACCTTTTATTTAGTTATCTCGAGCCCGATATATTGAGAGTGGTCGAGATGTACATCATTTCTAATCCTGGAAATGAGATCGTGGTGGCTCCCGAAAACGGAAAACCCGTGTTGTCCTTTAATTTACCGCAGGGCGCCACCAACTTGCAATTCGAGGATGGTGTCGTCGGAGAGCGATACATTCAAACCCAAAATGGATTTGGAGATGTGGCAGTGATTCGACCTGGAATGGGTCAACACCAGGTTGTATATTCCTATGATGTGCCCTACAAAAGCAAGCTGGATTTCATCCGGCCTCTTGATGTCCCAGTTGATGCGGTGGTTGTTTTGCTTCCGGAAGATGGGCTTAGAGTCAGTGGTGACCAGCTGCGTGATATGGGCACTCGCGATGTGCAGGGAATCCCCTACCATTTGTATTCCAGCGGACGACTCGAGGCGGGAACCGATCTGGCAATTGATATTTCTGGGCGCCCACGAGGGGGATTAGGGTTGGCCATTGGTTCAAATTCGAGCCTCGTGGTTGGCCTGGTGGCATTTGGCGTCGTCCTCATCGTGGCTGGTGTCTGGCTCTATACCCGTTCACGCAAAGAAAGACCGGAAGAGCGTGAATACGACGCTGATGGTGAATATCCCGCTGGAGAGAATGGCGATGATTTGGATATGCTCTTTGATGCCATCCTTGCCCTGGATGATCAGTATAAGGCCGGTAAGTTACCGCAGGAGGCATACCAAAAACGTCGCTCCGAGCTTAAAGCCAGAATCAAGGAGTTGATGGGTAGCGAGGCAACTGAGGAGCCAGGGGGTCAGAGAGACAGGGAGCAGGGGAGCCAGGAAGCTGGGGAGTAGGGGAGCGAGGGTGATCGGTATAGAGTGTAATAAATGGAGTAAAAAGCATGAGTAGAATTCAAAGCCACGATGAATTGGATGTATATAAGATGGCGTTTGAATCTGCAATGCGCATATTCGAGATTTCGAAGCGATTCCCGAAAGAAAAGACTTATTCACTCACAGATCAGATCCGCCGTTCATCTCGTTCTGTATGTGCCAACTTCGCGGAAGGATGGCGAAAGAGAAGATATGAGTCCGTCATCATCAATAGATTATCTGATGCGGAGGCAGAAGCTGCTGAAACCCAAACCTGGCTCGATTTTGCTTATGAATGTGAATATCTCCCAAGGGAGATTATGGATGAACTGAAAACAACTTACGATCATGTTATAGGCAAACTGGTCAATATGATTACCAAACCCACACCTTGGATCTTACCTGGCAGAGAAAATTAATAATAGATAATTATAGGATTTATTGATGTTCATGACCTGTTCTTATTTCTCCCCAGCGCCCCAGCTCCCAAGCACCCTCGCTTAAAAGCAATGATTGATGTTCGCAAGCTGGTAAAACGTTTCGGTCTGAAGACAGTTCTGCGTGGGTTAGATTTCCACGTTGAGCAGGGGGATTTCGTCGCCCTACTTGGCCCGAATGGAGCCGGCAAGACTACTTTTCTGCGCATCCTGGCCTCTCTCTCGCGACCCTCGCTGGGAGAAGTGAGCATTGCTGGTTACCGTCTTCCTGACCAGGCTGCTGCAGTACGCAGACGGTTGGGTGTTGTCTCTCACCTGCCATTATTATATGGCGACCTGACCGCAGAAGAGAATTTGCGTTTTTATGGGCGGATGTATGGCGTCCTCGATTTAAAAAACAGGGTGGCCGAGGTCTTGGATCTGGTTGGGCTGACCCCTCGCCGGCGCGACCTGGTGCGTACCTTCTCGCGCGGCATGGGACAGCGTCTGGCGATCGGCCGAGCCGTTTTGCACGATCCAGATGTCATGCTGTTTGATGAGCCCCACACTGGGTTAGATCAGGATGCCAGTGCGATGCTGGACGCGGTTCTTAAGGAAGTGGCGGCACTCGGCAGGACGGTGGTCATGACCTCTCATGACCTGTCTCGAGCAGGGGATCTGGCTTCCCGATTTGATATCCTCTCAAAAGGGGTGATAGCTGCCTCAGTCCGGCGCGAGGATATCGATCCAAATGATCTGTTAGCGTTCTACAAACAAGGGATTCAAGAAGCCTAAGCATGGCACAAGAATCGTCTTACGTGACTTTGAGAGAAGAGAGTTCCACCAGGGGTAAGGCAGCTGGCTTCCTGCGCGCCATGGGGGCTGTGGTATGGAAGGACCTCTCGGCAGAATTGCGCAGTCGGGAGCTGATCTCGGCGATGCTGGTGTTTGCCCTACTGGTGATCTTGATTTTTAATTTCGCTCTCGACCTGGACCCCGCCACTCGTCGGGAGAGCACAATCACCGCTGGCGTGCTGTGGGTGATCTTTGTTTTCGCAGGCACGTTGGGCCTCAACCGCTCGATGGCCGTCGAGAAAGACCGGGGGTGCATGGATGGATTGCTGCTGGCGCCCGTCGACCGGAGTGCCATCTACTTTGGCAAAGCGTTGGGCAACCTGATCTTCATGATGATGGTAGAAATCATTGTCTTGCCGATTTACAGCCTGTTGTACAATGTCAACCTTTTCAACCCGGGGCTGCTGGTGGTGATCTTGTTGGGCTCGATCGGTTATGTAGCTGTGGGGACCCTGCTGGCGGCAATGGCGGTCCAGGCGCGCACTCGTGACATCCTCCTACCGATACTGCTTTTCCCAGTTGTCCTGCCGGTCATCCTGGCTGCGGTCAAAGCCAGCACGGGATTTCTGGATGGGATCCCGATAGACGAGATCCGTCCCTGGCTGAACCTGCTCATCGCTTACGATATAATTTTCTCCGCAGTCGCTTTTATGGTTTTTGATTATGTGGTTGAAGAGTAGTTTATCCGATGTGTGAATTATTCATTTTATTGGTGAAATCAATCAGAAATTGTCATTCTGAACGAGTGAAGCGAGTGAAGAATCCCTATAGCTATTTGCTTGGCTGTGGTCTCAGGGATGCTTTGGCTTCGTTTTACTTCGCCTCAGCCCCGCAAAGAGCGCGGGATAGACAATGACAGACTAAAATGGAGTTAAACATGGAATCGAAACCTCGTTTACTTACCGTTCTAGATGTCGTCACGGTGATCTTACTGCTCGTGGCGACGTACATGGTCTTCTTCTATGCGCCGCAAGAAGCCGTGATGGGGGATGTCCAGCGGGTCTTTTACTTCCACGTCGCTGCTGGTTGGGTGGGGATGCTCGGTTTTATCGGTGCTGCCGTGGCTGGCATCATCTACCTGATCAGAAAGGATCGTAAATGGGATATTATTGGTCTGGCAGCTGTTGAGATCGGCATCGTGTTTATTTTCATCAACATTGTCACCGGTGCAATCTGGGCCCGTCCAATCTGGAATACCTGGTGGACCTGGGATCCTCGCTTGACCACGGCCACGGTCATGCTGCTGATTTATATTGCATATCTGCTGCTGCGCCAGGGGATCGAGGATCCAGATCGCAGAGCGCGCTTCGGGGCTGTCTACGCCATCATTGGCTCTTTGAGCGTGCCGTTGACCTATTTCTCAGCCAGGCTGTTCCGCACCATTCACCCGATCGTAATTGCTGGTGGAGATCCAAGTGTCACGGGGGCTTTCGATATGACCCCCTTGATGCTGCAGACTTTCATGTTCAGTCTGCTAACTTTCACATTTGTGTTTATCGATCTGCTCTGGCATCGCATCCGGCTTGGTCGGCAAGCGGACGAAGTTGAACAATTACGCTTGAAGACGATCCAGTAAAAAGGAGAACATGATGCATTTCTTACAGTACTTTCAAGAAGGTCCAGCCGATACGACCAACTTCATGATCGCCGGCTACATCATCATTTTCGGAGTGATGTTGATCTATCTATTCAGTCTGTTGGTCCGGCAGCGCAATCTTCAAAAGGATATGGAGGTCCTTGAGGAAATCCAGAGCGAGGAAGAATGAGCATGAGCGAACCTATCCCTTTACCGGTTTTTGGCAGCGACGTGAGGACGGCTTGTGGAGCCGAGGAAAAATATTTCTCCGGTTTACCGCGTGCCGAATTTGAAGGAAAGTGGGTATTCTTCTGCACTCCTGAATGTCAAGCGGATTTCGTTCGGGATCCCAAGTCTTCGTGCCTGGCTGATTGGATCGACGATACTACCAGTGATTGACCAGTTGTTTATTACCATTGCCTGATTTCATACCTAAAGCGCCTGCTAAACCTTATGTTGGCAGGCGTTTTCTATTGTCAAAGAACAAGATAAGATGTGAAGCTGATTGCATCCGGGTCCTGCCTCAGAAAAGGGGCCAGGACTTCGTTTTCCCAGGTCAGCCACTTATCCGGATACTTGCTCTTAGGGATTGGTTGATCAACCGGTCCCCATAATTGCTCCCAGGCTTTTTTATTTTCGTAGATCCAAATCACAGCATATTTATACTTGCGCGCCCCGCGAATGCCCTTGACGAAGTGATACTGAAGCAGACCAGGTAGCTCAAATAACCCGCGCGCTTCAGCCTCTTTGAAAGCGCGTTCGAATTGAGCACCCTCCGCACTGGGTTTGAGCTCGTATTCGTGTATGCTGATGACTGGGTGATTTTCCATAGTTGTCTCCACACTCTTGTTTTGGGCTGATGCCATGATTATAGTAAATATTTCATATATTTTTTTCATGTTGATTATCGAGAATTCTCGTCCCCCACAACAATCGCGGGACTACCGCATGGTCGGATGGGCTATGAGCCTGTCTCCGCTTCGACATACATGGGAGAATTAGCTCCCCTTTTATCTTCACAATTTCTACACAACTTAATAACAGCACCTTTATATTGATTTTCTATACTTTATCTGTAAAGCACTTATCTATCTCTTTACCGATGTGCGACAGGTGATCATGGCACAAATATTTAGTGTGAATTGGATGAAAACAAATCACTGAGAGAGTACTTGGAAAAGTTAGCAAACAAGTTTGCAGTTTTCTTCATCGATCCGCTGATCGAACTGCTGGAATCAAGATCAGGTGAATATTTGAGGGTACAATTCCTTCGCGATTTATATCCAAGTTTGTCTCTTAAATCTGCATGAGGTGATCATGACGAAAACTATCATGGTTGTTGACGACGAAAAGAGGATCGTCTCTTTGCTCAGGGCTTACCTTGAGCAGCAGGGATTTCGCGTGGCGACCGCTCAGAACGGTCGCGAAGCGATCTACGTCGCCCGCCACGAAAAGCCCGACCTGATCGTCCTGGACATCATGATGCCGGAGATGGACGGTTATGAATTCATGCGCCAGCATAGAAAAGAGCGCGAAACGCCGATCATCTTGTTGACGGCCAAGCTGGAAGAGGATGACAAGGTGCTCGGATTGGAACTTGGGGCAGATGACTACGTCACCAAACCGTTCAGCCCGCGTGAATTGACCTCACGCATCCGGGCTGTGCTTCGTCGCACTGGGCAGGGCCCCCCGCAAATGGATATCCTGCGCGCTAATGGGATTACCCTGGATCGCGATAGCCATCTGGTCACACTCAATGATTCAGTGATTGATTTGACACCTTCAGAATTCGATTTATTAGCGGCATTGATTTCTGCCCCCGGGCGCACATTCACCCGTTTGGAATTGCTTGATCTGATTCAGGACACAGCCTTTGCTGGATATAAACGCACGATCGATGTGCATATCAAGAATCTGCGCGCCAAGATCGAAGATGATCCCCATAATCCGCACTACATCGAGACCGTCTATGGTGTGGGTTATCGTTTTACGGCCAAGGTAGAGTAATGCGCTCTCTGGCCCTCAAGTTAGTGCTCGCCTTTACCCTGGTCAGTCTGGTAGGTATCGCGCTGGTGGCGATCATGGCAGCACGATTCACTGGGGATCAATTCAGAGAGCTGCTCGAAGCACAAGATAATGACGCTTTAATCAGTGAATTATCTGAGTACTACAGCAGAGATGGGAGTTGGAAAGGAATTGGAAGATTAACCAACAGACAGGCATTCTCCCAGAGATATGGCAGAGGCTTTGTAATCTTCAACGCGCAGGGGGAGATCATTGTACCTGATCCTGATGTTTTCCCCGCCCCCAGGATTCAAGGCATGGACCGGTGGAGAGAAGATGGAACCCCGATCACGATTGATAACCAGGTGGTCGGGATAATTTTCCGTGGTCCAAATCGGTTTCAGGGCGCCCCCCCTTTCTCGGCTCAGTTTACGCGTTTGTACAATTCTCTGATCATTGCATCCGTGGGGGCAGTATTGGCCTCATTGATTCTGGGGGTGGTTTTGGCCCGCACCTTGACCCGCACGCTGCGGGAATTAACAGATGCCAGCCGTGCCATCGCCAAGGGAGATTTGAAACAGCAAGTGCCCATTCGTTCACAGGATGAGTTGGGAGAATTAGCGGCCTCCTTTAATCAAATGAGTTCTGACCTTGCGCAATCCCAGGAGTTGCGCCGCCAAATGACCGCCGATATCGCCCATGAGCTGCGTACACCGCTGACGGTTGTGCTGGGACATTCAGAAGCGCTCAGCGAAGGTCAGCTGCCGCCTGATCCAGAGACGTTTGACATCATTTATGACGAGACCAAGCGGCTCAACAGATTAGTAGACGATTTACGTACCCTTTCACTATCTGATGCCGGTGAATTACGTCTCAATCGAAGCAGAATCTCCCCTCTAGAGTTGTTAGAGCGTAGTGCGGCGGCGCGAAAATCAGAGGCAAATACGAAAGGTGTCTCATTGCTGATCGAGACCTCACCGGGTTTACCTGAAGTGAAGGTCGACGCGGATCGCATGACTCAAGTGTTGGTCAACTTGCTGGATAATGCCCTGCGCTACACCCTTGAAGGTGGCAGGATCACCTTATCTGGAACACAGATTCCTGAAGGAGTGAGGATAGCCGTCGAAGATACCGGTCCCGGTATTCCTGAGCAGGATCTGCCCTTCCTGTTTGACCGCTTCTATCGTGGTGATAAATCTCGCCAAAGAGAGGAAGGGGGTTCAGGGTTGGGTCTGGCTATCGCAAGGTCACTCGTCGAAAGCCAGGGAGGACGAATACGTGTAGAGAGTAAAGTTGGTGTGGGAGCTAAATTCATCATTGAGCTGCCAATAGCACATGAACAAACTGCTGAAGGAGAATCTAATTAACCGTCCAATAGAAATTTGCATCTCTACTGGGGTATTGTGATCTCCAATTCAATCTGTGGATAAAGAAAACAAGTTCTCAACATAAAGAGAACTTGTTTTTTGATTTTGGTCACAAAGCGTACCAAGACAACGAACCTGTCTTCAATCCATTGCCGGCGCCGACTCCATGTGCGTGGTTTCTTCATGAGTCGAGCTGCCGGTCGCCATCAGGATAAAGCCAATGATGCCAGCCACCAATGAGGCGAAAATGATGCCTATTTTGGCCTGATCCAGTAGTTCAGGATCCGAAAAAGCAGCATTGGCGATGAACAGGGACATGGTGAAACCGATTCCAGCCAGCCAGCTGGCGCTGAACAACTCGCGCCAGCCGACATTGCGAGGCAGCTCAGCCAACCCCAACCTGATGGCCAGCCATGAGAGCAAGGTGATACCCAGCGGTTTGCCGATCACCAGGCCAAGCATGATGCCGATGCTGATCGGTCCGAAGAGACTCATGTCGAATCGCAGTTGCACACCTGCATTCGCCAGAGCGAATATTGGCAAGATCAGATATGTGGACCAAGGGAGGAGTGAGTGTTCCAAACGTTGAGCGGGTGATTGCATTCGATCTGCGACGACTTCCAGGGTTTGGGCTGCAGCCTGATATCGATCGCTGTGAGTAGCTCGGCGGGAAGCTGGGTCTTCGAATTCATCCAGCACAGAGACGCATTGCGCAAGCAAGGAACCAGTATTGGGTGGGTTGCGAGTGGGTATTGTTGTAGCCAATAATACACCAGCGATGGTGGGGTGGATACCCGATTCGAGGAAGGCAAACCAGAGAACGACACCTAAAACCGCATATGGCCACGGCTCATAAACCCTGGCCCGGTTGAGCCCGATCAGGGCAGCAAAAGTGACCGCGGCAATGAGCAACCAAAGCCAGGCCACGTCAGAGGTATAGAACAGGGCGATCACCAATACCGCCCCCAGGTCATCAGCAATAGCCAAGGCGGTGAAGAACACCTTCAATGATAACGGAGCTCGGCTACCTAGCAGCGCCAGGATGCCCAGGGTAAAAGCGATGTCGGTCGCCATTGGGATGCCCCAACCTGGCTCACCAGGTCCGCCAGCATTCAAGGCGAGGTAAAGTCCAGCTGGAGCTATCATACCTCCAAGTGCTGCGGCCAGCGGCAGAGCTGCTCGCCGCGGCGTCGCCAGCTCTCCCGTGGTGAGCTGTCGCTTGATCTCCAGACCCACCACGAAGAAGAAGATCACCATCAAGCCATCGTTAACCCACTCTATCAGAGGCAATGAAAAATGGGTGTTGCCTATTGCAAAACTTAGATCGGTTTCCCAAAAGTGAAAGTAGGATTCCGCCCAGGAAGAATTCGCCAATATGAGGGCTACGATGGCACAGGCCAGCAACACCAGACCACCGGAAGCTTCTATGCGGGCAAATTCCTGAGCAAGCAGGCGCACTTGAGCGCCTAACGGTTTTTCAACGGCTTCGATCAGCGATTCGAGATCCCAAGGGCCGTCATAACGGGTCCCGTTGATAAAGAAAGTGGGTGTGCCATTGACGCCGCTGCGAACACCACTGAGAAAATCCTCCCGCACCCGGTCAGCGTAGGTGTGTTCTGTCAAGTCGTTCTCAAATTGTTCGATGTCCAGATCTAGATCGCGAGCATATTGGAGTAAATCTGAATCTTCAAGCTTCCCCTGGTGCTCAAGCAGATACTCCTGCATCTCCCAGAATTTACCCTGGGCTCCTGCCGCTTCGGTCGCCTCAGCGGCATGTTCAGCATGTGTATGAGCGGTACGGATGGGGAAGTGGCGGAATACATAGCGTACTCGCCCTCCTAATCGCCGGCGCAGCGCTTTGATGACCGGGTTGACCTGGCGGCAATATGGACACTCGAGATCGCCATACTCAACCAGGGTCACTGGGGCATCTTCGGGTCCCAAGACATGATCGCGCTCTCCAACCGGCACAGTCAACTTTGCTTCACTTCCAGTTGCCACAGATCAATCTCCTTTCATTCATCCAGCGCTTCGAGGGCCTCCAAGATACCGTTCGCTCCAGGATTCACATTGGATGGTG
This sequence comes from Anaerolineales bacterium, assembly GCA_041556275.1. Lineage (GTDB taxonomy): Bacteria > Chloroflexota > Anaerolineae > Anaerolineales > UBA4823 > PFL25. The sequence goes on along the minus strand of JBFFIU010000001.1, from coordinate 4,831 downwards.
ACACAAAGCTCCAGCTGATCACCCCAGATGAATCTATGACAAACAAGGCCCGTTTGCTGGTTTCATACTTTGAATCATACACTCCGTAAGCGCTCGATACCGCACCCCTGGGCTCGAAGTCGGCTAAGAGGGGGAAGCTTAAATTACGCTCTGCGCTGAAAGCCTGGTGAGACGCCACACTATCCACGGATATACCTAATAATTGGGCATTATGATCTTCAAACAGCGGCAATACTTCATTATAGAGCGTAAGTTGATCGCTGCAAACAGGAGTTCCATCAGCGGGGTAAAACGCCAGAATTACCGGTTGTCCCCGGTATTCCTTGAGCGTGATCGTTCTTCCAGTAGAACTTTCTAGTGAGAATTCGGGAGCTGGAGTGTTCGCTTGCAGAGGGGATGTGGCTTCCGTCAGCGGATTTTGCCCGACAGGCATCTCACTCACCATATCTCCGTTACTCCTTTTATAGATCAACTTCATTTTAATTAACCTCTCTTCACTTAATATTTAGCTGGATCTGATTACTATTAAAGGGGATTGACCTTAATTAACAATATGTCATATTGTAAGGCATTAATTTGCCATTTATATCATTCATATATCCCAGTTGGCAAGCTGCAGGATTAAGTGATCCTTAGAATTCCTGGTTAGGCCAACGTGAATTAGGGAAGTCAATCGGTTGTACTGCTGGCTTCAGGGGCGGAGTGGACATCATCGCTTGTCTCTTCGTCCACAAGATCCTGATCCTTGGGGAGTTTAAATTTGAACCAGGTCGGGATCACACTGATAAGAGCCAGTATAGCAGTGATGATAAACGGTACCCGTGGATTGATCCGCTCCCACAACTGGGCACCCAGCCAGGGTGCCGGCAGAGAGATCAACCCCAAACTGCTGCGAAACATGCCGGTGAAAATGCCCAGCTTCTCTTGAGGAACGACTTTGGAGACCAGCGACTGGTATGCAGGACTCAATAATCCCACACTGACCCCAAGAATCGCCCAGGTGATGGCAAAGCCGATGAAATCGCTGACCTGTATAAAAACCATGTAAGCGAAGAATATCATCAAGAAGCCTAGAGATATCGGTACACGCTCCCCGTACTTATCGGATATGCGTCCCGAAATGATGGGTGTGACCATCATTGAAAGAGAGAATATGGAGCCCAGGAAACCAATTTGAATAATGGGTATACCAGCCAATTGTTCGAGATATATCGGCTGTAGTTGTTCGGAGAGGCGGAAAGCGATGTCGCTCACTCCGTCAGTGATGAAGATCCAGGTGACTATGCCGCCGCTGAGCACCATACCGATCATGAAAACAATATTGGATTTAAATGAGGCCACAGTTAGTTTTTTCGGAGAAGGTTCTTCCGGTGATCGCATGGTGGTCGCCATCCAGATACGCAGACCTGCTGCAAGGGTATAAAAAATAGCTGCCACGAAGAGCATCGGTTTAAATCCATAAAAACTGGCAATATACCCACCCAATGGGGGTCCGATCACTCCAGTGATCTGGTAGATAGTATCGGTGATCCCATACACCCTGCCCCGGTTACCTACTGACGAGTTCTCAGCGATAAATGCCCCAAAACTGGGTCCGACCATGGCGTAAGGAATCTGGCTGATGGAGATAGCGATCAACATCGTCTCCCAGGAATTGGCCAGCAGCATGAAGGCGAATCCGATCACCCCGCCGACACTGCCGATGGCTATGGCCCGCAAGCGGCCGATTGAGTCGGATATCCACCCACCGAAGATCTGTAAAATTAAGATCACCACGGAGGTTAGGGTGAAAACCAAGCCAACCTGGACCACGCTCGCGCCGAGTTCCGTAAGATAGATGGGGAGTAAAATCCCATACATGGATCCGGCGATGTTTGCCAGCACCATGGCAAACATGAACCAACGCATGAGCGGTGTCAGCAGTGGCCGCTTGTCTGTCATTGCATATTCTTTTGAGCTTTGGCTGTGTTTTTTCTTAATTAGCGGATCTACTCAGTAGCCGCCGGGGGAGTCAAGTGTCTGCCAGCATTTTTTCCAATTCCGCTCTAGAGCTGCCATCGATCTTGGCGTGCAGACTTCTATCATGGGAATCCATAGTCACCACAGCGGGGAAATCCTTGACCTGGATGACCCACATCGCTTCAGGTACACCGAATTCGTATTTGTACACCCCCAATACCTTTTCGACAGATTGAGCGATCAATGAGGCCGCACCTCCCACAGCATGGAAATAAACTCCAGGGACATCCTGGCACGCAGCCAGGGTTTTTGGTCCCATGCCACCTTTGCCGATCACACCTTTGATATCAAAGTGGTGCATGACATCACTCTGATATGGTTCTTCGCGTGTACTGGTTGTGGGACCGGCAGCAACGAATTGATACTCCTTTGTCTCAAGACCGGCAACGACAGGACCACAGTGGTAGATCACTCCACCTGCCAATAATGGTTTTATGGCATCGTAGACTCGCAAATCATCGTCGTTTGGCTGGCGTGAACGCTTGATAAATGTTTCTACCATCCACTTGTGAGCTGCATCCCTGCCGGTGACCATCACTCCGGAAAGCGCAACAGGATCTCCCACTTTGAGAGAGCGGATGGTCTCATCACTGATCGGAATTGATATTTCTTGCATAATGCCCTCCAATTGACTCCTGTTTTTTATTGGTAAGTTATTTCTTCCCCGCTTACCTTCATTTGCCTTCTGCGGTATGCCCAGCACATGTAGGTCACAGTGACAAAATAACTGGCTGGCAGGCGGTGCATTCCGGTGATTTTAGTCCCCAGTACGGTTGTTTTCCCGCCAAATCCCATCGGTCCGATGCCTAACTGGTTTGCTTCTTCGGTAAGGCGGTCTTCTAATTCGTCCAATTCGGGGTTCGTGTTTGAGTCATCTAGCTGGCGCAAGAGCACCTCTTTGGAGGCAGAGTACGATGATCCCCGGTCACCGCCGACGGCGATGCCCAGGATGCCCGGAGCGCAGCCCTTTCCCTGGGCTTTATAAACTGCGTCCAGTGCAACTTTGCGTACACCCGCCAGGTCTCTTCCCGCACCGAGGTCATTATTGGGAAGCGAATATTGGGCGCCAACATTCTCGCACCCGCCCCCTTTTAACATCAGGTCGAATGTCAAGGTTTCGCCTTCGACTTCAGTGAAGTGAATAGTGGGAAAATGCTCGTCCCCTAAATTGTCGCCGCTGTTCACCCCGCTCAAGGTATCGACTGCATTGGGACGTAAATATGCCCGTCTGGTAGCCTCAGCCACAGCATTCTGGATTTGTTCCCGTAATCGGAGCGTGCTCCAGCCTTCCGGGTAATGAACGTAAAAGATCGGTGTGCCTGTATCCTGGCAGATCGGGGTGGAATTCTGGCGAGCCAGCTCCACATTCTTCAAGATGGTTTCCAATGCCCCGTGAGCAGCGGAGCCGGGTTCCTCCCGCTCGACTGCAGCGCTCAATCCAGCTTCGACATCCGCTGGCAGGTCTGTCGCCGCTAATCGGACCAGTTCAAGGATCGGTTCGGTCAAGTCTCGCATTGCTGCCTCCTATGTTTTGAGGTGATCATAAGATATCAAGGTATTTCGATTTATTCGGCTAAGGTCTTTAGATCAATATCGTCATCCAAAATTATATATCGAAACGGATGTCAAAGCGACTTAGATCTTTCAGCAGACGAGTATTTTTGATTAGAGAGGCTTCGCGTTGACTTGCAGACCACTACTCGTTGGATAGTAGTTTCTTTAAATACTTGCCCAAGAGATTATGACCGATTTTTACTCTCTGGGGAGTTCGGTTTGCTGATTTGGATTTGTGACCGTATACAGATGTGTGAGATGAGCATTATAATATTTGGCGATCATGGATGAAAAAACTTTACAGACCCTCGAATATCCGAAGATCCTGGAGCGTATCGCTGGTTACGCGGCATTCGCTCCAACAGCAGAAAAAGCTAAACTACTGCGTCCCACCTCTGATCTAAGTGAGGCCAGGCGTCTCTTGGCCGAGACTACCGAAGCCGTGGAGCTGCTAATCTCTCACCCAGACCTGACGATTGGTGGTGCCCGCGATGTCCGGCAGCAGATCGATCTGGCCAGCCATGCCGGATTGCTAACGCCATTCGATCTCCTGGATATCAAATCAACTTTGATCGCCGGGCGTAATCTAATGCGAACATTCGAGCGCCTGGAAGGCCAATATCCGAGGCTGGCTGAGATTGCAGCTCAAATGCCTCTCCCGGTTGGTTTGATCGATGGCATCTCGCGCGCCATTTCCGATCGGGGAGAAATCCTCGACTCTGCCTCTCCTAAACTGGCTGTCATCCGCAGGGATTTGCGGGTGGTGCATGACCGTCTGTTGACAAAAATGCAGCGAATGGTCAGCGATTCGAAAATCACCCAATACCTTCAAGAGTCTCTCGTCACCCAGCGCGATGGGCGGTACGTCCTACCGCTGAGGGCTGAATTCAAAGGTCGTATCCGAGCGGTCGTGCATGACCAATCCGCCTCTGGGGCAACCTTGTTCGTTGAACCATTGTCAGTGGTCGAGATGAACAATCAGTACAGAGAGCTGCAGCTCTCTGAACGGGATGAAGAAAGGCGCATCCTGGCAGACCTTTCGGGGAGGGTTGGCGCTTTTGCCCCTGAGATAAATCAACTGATTGAAATTATTGCGCAGCTCGACCTGGCTCTGGCGAAAGCGAAGTATGCGGAAGAGCTCGGGGCGATTGAACCCAGCCTGGTTGAGATTCCCCGAAAAAACCGGTCGATCACTGGTGGACGCCAACACCCGGGGAGCGTTATCCGGTTATTTAATGCTCGCCATCCTTTGCTCGAT